>JBBRUC010000029.1:0-39155 GCA_038248205.1 Thermoanaerobaculia bacterium
AGTTGCGGAGCATCGCCCACCTGGGTGCACAGCTCGCGGGCGCGATCGTAGTTCGCCTCGACCTCCGGCGCCGCGTAACCGCGCGTGGCGATCAGGGCCGGGCCGATCATCGTCCGCAGGTCCAGCTCGGCGCGATCGCGCGGCGGCCCGAAAGCGAGGGAGGCCAACAGCGCGAGCCCGCGCTCCAGATGGCCGATCGCCTCCAGATTCGCCGATCGCTCGGCCGCGCGCCGACCGGCCGAGAGCCAATAGCCGATCGCCCGTTCCGCGAGCCCGGCCTCCGACCAGTGCTGGGCGACCAGTTCGGGCCGCCCTTCGGCGAGGTCCAGAAACTTCTCCTCGATCGAACGCGCAATGCGCGAGTGATACTGCTGCCGGGTGCTCTTGAGCAGCGAGCCATAGGCCGCGTCTTGGATCAGCGCGTGGCGGAACGAGTAAGAGATCGAGCCGGCCACGCCGCGCTTATAAAGGATCTCGGCATCGACGAGTTGGTCGAGTCCCTGGCGAAGATCGGAGTCCGGCTGGCTCGCCACCGCCCGCATCATGTCGAAGCTGAACTCGCGGCCGATCGCCGCGGCGAGTTGCACCAGTTCACGCACCGCGGCCAGCCGGTCGAGGCGGGCCATCAACGAATCCTGGAGCGTCGCGGGAATCGCGAGCGGCGGCAGTGGTCCGTCCAGCTCGTAGCGGCCGTCGATCGGGTGGAGCAGGCCGGAGTCGAGCACCATCCGGGTCAGCTCCTCGACGAACAGGGGCACGCCGTCGGTCTTGGCGATCAACTGCCGCAGCACCTCGGGCGGCAGCGGCCGGCCCTCCGTCCGTTCGAGAATCAGCTCCTCGATCTCCTCGTCGGTCAGCCGATCGAGGGTGATCTGATTCGAGTAGGCGCGGCCGGCCCAGGGGAGCGGCATGTCGGGCCGCAGCGTGAGCAGGATCAGCAGACGGGTGGTGGGCGCCTGGCTCACCAGCATGCCGAGCAGCTCCAAGCTGGACGGATCGACCCAGTGGAGGTCCTCGATGAAGAAGATCACCAACCCCTTCTCCGCCATCGCGAGCACCAGCGAGACGAGGGCTTCGAGCGTTCGCTCCTTCTGGCGTTGAGGGGACAGGTCGAGCGACGGAAACCGGTCGGTGATCGGCAGCCCGAGCATCGAAGCGAGCAGGGGCACCTCTTCGCCGACCAGGCCGTAAGGACGCAGGCCCTTCTCCAGACGGGCGATCGTGGCGTCGATCGATTCGTCGGCGCGCAGCCCGAACGAGCCCTGGAGCAGCTCGGCGATCGGCGCGAGCGCGCTGTTGGTTTGAAACGGCGAGCAGCGGCCGTCGAGCCAGGATCTGACCCTGCCGTTCGCCTTGTCGCGCAGGTGTTGGACCAAGCGGGATTTGCCGATCCCCGCTTCGCCGACTACCGCCATCACCTGCCCGCGCCCTTCGCCCGCGCGCTCGAGGCAACGTTCGAGCGCCTCGGCGTCGCCGGTGCGTCCGACCAGAGGACGAAGGCCCTTGTCACGCTCGACTTCGAACGGACTGACGAAGTTGCGCCAGCCGAGCACCCGGAAAACCTCGATCGGCTTGGCGATTCCCTTCAGCTCGTGCGGCCCCAGAGACTCGCAATCGAACTGCCCGCGCAGGAGGGGATAGGTCTTGCCGCTGATCGCGACGGTGCCCGGCTCGGCGATCGCCTGAATGCGCGCCGCGATGTTGGAGACCTGGCCCACGACCAGGGTTTCGCGGGTATCGACCATCGCGGTCGCGATCCCGCGGCCGGTATGGATGCCGACCCGAACCTTGAGCCCCACGCCATGTTGCCCTTCGACCTGGGCGCCGAGCGCCGCGACCGCCGGGATGATGTCGAGCCCCGCGCGGGCCGCCCGCTGCGGATCCTGCTCCAGCGCCGTCGGATACCCGAAATAGGCCATCAGGCCGTCGCCCAAGAGCTGGGCGACGTGGCCGCCGTAGCGCTCCACCGCTTCGGAACAGGCCCGCTGGTAACTTTGGACGACGTCGCGCAGCTCTTCCGGGTCGAGCCGGTCGGCGAGCGCCACCGAGCCCACCAGATCGCAGAACAGGACGGTCACCGTGCGCAGCTGTTCGGTGGAGACCGAAAACGTCCCGGTGATCGACTCGACGGTCGTCGTGGGGAGAGCGGGGAAAACCGGCTCGGCCGCGCCTGGCCCGCCGCCGGGCAGTGCGTTCCCGCAGAAGCCGCAAAAGCGGAGGGCATAGCCGGGAGGCAGCTCGGTCTTGCAGCTCGGGCAGGCGAACGGCAACGGGGAGCGGCAGTGGCCGCAGAAGCGAAATCCGGGAGGGTTGTCGTTCTGGCAGCTGGCGCATTTCATCTGGGTATCGTTCTCGCGGTCGCCGTTCTGCTAGAGAAGGACCCGATCAGAGGATTCTCGTGGGAGCGAGGTCGTCTTCGGAACCGAACGATGCGGCCGACAGGGTGCGCGAGCCGAGATGGATTTCGTCAAGTAGCTCTTCGAACCGTGGCTCGCCACGGAGCGTATCGAACACCGGCCGAACCCGGAGCCAGGCGAGGTCCGCCGCGCGCCAGCGGATCGCCCTGGCAAGGGCCTCGATCGCGCTGCCGGTCTCTCCCAGGCTGGCGTGCACCTGGGCGAGCAGGACGGGAGAGACGTAGCCGGTGAGCGACCGGGCGTTGAGTTCCTTCTGGATCCGCAGCGCCGGCTCCAGGCGCTCCGCCCGGGCGTAGGCGCAGGCGAGCGCCGAACGCATCTCCAGGGCGCCGCCGGAAAGCTCCACGGCGTGTTCGAGCGCGCCGATCGCTTCATCGTGGCGGTCCAGCTGAGAGAGGGCCTGGCCGCGGAAGAAATGGGCGACGGCGAAGCGGGGATCGAGATCGATCGCGTGAGCCAGCTCGTCGAGCGCCTCTTCGTAGCGGCGTTGAAAGATGAAGACCAGGCCGACGCTCGCATGGATCGCGAGCGACAGCGGATCGAGATCCTCGGCGATGCGCAGCTCTTCGAAGGCCTCCTTGAATCGGCCGCAGGGGGCGAGGACGTTGACCGCGAACCAGTGGTGCCCCGTGGGATAACGCGGATCCAGGGCGATCGAGCGGCGAAAGTCCTCCTCGGCGCCCTCCCAGTCCCATTCGTACACCGCCTCCATGCAGGCGAGCGAGGCGTAGACCTCGGCGCTCTTGCCGTCCAGGCCGAGCGCCTTTTCGGCCGCCTCGCGGGCGCGGGGCATCACCTCGTCGGGGGCCGCGGCGCCATAGATGCCGAGCAGAAGATAGGCGTCGGCCAGGCCCGCGTACCCGCGGGCGTACGCCGGGTCTTTCTCGGTCGCCTCGCGAAACAGATCGATGCTCTTTTGCAGTCCGGCCTCGGTGCGCTGGTTCCAGTGGAAGCGCCCCTTGAGATACAGGTTGTAGACCTCGAAGCCGCCCGCCGGCAGCACGAGCGGCCCGGCCTCGGCGACCAGTTTTGGGCGCAAGGTCTCGACGATCTGCCGGGCGATTTCCTCTTGGATCGCGAAGATGTCTTCGAGGTCGCGGTCGAACCGATCGCTCCATAGCTCGAAGCCGTCCAAGGTATTGACCAGCCGGACGGTGATGCGCAGGCGCATTCCCGCCTTGCGCACGCTCCCTTCGAGCAGGGTCGAAACGCCGAGCCGTTCGCGCACGGTGCGCAGGTCAACCGAGGTGCCGCGGGTCACCTCGAACGTCGAGGTCCGCGAGGCGACGCGCAGGCCGTCCACTTTCGACAGCGCGCTGATCAACTCCTCGGCCGTGCCGTCGCAGAAATACTGCTGATCCTGCTCCGGGCTCATGTCTTTAAACGGCAGCACCGCGACCGACGGCTGTGGGCGGACCGGGGTCTGCGACGGGAACGCCGCGGTCGGGCCGGTCCAGCTCTCTTGCTCTTCGAGGTCGCGAATCAGCTCCTCGGCGTCCTGATAGCGCTGATCGGGAGATTTCCGGAGCGCCTTGGCGACGACGTCCAGCAGGCGGCCGGGTAGGTGCGGCGCCACGTCGTTGAGCGGTTTGGGGTCGAGGTGAAGGACGGCATAGAGGGCCGCCTGCGGGTGGTCGGCGCGGAACGGTTTGCGGCCCGACAGCGACTCGTACAGCACGACGCCGAGCGACCATAGGTCGGCCCGGGCGTCGATGTCGTCGCCGCGGGCGTGCTCGGGCGACATGTATTCCACCGATCCGACGATCTTGCCCACATGGGTGACCGGCGAGGCACCCACCAGCTTCGCGATCCCGAAGTCGAGCACCTTGACCAGCCCTTCCTTGGTGATCATCAGGTTGGCCGGCTTGACATCGCGGTGAATGATTCCCTGCTGATGGGCGCGCGCGAGACCGCGCGCGGATTGCGCCACCAGGTCGGCCGCCTCGGACGGCGTCAGGGCTCCCTGCTTGAGCCGGGCCGATAGGGTCTCCCCATCGTAGTAGGCCATTACGATGAACAGCTGGCCCTCGTCGGTTTCGGCGATCTCGAAGATCGTGCAGGTGTTTTGATGGTCGAGCGCCGAGGCGGCGCGCGCCTCCTGGAGGAAGCGCTGATTGGTCTCGACCGACGGGCTGACGTGGGGCGGCAGAAACTTGAGCGCGACCTTGCGGCCGAGCTTCAAGTCCTCGGCCTTATACACCACGCCCATGCCGCCCCTGCCGAGGCGCTCTAAAACGCGGTAGTGAGAGACGACGCGGCCGATCATGTTCGGTCTGCCTGGAGGGAGGGCAACCGAGACTCCGCGGTAACGGGGTCTGTCGGGCTGCGGCCTCTGATCCGAAGCTCTGGAGCTCCTTCTTTAGCGCGGATCATAGCAGCGGTGCGCCTCGCCGGGCCGCAGCCGATCGAGTCTACGGAAGCGCTACTTTACTTCGCCCTTGATCGCGACTTCGAGCGTCGGAACCTTCTGGCTGTCGGTGTGCAGCACCAGATTCGTGCTGAACGGACCCTTCGGCGCATTCGGCTCCAGGGTCAAGCGCACCATGTACTCTCGGCCCTCTAGGACGGCGTCGAACGCGGTGTCGAGGCCTTTGCCGCTCAGCGGGTTGTCGATCGAGACGAGCTTGATGTCTTCGGTCGCGAAGTTGCGGACGTTGAGGGTCTTGGTGACCTTCTCCTTGACCTCGACGCTGCCGAAATCTCCCCCCGGCGGCGTCACCGCGACCACCGGGCGGATGAAGCCCGAGATCGGGATCTGCACCAGTTTCTGCTTCGGGTGGGTGGTGTGGACGGTCAGGTAATCGGCCATGCTGCCCACCGGAGCGGCGAAGTTGTCGAGCGTCATCTCGATCTGCCACTGCTTGCCCGTGACGTCGGGCAGTTTCTCGGTATCGGACGCCGGGTGGAAGGTCGCGGTGAGGTACGGGTACGGCGACACCACGTCCTCGATCGCGAAGTCGGCGCCGTCCGGTGCCCAGAGGCTCTGAACGATCACGCCCGCCTTCGCCTCGCCTTGCACGGTGAGATACCGGGCGTAGCCGGGCTTCACCTGAATGTAGGGCTCGATCTTCGCTTGGACGGTAAGCTGGATGCGCGGATTCTCGGTGTCGTTGGTATAGACCGAGATCCCTTTGGAGATCGGGCCGTTGAAGGTCGAGGTCTCGACCACCGCGTGGACCTTGCCGGTCTGGCCGGGCGCCACGCTCTTGTCGAACTGGGCGACCGTGCAGCCGCATCCCGGCTCGACGCGCTGGATCTCCAAAGTGCCCTCGCCTTCGTTCTTGATCAGAAAGTCGTGGACGACCTGCTCGCCCTTGGCGACCACTCCGGCGTCGAAGGTGGCCTCGACGACCACGGCTTTCGGCTTGGCGGTCGGGGCCGGGGTGTCGGCCCCATACGCCGCGACGGCGAGCGGCAGGGTGAGGCAGAGCGTCAAAATGGCGGTTTTGGCGTGACGGTTCATAGCGGCCTGCTCCTTGGGCTAGGGACTTTGAAATCACCTGCTTTGAAATCACCCGCGGGGTCGTGCGGGGCGGATGCTACACTTTAAGGCCCAGATCGAAACTTGATTTGACGTCAAGTCTTACCTGTTTACGGGACTCCGTGACAAATCCGAACCTGACCATTTATCTCATTGCGATCGGCGGCACAGGCATGGCGCCGCTCGCCTGCCTTCTGCAAGAGCAGGGCCATGACGTCCGCGGCGCGGACGGGCCGCTTTATCCGCCGATGAGCACGATGCTCGAAACGGCGGGCATCCGGCCGGAGGTCGGCTGGGATGCGGCGCATCTCTCTCCCCGGCCGGACCTTGTGATCGTGGGCAACGCGGTGCGCCGCGACAACCCGGAAGTGCTCGAAGCGGAGCGGCTCGGGATCGAGCGCCTGTCGATGCCCGAAGCGCTCGCGCGCTTCTTCCTCGCCGGTCGAGCGCCCCTGGTGATCGCCGGCACCCACGGCAAGACGACCACCACGGCCCTCGCCGCCTGGGTCTACACCTGCTGCGGATGCGATCCGGGCTATCTCGTCGGCGGGGTGCCCCAGGGGCTGCCCGCGAGCTTCCACATCGGGAAAGGCGAGCGGTTCGCGATCGAGGGGGACGAGTACAACGCCGCGTTCTTCGACCGCGGGGCGAAGTTCCTCCACTATCGGCCGGAGACGTTGATTCTCACCAGCGTCGAATACGACCATGCCGACCTCTATCCCTCGCCCGAGGCGCTGCGCGACTCGTACCGCCGGCTGATCGCGCTCTTGCCTCCTTCGGGATGCCTGATCGCCTGCGGCGACGACCCGGACCTGCGTTCGCTGGCCGAACAGGCCCCCTGCCCGGTGGTTCTCTACGGCTTGGGGCCGGAGTGCGCTCTTCGGCCGCTCGGCGCGGCGCCGATCGCTGCGTCGGCTTCGGGCAGCCGGTTCCGCGTTCCGGATTCGGGCAGCGTGACCGGCGACTTCGAGATCGAAATCCGCCTTTCGGGACAGCACGGCGTAGCCAATGCGCTCGCGGTCTGGGCGGCGGCCCGGCGCGACGGCCTGCCGGTCGACGCCGTGCTCGCGGCGCTCGCGAGCTTTGACGGGGTCAAGCGTCGCGCCGAGGATCTCGGCACCTTCCGGGTCGGTGACGCGGGCGACGAGGGCGCGGGAATCACCGTCGTGGACGATTTCGCCCACCACCCGACGGCGGTGGAAAAAACGCTCGGCGGCCTCGCCCAGCGCTACCCGGACCGGCGGCTGGTGGTCCTGTTCGAGCCGCGCAGCCTGACCGCCGGGCGGCTGTTCTTCTACGACCTGTACCGCACCGCGTTCGCCCGGGCGGGACGGGTGCTGTTCGCGCCGACCTTCCACGCCGGGCGTCTGGCCGACGACGAGCGGCTCGACTTTGCCGCGCTCGCCGCCGACCTCGAACGATCGGGCGTGAGCACCACGGTGTTTGCCTCCAATCAAGATCTGCTCGCCGCGGCCCTCGCCGAGGCGAAACCGGGCGACGTTTTGGTCACCATGTCGTCCGGAGCGTTCGATGGAATGCCCCACAAGCTCGCCGCGGCGCTGGGCGCGCCCTTGCCCCAACTCTCTCGTTGACGCACAATACCGCCGTGCGCTTTCGTCCGATTCATGGCATTCTCGCGGTCGGCCTGGTCGTGGTCTGCGGCCTGCTGGCCCAGTTGGCGCTCGCCGGGAGGTTGGGCAAGAACGCCTTCGAGCGGGTGAACGCCGGCAACGACCATCTGGTCAAGATCGATGTCGGGGCGCTCGCGCCGCTGGAGGTTCGCCACTACCGGTTCCTCAATCCGGCGAACCAGGAGGTCAAGTTCTTCGTCGGGCGCGACGGCGGCGGCACGATTCAGGTCGCCTTCGATGCCAGCGAGGTCTGCTTCAAGGCGAAGCGGGGCTTTCACCCCCAGGGCGAATGGGTCGTTTGTAACAAGTGCGACAAGTCCTTCCGGCTGGCCGGAGTCAACAACGGACACGGGGGATGCGAGCCGGTGCAATTGGCTCATCGCGTAGAGGGGGATCGGGTTTTGATCGCCGAGCAGGATGTCCTGGCCGGCTGGCGCTACTTCCGGTAAGTCCGGGATACCCCCAATACAAGTTATTTGGAATCAGCGTTTTGACCGGAACGACCGGGTGTTGTATCTTCCGGGCGATCCGAAACGAGGTCACCCGATGGGTTCAGCCGATTTCATCCTCTACGAAGAGGAATACTCGAGCTTGGAAGAGGCGCTACGGCGCCTTCGCCAGGAGGCCAACGCCAAGGCCGTCTTCCTGATCGACAAAAACGGCCAGCAGATCGCTGCCGCGGGGGAGCTTGAGAAATTCGATGCGACCTCCCTCGCCTCGCTCACCGCGGGCAACGTGGCGGCCACCGACGGCCTCGCCAAGCTGATCGGCGAGCGCGAGTTCTCGGTACTGTTCCACGAGGGGCAGCAAGACCATATTCACATCTCGATCGTCGCCAAGCGCGCGATCCTGGTCGTCATCTTCGACGAGCGCTCGTCGCTCGGCCTGGTGCGCCTGCGGGTCAAAAGGGCGAGCGTGGACTTGGAGCGGATCTTCGAGACCATGCTGCAGAAAGGGGAGCGAGGGGAATCTCCCGGTGGCCCCGCGAGCCCGTTTTCCGAGATTACCGATGAGGACATCGACGCGCTGTTCAGCGAGTGACGGCCTGAGGCCGTCTCGCGATTCGGTTCTCTCGCCGTTCAATTCTTTCGCTGCCAAAATGCCGACCGAGGTTGTACGACCATGACGTTCATCAACTACGCCAGCAAGGAGATCAACTGCAAGATCGTCTATTACGGGCCCGGGCTCGGAGGCAAGACGACCAACTTGCAGTATATCTACAATAAGACGTCACCCGATTCGAAGGGCAAGATGATCTCGCTCGCGACCGAGGCGGATCGCACCCTGTTCTTCGACTTCCTGCCGCTCGATCTCGGCAGCATCCGGGGGTTCACCACTCGATTCCACCTCTACACCGTGCCCGGCCAGGTGTTTTACGACGCCAGCCGCAAACTGATCCTCAAAGGGGTCGACGGCGTGGTGTTCGTCGCCGACAGCCAGGAGGAGCGGATGGAGGCCAACATCGAATCGATCCGCAACCTCGAAGCGAACTTGAAAGAGCACGGCTACGACCTGCCGACGATTCCCTACGCGCTCCAGTTCAACAAGCGCGATCTGCCCGGGGCACTGGCGGTCGATCAGATGTACCGCGTCCTCAACTACAAACGCGAGCCGACTTTCGAAGCGGTGGCGACCACCGGAATTGGCATCTTCGACACACTCAAGTCGGTCGCCAAGCAAATCCTGATCGAGTTGCGCAAACGATAGAACGAGGAGAATCCCAAAGAAGATGGCCAAACGTTGGCAGAAAGAAGACCTCTCGTACCTCAAACGGTACGGTAAGACGAAGAGCCTTGGCGAGCTTGCCGTCCGCTTCAAAACCGATGAGAAAAACATCCGCGCCGCCCTGATCGAAGTGGGCGTCCTGGCGGCCCCGGAGGAAAAACCGGTGGTGGCGTTCTCGCGTCCGGCGGGTCCGCGTCCGGAAGCCGATCCGCTCGTTGAGCAGCTGACGGAGGGCCTGGCCCTGCTGCAAAAGCAGCAGTGGAAGCAGGCGGCGGTCGAGCTGGAAAAGGTGATCGCGGGCGATGAGCCGTCGCTCACCGCGCGGGCGCGCCAGTTCCTGGCGATCTGCAAGAAGAAACTCGCGGAAGCCGAAGGGAACGACGAGCCGGACGATCCCTTCCTCGAAGCGGTGATGTTGCGCAACCGAGGCGACGTCAAAGAGGCCCTGGAGCTTGCGCGCCGCGGCGGACGCGACAAGAAAGACGACCGGTTCGCTTTCCTGGTAGCCTCGATCCACGCCGTCGAAGGACGCCTCGGCGAGGCGGCCAAGGCGCTCTCCCAGGCGATCGAGATCAACCCCAAGAACCGAGTCCATGCGTTCCACGATGCCGATTTCGCCGAGCTTCGCCGGCACGCCGAACACCGCCAGCTCTTCGAGCTCGGTTAGGCGCGGCACCCACGCCGCGGGGCTTTCGCTGGTTGTCGTCGGCGGCGGCAGCGGCCTGTCGGTCGTGCTTCGCGGGCTCAAGCATCATGTGGGCACCCGGCAGTTGCGCCAATTGACCGGGGTGGTGACGGTCACCGATGACGGTGGTTCCTCCGGCCGGCTGCGCCGCGAGCTCGGGGTTCTCCCCCCAGGGGACATCCGCAACTGCCTGGTCGCCCTGGCCGATGACGAAGCGCTGCTCGCGCGCCTGTTCCAATATCGCTTTCCAGCCGGCGACGGCCTGCTCGGCCACTCGTTCGGCAACCTGTTTTTGACCGCGCTCACCGGGATCACCGGCGATTTCCACCAGGCGATCCTGACCGCGGAGTCGATCTTGTCGGTGCGCGGCAAGGTGTTTCCCGCCACGCTCACCGACGTCGTGCTGCGCGGCCGCGGTGTTTCGGGCACGCTCTACCAGGGCGAATCGGCGGTCGGCGGCTCGAACGAACGGCTGGCGGGGATCGAGATCGATCCTCCCGCCCCGCCCGCCTTTCCGCCCGCCTTCTCGACGCTCGAACGGGCGGATCTGATCCTCCTCGGCCCCGGTTCGCTCTACACGTCCATCCTGCCGAACCTGTTGATCCCCGGCATCCGCCAGGCGATCCAACGGAGTCGCGCCCGGGTGATTCTGCTGCTCAACCTGATGACTCAACCGGGGGAGACGGATCGAATGATGGGCGCCGATCACCTGCGCGAAGTCCAACGCTATCTAGGGGCCGGCCTGGTCCACGGCGTTCTCGCGAACGCCACGTCGATTCCGGAACGCTGGCTGGGCCACTACGCCGAGGTCGGCTCGGAACCGGTGCGCTACGTCGCCGAAGAGCTGGAGGCGATGGGTGTCGAAGTGGTCGAAGCCGACCTTCTCGCCGACTCGGCCGAGGAGGAGCTGGTGCGCCACGATCCGAAAAAGCTAGCGCTCGCCGCGCTCCGGCTCGCGGCCCGGGGTCCGCGTCCGGGGGGTGAGGGCCCATGAGGCAAGAACCTTCGAGCACAGTCTCCCCCCTCCGCCGGCCACGGATCGCCGTGGTTCTCGCCGCGGGCCAGGGTACGCGCATGCGTTCCTCCCTTCCTAAGGTACTTCACCGGGCGGGCGGCCGGCCGCTTCTCGCCTGGGTTCTAGACGCCGCGCGCGCCGCTTCTTGCGAGCGGATTCTGGTGATCGTCGGCCACGGTGCCGAGCAGGTGCGCGCCGAACTTTCCGCTCCCGACGTCGAATTCGTGCTCCAGGCCGAGCAGCGGGGCACCGGTCATGCCCTCCAGCAAGTGGAGCCCTACCTGCGCACCGACCCCGGTCACGAGGCGACGATGGTGGTCCTCTCCGGCGATGCGCCGCTGGTCACCGCGGCGACGATTCAGGCGATGGCCGCGATCATCGAGCGGGGCGAGGGCGAATCCGCCTGGGGCGCGCTCGCGGTGGCCGAGCTGGCCGATCCCGGCTCGCTCGGCCGGGTCTTCGCCTCTCCCGACGGCGCGCTCGCCGGAATCGTCGAGGCGCGCGACGCCACCCCGGAACAGCGCGCGCAAAAGCGGATCAACGCCGGCCTCTACGCCCTGCCCGCCCCGGAGGTGTTCGAGTTTCTGCGCCGCCTGCGGGCGACCAATGCCCAAGGGGAGCTGTACCTGACCGACGCGGTGACCGACGCCGCGCGCGCGGGGCACCGGGTGGAGCTTCATCCTCTGGCCGATCCGTCCGAAAGCTGGGGGATCAACGATCGCGTCGAGCTGGCCCAGGCGCACCGCCGCCTGCTCGACCGCCACCTGGAGGCGCTGATGCGCTCGGGCGTTACGATCCTCGAACCGGCCCGCACCTCGATCGAGCCGAGCGTCACCGTCGGCCGCGACGCGGTGATCCATCCGGACGTGGCGCTCTTCGGCGCGACCGAGATCGGCCCCGGCTGCGAGCTGCGTCAAGGCGCCTGGCTCTCGGACACGGTCCTGGGCGAAGGGGTGGTGGTCGAACCCTACTGCGTTCTGGCCAACTCGCGCATCGAATCGGGCTGTCGCGTCGGGCCGTTCGCCCGCCTGCGCCCCGGTTCGGTGCTGCGCGAGGGCGCCAAGGTGGGCAATTTCGTCGAGATCAAAGCCTCGGACTTGGGGGCCGGCACCAAGGTGGGGCACCTCACCTACCTCGGAGATGCCACGATCGGCGCCCACGTAAACATCGGCGCGGGGGTCATCACCTGCAATTTCGACGGCGAAACCAAGCACCGAACCGAGGTCGGCGACGGAGCTTTCCTGGGTAGCGACACGATGCTCGTCGCTCCGGTGCGGGTGGGGGCCGGTGCCCAGACCGGGGCCGGTTCGGTGATCACCCAAGAAGTGCCCGAAGGGGCGCTCGCGATCACCCGCGTCCGACAGAAGAATTTAGCTGGAGCCGTCGAGCGTTTGAAGGGGCAACGCCGGGAACGCCGAGAACACCGGGCGCGAGCGGAGGGGAAAGAGTAACCTCCCCGGTCCATCTCCTGGGTCCGCGGGCCTCCGGCCCGCCTGGCGGGCGAGACGCCCGCGCACCCAGGCAGAGAGAGTGACCGTCGTTTACAGTCTTAGGAGAGCCAACCATGTGCGGCATTGTGGGATACGTCGGGCACCGGGACGTGGTGCCCCTCTTGATCGACGGCCTCGGCCGGATGGAATATCGCGGCTACGACTCGGCCGGTGTGGTGGCCGTCCAGGACGGCCGGTTCGAGACCGCCCGGGCGGAGGGCAAGCTCGAAAATCTGCGCGCCAAGCTCGCCGCGCATCCGGTCTCCGGCCTGTTCGGCCTGGGACACACCCGCTGGGCGACCCACGGTCCGCCGAGCGAAAAGAATGCCCACCCGATGGTCGACTCCAAAGGCCGGGTCGCCCTGATTCACAACGGGATCATCGAAAACTTCCTGCCGCTCAAAAAGAAGCTGCTCGCCGCCGGTTGGACGTTCGCTTCCGACACCGACACCGAGGTCGTCGCCAATCTGATCTCCTCGTACCTCGACGGCTCGACTCTGCGCGAGGCGGTCGCCCGCGCGGTCTCCGAGGTGGAGGGTATGTACGCTTTCGCGGCGGTCACCACGGAGGGCGAGGGCCAGGAGATCGTGGCCACCCGCATGGGGCCGCCCTTGGTGCTGGGCGTTGGCGGCGAGGGGGATCACGAGCAGTTTCTCGCCTCGGACCCCGCGGCGCTGCTCGCCTACACGCGGAACGTCATCTTTCTCGAAAACGGCGACCTCGCCGTGCTCCGCCCCGAAGCGATCGAAATCTTCGATCGCGCCGGGCGCCTTCTCAACCCGGAGGAGCGGCCGGTTCAGCGGCTCAACTGGGATCCGGTCCAGGCCGAAAAGGGGGGCTACAAGCACTTCATGGCCAAGGAGATCCACGAGCAGCCCCAGGCGGTGCAGGACACCTTCGCCGGGCGCGTGGATTTCGAAACCGGCGAGATCGTGCTGGACACGGTGACGCTGCCGGCCGAGGAGATCCAGAAGATCGAGCGCCTGCATCTGCTCGCCTGCGGCACCTCGTGGCACTCGGCGCTGATCGGCAAGTTCATGATCGAATCGATCGCCCGCTTGCCCGTAGAGGTCGATTACGGATCGGAGTACCGCTATCGCGATCCGATCGTCGACGGAAAAGTGCTCGCGGTCGGGATCTCGCAATCGGGCGAGACGGCGGACACGCTTTCGGCGATGGAAGCCGCCAAGGAACGGGGCGCCAAGCTGTTTTCGGTCTGCAACGTCGAGGGATCGCAGGCCACGCGAATCAGCCAAGGGGTGATCTACACCCACGCCGGGCCGGAGATCGGCGTCGCCTCGACCAAGGCGTTCACCACCCAGCTGGTGGCGCTCTACCTGCTCGCCCTCTACCTGCGCCAACAGCGGACCGGGCGCATCGATCGCTCGTATCTGGACGACTTGGCCCACCTGCCCGGTGCGGTCGATCAGGTCATCCGCCTTCAGGAGTCGCACCTCGAAGATCTCGCCCGCCGCTACTACAAAGCGGAAAACGTCCTCTATCTCGGCCGCGGTATCAATTACCCGATCGCTCTGGAAGGCGCGCTCAAGCTCAAGGAGATCTCCTACATCCACGCCGAGGGCTATCCCGCGGGCGAAATGAAGCACGGGCCGATCGCCTTGATCGACGAGAACCTACCCGTGGTGGCCCTCGCCACAGGGGACAGCGTCTACGAAAAAGTCCGCTCCAACCTCCAAGAAGTCCGAGCCCGCGACGGCCGCGTGATCGTCGTCACCGACGCCCCGGCCGAAGACTTCGAAGGCCTCGCGGACGAGATCATCGAAGTCCCCCGCGTCTCGCCGCTCCTCCAGCCGATCGTGAACGTGATCCCCCTCCAGCTCCTTGCCTACTTCATCGGCGTGCGAAGAGGGGCGGACGTGGACCAGCCGCGGAATTTGGCGAAGAGTGTGACGGTGGAGTGAGGGGGAATTGAGAATGAAACGTACCGCCTGCCTTCTTCTCGGCTTCTTACTCCTCGCACCGCTGTCCGCCCACGCTTGGAGCGCGGCCGGCCACATGGCGACGGCCGAGATCGCCTATCAGCGGCTGTCGCCCGCGGCGCGGGCCGAGGCGGATCGGCTGATCGCGGTGCTCGCGAACCAAGATCCGAAGGTGGATACGTTCGTCGCCGTTTCGGCCTGGATGGATCTGCTGCGCGGCGAGGACTGGACGCTCTACAACACCTGGCACTACATCAACCTGCCCTACAACGCGGGCGCCCTGTCGAGCGTCGCCCCGCCGCGGCCGGACAACGTGGTGACGGTGATTCAAAGCGCCCGGGCCACTCTGGCGAGCCCCAAGGCCGGGGACTTCGCCCGAGCCCAGGCGCTCCGCCTTCTGCTTCACCTGGTGGGCGACATCCATCAACCGCTCCACGCGGTCGGCCGCTTCACCGCCGAGCATCCCGACGGCGACCGGGGCGGCAACCTGTTCCCGGTCGCGACACCCGAAAAAGACCTCCATTGGTACTGGGACAACGCCGCGGGCTGGTTGCCGAACCTCGACGCGACGAACCCCGCCACCTGGCGCCCGGCGCTCCCCGGCCTCGTGGCCAGGATCACCGACGGTAACCCGCCCGACTCGTTCCCCCAGCTAACCGAACAAGACCCCATGGCCTGGGCGCGCGAAAGTTTCGCCCTCGCCGTCTCCGCGGTCTACCAGGGCATAACCCCGGGAGCCACCCCGAGCGACGCCTACAACACCCGCGCTCACGAAGTCTGCCGCAAGCGGCTGGCCCTCGCTGGGTATCGGATGGCGGATCTGTTGGAGGGGGCTTTGGCCGAACGGGGGAAGGCGGCGGTACCGAAGGCGCCGTAGCAGTCCGGGTCGATTCAGCGCCCGATCTCGAAGACCCGGACCAAGTTCCGGACCGAGGTCGCGAACCTCGGGACCTAGATCCCAGACTGTCCGACCCGGATGCCAACCCTCCAGATTAAGGTCGCGGTCCTTCGGACCTAGGTCTCGTCTTTTTGAGGGCCGAAGGCCCGCCCAATACCAGCCTAGGGCAACGCCCTAGGCGAGCTTAGCCGGCCCGTAAAATGGCGATCCCCTGAAGGAAGCGATCGACCTCCTCGCGGTTGGCAAAAAACCCCTGAAACCCTTCGTAGTCCGGACCGGCATTCTCATAGTAGATCCAGGGGTCGCGGCGCGGCGGTAGCATCGCGAGGTAAGCATCTTCCGAAAGGTTCAGCAAAGTCCGGAGTCGGAGCGTATAGGCCTGGAAGCGGAGCCCGTCGGTCGCGCTGCTCTGCTGAGGTATCAGACTGATGACGGTTTTGCGACTCCCGTCGATCAGTCCCGTGAAAACGATCGAACTTCGGGTGGTGTGTTTTTGGAAAAAGGTTTCCAGGTTGGCCACCCCATAGGCATAGAGTTCCTCAATCCCCTTCTCCGCGGCGATCGCTTCCAGTTCGTCGTAGGTCAGATTCGGACGTCGCTTCGACGCCCCCTTCGTTCGGCTCTGCAAATCGACCAAGTCCGGCTCCAGCAGGAAGATGCGAGCGATCAACTCGCTGCCGTCCGGTTCCTTAAAATATTGAAACGTCGCGGCGTTGATGTTGACGCCGTAGGTATCTGAAAGATATTTGATGATGCGCTCTGAGCTGGCATCGATCTTCGAAGCCACGATCAGCAAGCTGTGATTTTCGTTCAGAGTTTCGGGGAGGTCCGTACCGAACTGCCGCTTGAACGCTTCCTCAAGCTTTCCCTGACCCAGGTACGCCTCACCGATGGCGACTATTCGTTCGGGCGAAAGATCCTTGACCCAAGATCCGTAATCCAGAGCCTGCGCCGTGATCTCCCTGGGCGTCCTGTGTCGCTTCAGCTCAACCACCACGACATCTCCGGAACCGTCGAGGCAGAGCAAATCGATGATGCCGCCGAAATCGGTCTCCACCTGGCGCCCGATGATGAGAAGCGCCGGATTGAGCACGGAAATGTCGTGCTCCAGCCACGTTTCCAGCCGAGCCTCAAGATTGAGCGGAGATCGAGAGATCTCGTGCAAGGTATCGCCGCTTTGCACTCTCCAGAGCCGCACTTCCTCAGGCATGATTAACTCCGATAGCCCCGGGAGTTCCTAGGGAATCCGGTGGGCGCGGCCGAGGCAGGTTCGATGATCCACAGAAGTCCCTTTTGCACGACCTGGACATCCCGAGTTGCGGGCTCGATCTCGACTTTTCCCTCGTGAACCCACAGCGGAGAGTCATCGCGGGCTCGATTCCCGCTTCGGCCCGAACCGCCTTGGGCGGTACAAGGAAACCGGAAGAGCCGATGGTCGTTTGTCCGGTATTTCTCATGGCAGGTAGGATACCCCGCCGGCTCAACTCTTGGCTCAAGCGTTTCCCGCACCGGAAGGCCGGGGCCGTGCCGACCGTTTGATCTCGAAGTTATAGCTTGCCGCGACGCCTTAGGCCCCCAGGGAGAGCCATTCTCCGATGCCCGGGCTCTCTGGAGGCCTGCGATAGATCGGACCTTCGGCCCTACCAAAAAGAGGATGGCCTCGTGCCCTGTCTCGCACCCAGGCTCCTATTGAGCGCGCCGTCGGCGCTCAAACAGACCGTCACGAAGCAGGAAGTTGGTATCCCGGCGAGCGTCTTCTTGAGGGCCGAAGGCCCGCCCAATACCAGCCTAGGGCAACGCCCTAGGTTCGGGTTAGCAATCCGCCACCTTGAGGGCTGAAAGCCCGTGCCATGGTTTTCCCTATTCGGTCGTCTTGCCGTCGAAATGTTCGTTGTCGGCCTCGGCGTCCGCGCGGGTAGGGTGGACCACGCCGTCTCGATGATTCGGTGGCGCATAGAGCGTGTAGAGCTTCAGGGGGGCGCTGCCGGTATTGATGATGTTGTGCTTTGCTCCGGCCGGGACGATGATCGCAAAGCCGGGGTGGATCTCCGTCCGGACGCCATCCAGAACCGCTTCACCGGTCCCCTCTTCGACGCGGAAGAACTGGTCGAGTTTGTGGATCTCCGCGCCGATTTCCTCTTTGGGTTTCAACGCCATCAAAACGAGTTGGCAGTTCTTGGCCGTGTAGAGCACGCGGCGAAAGTCATCGTTCTTGACCGCGAGATCCTCAATATTTTGGACAAAGCCTTTCATAAACAGACCCTCTTTTCCCTTTTGCCTGGCGGAGCGCGATGCCGTCGAACAGGCCCGCTCCCTGCCGGCCGCCCAATGCGTTTTGGGCAGATCAGAATCCATAGTATGCCCGCAACCAAGCGAACGGAGGAGGACAGCGCAACACCAACGGGTAGGGAGCCAGGCGGCCCACCCCCGACGTTTTTGCCGATTCGGAGCCGATTCGGCCGCCCCCCTACCGCAACCCGGCGGATCGAGATACCGTACAGGGAGCCATGAATTTCAATTTTCTCATCACCCCCCTATCCTTCGCCTTCGCTCTCGGCGTCATCGTCTTCGTCCACGAGGCCGGCCATCTACTGGTCGCCAAAGCGTTCGGCGTCCGGGTGCTCACCTTCTCGCTCGGCTTCGGCAAGCGCATTTGGGGCTTCAAGAAGGGCGAGACCGACTATCGGCTCTCTCTGGTGCCGCTCGGCGGCTACGTTCGCCTCGGCGGCGAAAACCCCGACGAGGTGACCGACGACCCGCAGGAGTTCCTGAACAAGCCGCGCTGGCAGCGCATCCTGGTCTACCTGGCCGGT
This sequence comes from Thermoanaerobaculia bacterium, assembly GCA_038248205.1. Lineage (GTDB taxonomy): Bacteria > Acidobacteriota > Thermoanaerobaculia > Multivoradales > UBA5704 > DASYKS01. The sequence continues at coordinate 18,096 of JBBRUC010000029.1, forward strand.
CCGGTGATGAACGTCATCCTCGCGATCCTTCTGTTCGCCGGCCTGTTCATGGCCGGGATCGAAGTGCCGAACCTCTCCGCCATCCCGTCCGAAGTGGGCTCCGTGGTGAAGGGCTCCTCGGCCGAGCAGGCGGGCTTGCGGAAGGGCGACGTGATCGTTTCGATCAACGGCAAGCCGTCCGCCACCTGGGAAGACGTGAGCTTCGCGCTCGCCACCTCGCCGAACCGGCCGGTGGCCTTAGAGCTGACGCGCGACGAAAAAGCCTTCGCGGCGACCGTCACGCCAAAGCTCGATCCGCACTACCAGATCGGTGACACCGCGGGCATCGCGCCGAAAGTTCGGACCCAGCTGACCAAAATCATCGACGACACCCCAGCCGCCGCCGCGGGCTTCGAACTCGGCGACGAGATCTGGGCCGTCGATGGCCGGGCGATCGTGGACTCGGCGGCGTTCGTGGCCTACATCGAGAGCAAGCCGGGCCAGACCGTGGACATCGAGGTCCGTCGCGGGACCGTGCTGTGGACGATCTCGGTGACGCCGCGCGACGAAGGGGGCAAGGGGCGGATCGGCGTCGGCCTCGGCTTCTTCCAGCGCTATCCCCCGGGCGAAGCGCTGCGAGCCAGCGTGGTGTTCAACTGGCGGATCTGCACCCAGACCTTCGACGTACTGGGCAAATTGATCACGCGCAAGCTGCCGCCGGGCGGCGCTTTGGCGGGACCGCTCGAAATCGCAAAGCAGACCGGTGCCGCGGCACGGGTCGGTTTCAAGTACCTCCTCTACCTGATGGGCTTCATCAGCATCTCGATCGCTCTGTTGAACCTGATGCCGATTCCGATCTTGGACGGCGGCCAGATCACCATCCTCCTGTTCGAGAGCGTGATCCGGCGCGACCTGTCGGTGCGCTTCAAGGAGATCGTGATCCAGGTCGGCTTCGTCATGGTGTTGCTGCTGATGGCGATGGTGATCTGGTTCGACATCAAAAAGATGCTGCCCCCGGGGATGCTTCCCGGCTCGTAGGCGGGCGAAGCGTGGAGGAGGCCCTCCTTGTGAGCGGACCGGAGATCGGCGAAAGCGCCCCCAACTTCGACCTCTCCTCGACCGAGGGGGCGCTCCTCATGCTGCGCGACGAGTGCGTCCATTCCGGGCTCGTCCTCTACCTCGCCCCCGCGCTTTCCGAGGGGGCGAAGCTCGACCTGGCGGCGCTTGGGAAAGCACAAGACGCCCTCGGCCGCCTCGGAGCCCGGCCGCTCGCGATCCTCAAAGCTCCGATGCCCCAACTGCTCGCCGCGCAAAAAGAGCTGGGCCTGCTCTTCCCCCTGCTCCACGACGACCGTGCCTTCCTCGCGGCCTACGGCGTCGAAGCCGAGACCGGACCCGAGCCTGCCCTCTACCTGATCGACCGCGGCCAGACCGTGCTCTGGAAGGCGAACCCCGCCGGATCGGTGGACGCCGTTCTGCCCGCCCTGGTCGCGAAGCTCAAATCCCAGCCCTCCCGGAAGGCGAGCTACCCGCGGAAGGTGATCAATCGGGTGGTCGAGCGGTGGGTCGGACGGTAGAAATCTCAAGTTGTAGGGGAGGAGCTTGCCTCCTCCCGGGGACAGGCAAGCTGCCCCCCTACGTACTGAAAGCCAGCCAAACTCAAACTGTCGTGAGCCAGCGGCCGACCAGCATTCCGAGCAATCCGGCGGCCAGGCAGCCGAAGACGGTCGCGCCGAGGTTCGCGCAAGCGAGCGGCCAGGCGCCATCTTCCAACGAGCGGAGCGTCTCGTAGTTGAACGTCGAATAGGTCGTAAATCCGCCCATCACGCCGACCGTGAGGGCCAGGCGGACTGTGGGCGAAAAGGAAGTCGATCCTAGGGCCATCAACAGGCCGAGCAGGAACGAGCCGATCGTGTTGACCGCGAACGTACCCCACGGAAATCCAGGTCCGGCGGAGCGCAAGATCCAGCCGGACAGCAGATAGCGGGCGGCGGTCCCCGCCGCGCCGCCGAGCGAAATCCAGAACAGGCGCCCCATGGCGGGCGAGTATAACGGCCGGGAAGAGACGGCCGGGCGGGGGTGTTATCTTGGCGTTCGGTCTAAAAGGCCGTTTTCTCCGGAGATTTCGATTGAGCGAAGAACCCAACGGGGCGCCCTCTCCCCTCACCCGTTCGCCGCGTACCGGCCTCTACGGCGGTCAGGTGACGTCGCGGCGCGCGAAGGCGGCCGCCGTCGGTGCGACCCAGGAAAAGAAGGCGAAGAAGCCCCCGTCGCTCAGGCTCGCGCTGCGCGACGCGGCGGCTTTGGTCAAGGCGCGCCGGGGGCGCCTGGCGCTCGGCATTCTGCTCATGCTGATCAGCCGCCTGGCCGGGCTGGTGCTGCCGGGCACGACCAAGTTTCTGCTCGACGACGTGATCGGCAAGAGCAACCGGGCGCTGCTGCTGCCTTTGGTGCTCACCGCGATCGTCGCGACGATCATCCAGGCGACGACCTCGTTTTCGCTCTCTCAGCTGCTGGGTAAGGCGGCGCAGCGTTCGATCACCGACATGCGGCGGCGGATTCAGCGCCATGTCGGCCGGCTCACCGTCGCCTATTACGACCAGACCAAATCGGGCGCGCTCCTGTCGCGGGTGATGAACGACGCCGAGGGCCTGCGTAACCTGGTGGGCAGCGGCCTGGTCGACCTGACCGGCGGCATGGTGACGGCGACCTTCGCGCTCGCGATTCTGCTCGCCTTGAACGCCCGCCTGACCGTCCTCGTCATCTGTGTCCTGTCGCTGTTCGCGGTGGTCATGTTCTTGGCGTTTTCTACCCTTCGGCCGCTGTTTCGCGAGCGGTCGAAGATCAACGCCGAAGTCGCGGGCAGGCTCTCCGAGACGCTCTCCGGTGCCCGGGTGGTCAAGGCCTACGGCGCCGAGCGGCGCGAGGCGCTGGTGTTCGCCAAGGGGGTTCACCTCCTGTTTAGGAACGTCGCCAAGACGATTACGGGCATGTCCGCGATCGGCACCGTGTCCACTCTGCTGGTCGGTCTGGCGAGCGTGATGATCATGTGGATCGGCGGGGGCGACGTGCTCGCCGGCCGGATGACCGTCGGTTCGTTCTTCTCGTTCACCCTCTATCTCGGCCTGCTGGTCGGGCCGATCGCGCAGATCGTCTCGATCGGCAGTCAGCTCACCGAGGCGTTCGCCGGGCTCGAACGGATTCGCGAGATCCTGGGCGAAAAGCGCGAAGACGAGGGCGACGAGCGGCGCCGTCCGCTCGGGACGGTCGAGGGCCGGGTGGAGTTCCAGCACGTCGGCTTCGAGTACAAAGAGGGCGCGCCGGTGCTGCACGACGTGTCGTTCGTCGCCGAGCCGGGAACCTCGACCGCCCTGGTCGGCCATTCCGGTTCGGGCAAGAGCACGATGATCGGCCTGGTCGCCGCGTTCCACAAGCCGACCGAGGGCAAGATCCTGATCGACGGCCGCGACCTGGGCGAGATCCGGCTGGCGGACTATCGGTCGCAGCTCGGCGTCGTCTTCCAGGACAACTTTCTGTTCGACGGCACGGTGCTCGAAAACATCGCCTACGCCCGGCCGGACGCGCCGCAGGAAGAGATCCTCTCCGCCGGCCGGATCGCGCACTGCGAGGAGTTCGTGGCCCGCCTGCCCGACGGCTGGGGGACGGTGGTGGGCGAGCGGGGGATCAAACTCTCCGGAGGAGAGCGCCAACGGGTGGCGATCGCCCGGGCGATCCTCGCCGATCCGCGCATTCTGATCCTCGACGAGGCGACCTCCTCGCTCGACAGCGAAAGCGAGTTCCTGATCCAGCAGGGGCTGGCCGAGCTGATGCGCGGCCGGACCACGTTCGTGATCGCCCACCGGCTCTCGACCATTCGCCGCGCCGACACGATCCTGGTGCTCGAAGCCGGCCGGATCATCGAGCGCGGCAAGCACCAGGAGCTGCTGGGCTTGGGCGGGCGGTACCACGCGCTCTACACCCGGCAGTACGACCTGGAGGCGAACCTGTTCCGCAATCCCGGCGAAACCGAGGAGTCGAAAGAGGCCGAGGAGGAAAAACCGGTGCTCGCCGGCGCCCGCGGCGTGTCGCTCTCGATGCGGACGGATTGAGGCGGCGCCGGCCCGTTTCGGAGGCTTCCACTCCCATGTCGGTTCCTTCTTTGGGGCGTCGTCTGCTCGGCCGATTGGTTGGCCTCTTGCGGCGCCTCGCCGGGCGGCTGATCGGGCGCTCGGCGGGCGAGCTGGTCGCCAACGATGCGCTCGTCAGCCGACTGTCGGTCGCCCGCTTCGCGGCCCGTTGGGCGCCGGATGGCGCGATGATCGAACTCGGTTGTTTGGACGCCCTGCCCGAAGAAGAACCCGCGGCGGATCTGATCGTGGCGATCTACTCGTTGCAACAGCTCGCCGCGCCCGATCGGGCGCTCGATTGGAGCGTCCGCCATCTTCGGCCCGGAGGGCATCTGCTGGTCGCCGTCCCCCCGGTGGTCGACGAAGGGACCATGGAGCAGCATCGGGCGATTCCCGGCCACAAAACCCATCGTTTCGTCTGGGAGTGGGAGCTGCGGCTGCGCGACCGGTTTGCCCGCGTCGAGCGGTTTCGCCACCTGGCGCCGGAGGGCGCCGCGCTCGACTTTTCGAGCCCGTTGGCTTCGACCTGGCGGCCGGAAGACTTCCGTTTCGTTCCGATCTCGCCGGCCGAGATCGACGAAGGGGGCTCGCTCGGCCTCGTGTTGGTCGCGGGCGCCTGACCGCCTGCGCTTTCAAGCTCCCGACTACGATGGCGGCCGCACCCGATACCGCTTGAGCGGATTGTCGAACCCCGCGGCTTCGCCCTCGATCAAGAGATCCTCGGTTTCCACCATCCGCAGGCGAGGCACGGTGACGCCATCCGGCCCGGGAACCCATTCGACCAGCTCGCCGCGCCGCCGCGGCTGGTGGGCGCGGGTCGTGTAATGGACGACGAAACTCTTGCGCGTCAGGTTGGGATCTTCGGCCTGCGGTCCGCCGTGGAGCAGCGAGTGATGCCAGATCAGCGCTTCGCCCCGGCGCGGCAGAAAGCGTTCGACGGCTAGCCCCGCCTCTTCGCAGCGGGTTCGTTCCGCGAGGGCCATCGCCTCGGCTTCCGCGTCGCCGTGGTGGCTGGCGTCGAAGCGGTAGTCGCCGTTGGCAAAGCGGTGGTAGGGAAGGCGATGCGAGCCGGGCACGTAGGCCAGAACCCCCGAACGGGGATCGACGTCTTCCAGTGCAATCCACGCGGCGAGCAGGTGCCACGGCGGGGTGGCCGGCACGTGGACCGGATCGCGATGGAGCGCTTGCAAACTACCGTTGGAAAAATAGAGCGACTGGGTGGCCACGGCCGGTTGGCCGAACAATAGGTTCACCACCTCGAATAGCCGGGGGTGAAGGTACAGCGCGCGGGCACCCGGCGACCAAGAATGCAGATCGGCGATTCGGCAGCCCGGTCGACGCTGGCGCGCCTCATCGGCATAACAGAACGGCGTCAGCCGGCCGCGATAGGCGAACGCCACATCGTGCGGCTTGTCCCGCCAGAGGCGATCGACCGACTCGTCGATCTCGGCGAACAGCTCCGGTTCGAGGTCGAGCGGCAGGGTGAGAAACCCGTGATCGACGAACCGGACGAGTTGGCGCGCCAGCTCGTCGTCGATCCTTCCTTTCGCCCGCCAGGCGTCGATCCGCTCGCGGGCGTCCGGCTGATCGAACCAGAGGTCGCTACGAAAGCAGCCCGTCTCATCCAGCGCGGCGGCGCCGGTAGGCCACTGGCCCTTCTCGGTGGTGCCGGTCATCGACCGAACTCCAGAGAGCCTACGGCCGGCCCCAGAGCTTCTTTTCGTCCTTCGGCGGAGCCGCCTTGCGCCGGCCGCCGCGCGCCTGGACCTCGGCGACCTCGGCGAGGGTGGCAGCGAGGGCGTTGCGTTGCAGCTCCACCAGCTCGCCGATCCCCCCGAGCGCCAGATCGACCAGGCGGTCCATCTCGTCGCGCCGGAAGGCGCGCTTTTCGCCCGTTCCTTGAATCTCGACCAGTTGGCCGTCGGCGGTCGCGACTACGTTCATGTCCACTTCGGCCGCCTGATCCTCGATGTATTCGAGATCGAGCAGCGGCGCGCCGTCCAAAATACCGACCGAGACGGCGGCGAGCGGCGAGGTGAGCGGCCAGGCGGCGATGTCCCCGGTGAGATACAACCGGGCGCAGGCCAGAGAGAGCGCCACGTAGGCGCCGGTTATCGCGGCGGTTCGGGTGCCGCCGTCCGCCTGCAGCACGTCGCAGTCGATGGTGATCGTCCGGTCGGGCATCGCGGTCGTGTCCACCACGGCGCGCAGGCTGCGCCCGATCAGGCGTTGGATTTCGGAGGTCCGGCCGCTCGGCCGCCCGCGCTCGACCTCCCGGCCGGAGCGGGTGTGGGTGGCGCGGGGCAGCATGGAGTACTCGGCGGTCACCCAGCCACGGCCGGAGTCGCGGAGGAACGAGGGGACACGGTTTTCAACGCTCGCGGCGACCAGCACCCGCGTGTCGCCCACCTCGATCAGCGCCGAGCCCTCGGCGAATTTTTGCGCGCCCAGCGTAAGGCGCACGGGCCGCAGCGCATTCGCCGCGCGGCCGTTGGGACGAAAAATCGGAGTTTCGCTCATCGGCCGATTGTAGCGGCTGGCGCGGTGCCCTGTCTGTCGACATGTAAGCAGGCTTCCGCCGTTGGGGATAGGATCGAGTGGAGCAGGAGACACGGATCAACTTGCGGGAGACATCGGCTATGACCCAGAAAATCAGAACCTCTCTATTCGCCCTCGTAGCACTCGCGGCGGCAACCGTTTCGATCGCGGCGGCGCCCAAACCTTCGGGGGACGATTTTGCGTTCACCGACGTCAAGGCCCAGACGGTTGAGTTCATCGGCTATTACAAGTCGATTCAGCTGACCTCCGAGCAGGAGGCGATCAAACGGGCGGCGCTCACCCAGCTGCCGGCCCCGTGTTGCAGCGAGAACACCGCGTACACCTGCTGCTGCCCGTGCAACATGGCCAAGAGCACCTGGGGCCTTGCCGCCTACCTGATCACCCAGAAGGGCTACGACGCCGAGCGCCTGAAGACCAAAGTGGCCGAATGGCACAAGGTGATCAACCCCGCCGGGTTCTCGGGCGACGTCTGCTCGACCGGGGGATGCGGCCGATCGTTCGCCAAGAACGGCTGCGGCGGAATGGGGCAGGCCGTCACGCCGTAAAGCGAGGAGCCTGGCGAGCCCAGGGGGCTGAAGTGCGCCACTTTGACGAAGCCACCCCCGACAGCCGGGATATCATCGGCCGATGGCCTGGTACCGCGAGTGGTTCGGCGACGAGTATTTGGAGCTCTATGCGAACCGCAACGAGAACGAGGCCGAGGGCCACGTCGATTTCGTCGAAAAGGCCCTCCGCGGCGACCCCGCGTCGCCGCGGCCGCGGGCCGTGCTCGATCTCGCCTGTGGCGCCGGGCGGCATACCGCGGCGCTTAGGCGGCGCGGTTATCGCGGCCTGGGGGTCGATCTTTCGATCACCCTGCTGATCCGCGGCAAGGTACCGTGCGTCGCGGGCGACATGCGGAGCCTGCCTTTCGCCGACGGCAGCTTTGATTGGGTGCTCAACTTTTTCACCTCGTTCGGCTATTTCGAGGGGGAGCGCGAGAACTTTCTGGTCCTCGGCGAGATCGCCCGCCTGTTGGCGCCCGGCGGCCGGTACATGATCGACCTGATGAACCCCCACTTCGCGCTCGCTAACTTGAACCCGCGGGAAGTGCAGACCGTAGAAGGACGGCGGGTCGAGATCGACCGCTGGTACGACGCCGCGAGCCAGCGGTTGAACAAGCGGATCCGCGTGGTGCCCCACGTCGGCGCCGCGCGGACTTATCTGGAGAGCGTGCGCGCCTACCAGCCGGAGGAGGTCACCGCGGGCCTTCGCTGGGTCGGGCTCGACCTCGACGATCTTTACGGCAGTTTTCGAGGGGAACCCTACGATCGTGACAGCGAACGCCTCATCCTCGTCGGCACCAAGCCTGTCTGAACCCTCAACCCTCGAAAGAGACGCGCTCGCTCCGCTCGATTTGGCGGCGGGCGGCTTGCTACCGCCGATCCCCACGGCCTTCCTCGAAGGGAGAGAGCTGGACCTGCTCGCGCCGCTTCGGTTCGTCGCGCCGGACTCGTCGCAGCTTCCGTCGCCATCGTCGGTAGAGTCGACACCTCCCGATCGCGCGGCGCTCGCCGCGGCGCTCGGGCGGGCCAACCGCGCGTACGGCCACCCCGCGGCCGAGGCCCTGGCGGCCAAATTCGCCGATCCGCGCACTCGGGTGGTGGCGACCGGTCAGCAGCCCGGACTGTTCGGCGGCCCGCTCTACGCCCTGTCGAAGATGGTCGCCGCCGCGCGTTGGGCGGCGAAGCTCGAAGCGGCGGGGGAGCCCGCGGTCGCCGTCTTCTGGGTCGCGACCGAAGATCACGATTGGGCCGAGGTGGCCGAGACGACTTTGCTCACCCCCGGCGGTCTTCGCCGTTTCGAGTTGGGGCCGGACCCGGAGCCGCTCGCGCCGCTCGGTACGCGGACCTTCGGCCCCGAGATGGCTCGGGTGCACGAGGAAATCGCCGAGGCGTTCCCCGGGCCGACCTACGCCGCGTGGCGCGACGCGCTCTCCCGCTGGTATCGGCCGGACGCCCGTTTCGGCGAGGCGTTCTGCCGCCTGATGGCGCACCTGCTGGGCGAGCGCTGTCCCCTCCTGCTCGACGCGATGCTGCCGGAGCTGAAAACCGCCGAGCGCCCGTACCTGCGCCGCCTGGTCGAGCGCCGGGTCTCTCTCGAAGCGGCCTACGCCGCCCAGGACGCCGAGATCGAACGCCGCGGTTTGCCGCTGCAAGTGGCGCCGCAACGGGGTCTCTCGCCGCTGTTTCTTTTCAGCCGCGGCGAGCGGCGGCGGATCGAGTGGCGCGGGGCGGACGCCTATGCGCTGCGCGGCCGGGACGAGGAGTTTCCGGTCGACCAACTGCTCGCCGCGATCGACGAAAACCCGGGGGTGGTAAGCCCGGGCGTGCTCGCGTGGCCGGCGATTCAAGACGCCGTGCTCGGCTCCTCGATCTTGCTGCTCGGGCCGGGCGAGACCTCGTACATTCCGCAGGTCGTTCCGGCCTATCGGGTGCTCGGAATCGACGGGCCGGCCGTGGCGCTGCGGCCCCAGGTCGCCCTGGTCGAGCCGGCCACCCGCGGCAAGCTCGAAGCGCTCGATCTCTCGTTCGCCCAGATCACGGCCGATCCCGGCCGGGTCGAGCGGCGGCTCGCCGAGCGCTCCGGGGGAGATTTCGTAGCGCCGATCCGGGCAAAGATCGAGGCGTTGCTCGACGAGCTGGCGGCGCCCGCCACGGCGGTCGATCCGAGTCTCGACAAGCCGCTTCTAAAAACCCGCGAGCATGCCCTGCGCGGTCTCGACCTGTTCGCCGACAAGGTGCGCGCCTCGGCCGCGCGGAAAAACGAGGTCGAAGCGCGCCGCGCCGGGCAACTGCTCGATCTGCTCCGCCCGAACGGCAAACTGCAGGAGCGCGAGCTGTCGTCCGCCCAGTTCGCGACGAGGTCGGCGGAAAGCGCGGGAGACGCGCTCTGGCAGGGGATGGATCTCGATCCGCGCAACCTCCAGGTGGTCGAGCTCCCCCCGCCGCCACCGCAGGGTACGGGAGGTGTCTCATGAAACTGGACGTCTTGGCGATCGGCGCCCATCCGGACGACGTGGAACTCGGTTGTGGCGGCACCGTCGCCGCGCTGGCCCAGGCGGGTCGAAAGGTCGGCATTTTGAACCTCACCCGCGGCGAGGCGGGGACCCGGGGCACCGCCGAGGAGCGGCATCGCGAGGCCGAGGAGGCGGCTCGACTGCTCGGCGTGGTGGAGCTGCGTTTCCTCGACTGCGGCGACGGCTCGCTGCGGTCCGGCCCGGACGAAGAGGACGCGTTGATCGAGGCGCTGCGCGAGCTGCGGCCGGACCTGGTGCTCAGCCCCACCCCTTACGATCGCCATCCCGATCACATCCGCGCCCACCGGTTGGTTCAGGCGTGCTGCTTTTATTCAGGTCTCGCGGCCCGCGGCTCGAACTCCCATCCCACCCACCGGCCGGGGGCGGTCTTCTCCTACATGCAGCACGACTCGTTCGAGCCCGATTTCGTGGTCGACGTCTCGCACGTGTGGGAGGTGAAGCTCGCGAGCCTCGCTGCGCACCGATCGCAGATCCACCTGCCCGGGGCCGGCGAAGCGAAGGCGACCGGCGAACCGGTCACCAAGGTTTCTACCCCGGAGTTCTTCTTTGCGATGGAAGGGCGGGCGCGCCACTACGGCAATCTGATCGGTGCCGCCTACGGCGAGCCGTTCTGGAGCCCGTTGCCGCTCGCGGTGGGCGATCTGCTTTCGCTCCTGCCCGGAGGTGTCCGTTGAAGATCGGCATCAGCTGTTACCCGACCTACGGCGGCTCAGGGATCGTCGCGACCGAGCTGGCGATGGCGCTCGCCGAGGCCGGCGACGAGGTCCACGTGATCTCCTACGCCCTCCCCTCGCGCCTGACCTTCACCAGCCCGCGGATCTATTTTCACGAGGTCGTGGTGCCGCGCTACCCGCTGTTCGAATACCCCCCCTATTCGCTGGCGCTGGCGACCAAAATGGTCGAGGTGGCGCGCCACCAGGGGCTCGACGTGCTGCACGTCCACTACGCCGTGCCGAACGCGGTCTCCGCCGTGCTCGCGCGCCAGATCGTGGCGCCCCAGCCGCTGCCCGTGGTGACCACCCTCCACGGCACGGACGTCACTCTGGTGGGCAACGATCCCAACTATTTGGAAACCACCCGGTACGGCATCGTGCAGAGCGACGCGGTGACCGCGGTGTCCGAGGCGCTTCGGGTGCAGACGGTCGAGCAGCTCGGCGTGCTCACGAAGACCATTCACGTGGTGCCGAACTTCATCGATCCGAGCCGCTACGAAGCTGTCCGCGGCACCGAAGGGGCGCGCCGCTGGGCCAAGCCGGGCGAGCGGACGCTGGTTCACATCTCGAACTTCCGGCCGGTCAAACGGGTGCTCGACGTGGTGGAGATCTTCGAACGGGTCCATCGCGAGGTCCGTTCGCGCCTGATCCTGGTGGGCGACGGGCCGGAGCGCGGCAAGGTCGAGCAGGTCTGCCGCGAACGCGACCTCTGCCACGCCATCACCTTCATCGGCAGCCTGCCCCTGATCGAGGAGATCCTGGTCGGGGCGGACCTCTTTCTCCTCCCTTCGGAAACCGAGTCGTTCGGCCTCGCGGCGCTCGAAGCGATGAGCTGCGAGGTGCCGGTCGTCGCCACCACCGCGGGGGGGCTGCCCGAGGTGGTGATCGACGGCGAGACCGGTTACCTGCGCCCGGTGGGGGACGTCGACGGCATGGCGAAGGCCGCTCTCGATCTCCTTTCCGACGAACCCAAGCGTCTGGCGTTCGCCGCGGCCTCCCGCCGCTCGGCGGTCGAGCGGTTCGCCCAAGACGTGGTCGTCGGCCGCTACCGCGAGCTGTACGAGCGGGTTGTCGCCGACGCCAACCGATAGGCCGGCCCAAGGCCCGGGTCTCATGCCTTCGTATTCGATCCCCGCCGCCGCCGCGGAAGCGGAGGTGCGCGACCGGGGCTCGGTGTTTCTCGCGCTGCTTTCGCCGGTCGGTTCGGAGGAGGAGGCCCGCGCGGCCCTGGCCCAGGTCCAGCGCAGATTTCCGGACGCGACGCACCACTGCTGGGCCTATCGGCTCGGCGCCGAGGGGCGGGAGCGCGCCTCCGACGCAGGGGAACCGGCCGGCACCGCGGGCAAACCGATGCTCCAAGTACTTCGCGGCGCGGAGATCTCGGACGTTCTCGCGGTCGTCGTCCGCTGGTTCGGCGGCACGAAGCTCGGCAAAGGGGGCCTTGCGCGCGCCTATGCCGCGGCGGTGCGCGCCGCGCTCGACGGCCTGCCGCGGGAAGTTCGGCGGGCGATGCGGCGCCTTTGGGTCGACGTGCCGTACGATCGGATCGGCGCGGTCAAACGGCTGATCCAGCCGCCGATCGTCGTGCTCGAAAGCGAGTCCTACGGCGAGCGCGTGCGCTTCGGCCTCGCGGTGGCCGAGGAGCGCGAGGAGGCGCTTCGGGCCGCGCTCACGGAACTGCGGCTCGAACCGGTAACGATGTAGGTAGCCGGAGCTGCTAGCGAAGACGCTCGGCCCCCAGGGCGATCGGCCCTCATCCTTCGCGCTCCCTTTTCTCGGTCAGGCCCTCGGGTTCCGGTCGGTGCCGTCTGGGTTTTCCCCAGGTGCCGGGCCGATTAAGCCTTGGAGTTCTTCCAGCGCGCCCTCCAGAGCCTCGGCCAGCTGGCGCGAGACGCGCAGGATTTCCCGGCTCTTCGGTCCCACCATTTCTTCGGCATACGCGGCGGCGAACTCTCGAAGACTGCCCTCGTCGTGCTCAAGATCCGCCATTACGGCCCGAAGGTGGGCCCGATAGCCAGGTTCGGCGAGAGCCGGGGCCTCGGTCACATTTTCCAAGATTTGATCCGCCAGCGCTTCGGAGAGGACGACGATCTGCTGGCGAAGGGCGGGCGGAGAAAAGTGGAAAAGCACCGCTTCGCGAAACGGCGCCAGCTCGCGCCAGCGGGTTCCCCTCACCACGTCCAAATCGAGAAACTGCCGGACCTTCGTGATCTCGGGCTTCGTGTCAGTCAACGGGAAGCTCCTTCCTCAGATCTACGTTCCCCGCTTCTTCGTGCTCCGTCCGTGCCTTCCGATGGCGACGCTGTTCATGAACCAGGCTTATAAATGCGCTCGGGTTCGCGGCGGCTTTTCTCATCAAGATGGCGAAGACCTGAAACTTCAATCGGGAGCCCGGCGGCAACGGAACGTGATCCAAGAGTTCGAGTAGCCGGTCGGCGAGATCGGGAAGCAGTCCTCCTCGCCCTTCTCGAAGGAGCAGGGCCCCCAACTCGAAGTAGGCGTCGGCCGCCAGAATCACCTTGCCGGCCGCGCCCCAACGTGCCGCGGAGCGACCGAAGAGCCTTGCGGCATCTTTCAGCCGGTCTTGATCGCGCGCCGCCTCCGCCTGGGCGAAGATTTCTTCCGCATCCTGGGATAACCCCAGGCGCTCGGGGTCGTGGTGGGCCATTACGAATCGCTCTCCGCCTCGTGGGCCTCGGCGCTCGGCCAGCAGGCGCGGAAGATCTCCAGGCCGATCGGGTCCTCGCGGCTGCTCTCGACCAACTCGATGGCGAGTTGAACGACGGCGATCTGGTCGGGAGAAAGCGCCGGCCGGGTCCTGACACAACGCACCCGTCGAATCAGGGTGGGCAGGCGATCGGATCGATTCTGTAGTTGGTACATCGCCGCCATTTCGACCAGCGCGAAGGCTTCGAGAACCGGCTGGCGCGTCTGGCGATATTCGTTTGCCGCGAGACGGAACGCCAACTCCGCGATGTCGAAATCGCCCGCCACGGCTGCCCGGCGGCCGATCGTCAATCGGCCGGTAGGACAGAGTTCCCCGGAGGCGGAATGAAAATCCAGGCCTTCCGAGGGTTGCGGGAGAAGCGGTGTGCGCCTTCCGCCGGTCCGATAGGAACGAAGGTCCGCGAGCAGGCCCCAGAGGTGCGGCGAATCCGGTGGGGTGACCTCGGTCAGCAGCAGAAAGTCGAGCAGGTGCCGTACCTGATCGGGCTTCAACGGAAGAGCCCCGACCCGGCCGGCCAGCCAGTCCGGCAGCGGATGGCCTTCGAGCCGATACACGGCGGCGAGCGCCAAGATCGCCATCCCTTCGAGCCAGGAATTCCGCGAATGGCCGAAGGCATGGAGCGCGATCAAAAATCCCTCTTCCGCCCGCGCCAGCTCGCCGTCCGTGGCGGCCCGCTCGGCCCGGTCGATCGAATGCCAGCCGAGAACGAAAAAGGGCGGCTGCGCCGCCGCCGAGGCAGGCGCAGCCGCGGACCCATTGGACGCGGACGGGGGTGCGAGAGGCCCGATGGGGGATGGAGTCTCCATGCCCGAAGGGTAGGAGGAAAGCTCGACGCTTTGTGTATGATCCCTTCAAATGCCTTGTTTCAGTACACCCCGCCGGAAGTAGTCCGACTGGAGCCAGGAGTTGCCTGGAACCGAAACACGGGCTGGGTAACTTTGTTGTCACGAAAACGGGGTGTGCGGCAACCTATTGTTCAGAGGACCCCCGAACATGCCAAAAACCTTGAGACCCGAAGAGGGTACGGTCGTGAGGCTGCTGCGCGAAGAGACGCTCGGTCTGGAACAGGTCGAATTCGCGGCCCGGGTGGGCGTCGCGCCGAAGACGGTCTCGGATTGGGAGCGGGGGGACATCAAGCTGAAGAAGGCGCGGGTTGCCGAGATCGCGGCAGACACGGGCATTCCTCCGCAGAAGGTCGACGTGGCGTTCGAGATGCTCGCCATCCTTCGAGGCAGAGAGAATCCTGACCGGCCCCTACCGGTCCCCTTCGCCGTTCCCGCGGCGGTGGTGCGCAGCGCGGCCGAATCGTGGCAAATCACCGTGGAAGCTCTGGACGATGCCGTGCTCGCCGCGCAGGGGAAGGCCGACCGGCGGCGGGCGCGGGCCACCTGGGCGCGGCTCAAGCCGTTGAGCTTCGAGGAGCGCCTGCTCGCACTTCAGATCGTTCCGGGTTTTGCGACCTGGGCGCTTTCGGAGCTGCTCGCGGAACGGAGCCTCGACGCGGCGCCGGAGAAGCCGAAGCTCGCGCTCGCGTTCGCCCAACTGGCCCTTGCCGCGGCGGAGAGTGCGCCGGGCTCAACGGCGTTCCGCAACCATGTGGCGGCACACGCCTGGGCGCGGATCGGCAACGCCCACCGGGTGGCGGGGCAACTCCACAATGGCGAGTTGGCCTTTCTCGAAGCGCGTCGGCTCTGGCCGGTGGGCGAATCATCGCCGGGGAATTTTCTCTCGGAGGCACGCCTGTTCGACCTGGAGGCGTCGCTTCGCCGCGACCAGCGGCAGTTTCCACAGGCGCTCGCGCTGGTCGATCAGGCGCTGGTGTTGACGCCTGGAGGAACGGCCAGGGGGCGGCTTTTCTTAATGCAAAGCTCAATCTTCGAACAGGCCGGGGATCCGGAGGGATCGATCGCTGCGTTGCGGCAGGCGCTTCCGTTACTCGGTGCCAACTGCCCTCCACGCTTGCGACTCGGCGCGCAACTTCTCGCGGCGCTGGCCTTCGACCAACAGAGCCTGCACGAAGAAGCGCTGGAACTGATCCCCGCCGCGCGCCAGGCCGCGATCGAAATCGGCGGCAAAGCCAGTGGCGACCTTCTGCGCCTGCAGTGGTTGGAGGCAAGATCTTGGGCCGCTTTGGGGCGCGGCGTTACCGCGATCCCTTCGCTCGAATCGGTCTTCCGAGACTTCATGGAGCGGGGAAATTTTCACGACGCCGCGCTCAGCGGCTTGGAACTGGCGGCGCTCTATCTTGATGAAGCACGAACGGCCGAAACGAAGAACCTTGCTGTTCCGCTCGCAAAGGCATTCGGGTCGATGGGCATCAAACGCGAGAAAATCGCGGCGGCCTGGCTGTTCGTCGAGAGCGCCCAGAGGGAGACGGCGACCGCCGATCTTGCCCGCCGTGCCGCCGCCTCTCTCCGATCTATACCGCGCGAACCGTGAGAACGCCCAGAGGGCTACTCCAGTCGGCGTTCGGCATTCCGGCGGGCCGAGGGGGCCTGAAGGGTTTCTCGGCACAGTCCGTTGGGATCGAAGGTACATCCCGTATTTTCGGTGATCTGCCTGGCCGATCCCTGGTCCCGGCAAACGCCGTCAGGATCGAACGTGCAGCCGGTCGGTGTCGAGCGATCGGAACATCCTCCATGGGGATCGACCGTGCAGCCGGTTTCAGCCCAGAGGGCGGAAAGCCGCTCCAACAAGAACTCGAACGGATTCATCGCTCGCGCCGGGGCGGCGGCGAGGCCCAGCAAGCTGAGGATCAAGGCCAAGGGGACGAGGGGACGGCGGGTGCTCATCGCGGTTCTCCTTTATGGGGCAGCGGGGCCGGTTCATCCGGCTCGCGAGCCCGATTCGGTACACAAGACCCGGAGTACTCCGGGTAGGAGATCATGAACCATGACGAGCCACGAGGAAGCGGCAGCTCTCGAACGGCTGTTTCGACCCGGCGCCGTCACCGTGCGCCTGTTGCTCGCGATCAACGACTGGCCGATCGCGCGGCTGGCCGCCGAGGCGAAGTGTGATCCCGGATTGCTGTCAAAGCTCTCTCGGGGGGAACGCGATCCGGCGCCCGGAATGCTCCAACGCCTGGCGGAAGCGGCGGGCTGGCTACTCCCCCAGATCGAACGGCAGGCGGCGTCGATCATCCGTACGCGGGGGCACCGGGGGGGCGGCGAGCTGCCGTCGATCGAGGAAGAACTGGGGCGCCGAATCGCCGTCCGGATCGGCGCCGCCCTGCCGGAGCTAGAGGCCCTCTTGGATCTCGACGAACCGACCTCCGATGCGCCGTCCGAGCTGGATCGGGAGGTCGCCGAGGATCTGTGGCAAAGGTTGGCGGATCTTTCCCACGACCAGCGCCGGTTGATCATGAGCCTGTCGCCGCAGTTCGGGGGCTGGGCCTTCTCCTTGCGGATCGCGGAAGAGAGCGTCGAGCGCGCCACGTCGAAGCAGCCCGCCGATGCGCGGGTACTGGCCGACCTGGCCCTGGAGGTTGCGACTTGTACGGTGGCGGCAACCCCATTCGGCGACCAGGTCCGCGCTCTGGCTTTGGGTTTTGTGGGCAACGCGCATCGGATCGGCGGTGACCTCGCGGGGGCGGAAGGTGCGTTCCTCCAAGCGCGGAAGCTGTGGCCCGAGGGGGCGCCCCCGGCGTACGCGCTCATCTCCGAGGTTCGCTTGCTCGACCTGGAGGCGTCGCTCCGCCGGGATCAGCGGGATTTCTCCGCCGCACTCGCCCACCTTGATCGGGCGCTTTCACTCACTCCGAAGGGACCGGCGCGGGCGGGGCTGTTCCTCAATCAAAGCTCCGTGTTCGAGCAGGTGGGGGATTTTGAGAGATCGCTCAGGTCACTCCGCGATGCCGAGGTTGGGCTGGATGTAGACAGCCCGGATCGCTTGAGAATGGGACATTCGTTTCTACTCGCGCTGAACTTCGACCACCTCGGCCGCCACGCCGAAGCGCTGGAGGTCATTCCCGTCGCGCGGCAGTTGGCGATGGAGCTGGAATGCGAATCCAACCTCCTTCGCCTGCGATGGCTCGAAGCGCGGGCCTGGGCCGCGCTCGGGCGGGAAGATGAGGCGATCGAACCGCTGGAGCAGGTCGCCCGCGAGTTCACCGAGCGTCAGCAGGTCCACGACGCGGCGTTTGCCTCGTTGGAGCTTGCCGCTCTGTATCTCGATCGAGGTCGATTCGCCGAAACCCGCGCGCTGATGGAGCCGGTCTTCAAGTCGTTCGAGGCGATGAAGATCCGCCGCGAAGGGATCGCCTCGCTCAACCTTTTCGTCGAGGCCTTGCGCCGGGAAACCGCGACAGCAGAGGAAGCCCGGAGCCTTCTCCGCGCCTTTACGAAGAGCAAAGAGGCGCTGATCGCCGACTGAGCGCTCGAAATTCGAGGATCCCCGAGGGAGGGACTAAGCGAGACAGCAGGCGACCAAGATCCAGGGGGTCAGCCGGGTGGATTTCATTGGCAACCTCCAGCCAGGTAGCGAAGGTGGTCGGCGGAGATCAAGCTGTCGTCGGAGGTACCATTGACGGACGTACTAAAACTTCCGGGCGCAACGGCTTCGTAGAGGAAGCGATCGAAGGCCTCCCGGCCGAAGGTCGCGCGCGCCGTCTCAAGGTTTTGGACGCGCAACCGACAATCCTCTTTGCCGAACTCGTCTGCTTGGCGGTCGATTTCCGCCCGCCTGCCGGGGTGCGCCGTTTGATACTCCTTCCCGAGCGCTCGCTGGGTCTCGATCGAATCCAGATAGGGCCGGGCGGTTCGTTCGAGTCGCTGCCAGAAGTCGTCGTCGATCCGTAGGCCGCCGGACTTGGACTGATATCCGTCGCGAAAGACCTGGCTGGCCTCGGGCACGGGAGAGAAGGCCCGCATGAGGAGGGCTCGATAGAGATCAATGGGTAGGAAGAGCCCGGGATTTTTGTCGCCATCCACGACATCGCGTCCGATGGCAACAGCGGCGCCTTCGGTCTTCGCGACATAGGCGTCTTCGCGGGAGTGCATGGAAGCAGGGTCATAGCGTTTGGCGATTCGCTCCTCGTCGGTCCACTTCCAGGGCGGCCGCTGAGATCCCTGGCCCCGGGCGGCCACGGCAAAGGTTAGGACGACCATCGGCAGAGCAGCAGTGATTCGGCGCATTGGGATCTCCTTTAAGAATCAGGTGCGCCAGTGTCGCAAGACGGGACAAACCTCGAAGCGGAATGTGGGCCGGTTCCGGCAGGCGCCTACTCCGGGATTTCTTCCGTGTCCAAGGTACAGGGCGTGCCCGTTCCCGGGCCGCAGTGGCCGCAGTCCATCGGATGCTCGGGGACGCAGACAATCGGGGAGCCCCAGATGCCAAAGACATTAGGATTAGGGGGGTAGTACGCGTCGAACGTCGCGAGATAGCACCGCCCCTCTTGGCTCGGGGCGCGCACATATCCAATGTATTCGGTGACACCGATCCAGGTTCCCCCGGCGATCCGAACATTTCCGTCCAAGAGGAGGAAATGAGTCCCCTTGATGATGGTGTTCTCTGCGCGGGTGTTCATGCCCGTGAACAACGTAGCCTCGCTGGCGGAGTCGACGGCGTGGACCCGTAGCATCACGCCGACTCCGCCTTGGAAGTGCTCACCCAAAGCGAAAGCGGGGGTTAGCCCCCAAGCGAGACAGCAGGCGACCAAGATCCAGGGGGTCAGCCGGGTGGATTTCATTGGCAACCTCCAGCCAGGTAGCGAAGGTGGTCGGCAGAGATCAAGCTGTCGTCGGAGGTGCCATTGACAGACATACTAAAACTTCCGGGCGCAACGGCTTCGTAGAGGAAGCGATCGAAGGCCTCCCAGCCGAAGGTCGCGCGCGCCGACGCTAGGTTCTGGATGACCAGCCGGCAATCCGTCATGCCGCGCTCGGCTTCCTGGCGGTCGATTTCCGCCCGCCTCCCGGGGTGCGCCGTTTGATACTCCTTCCCGAGCGCTCGCTGGGTCTCGATCGAATCCAGATAGGGCCGTGCGGTTCGTTCGAGTCGCCGCCAGAAGTCGTCGTCGATCCGTAGGCCGCCGGACTTGGACTGATATACGTCGCGAAAGACCTGGCTGGCCTCGGGCACGGGAGAGAAGGCCCGCATGAGAAGATTTCGATAGAGCTCAGTGGGTAGGAAGAGTTCGGGGTTTTTGTCGCCATCCACGACTTCGCGTCCGATGGCAACAGCGGCACCTTCGGTCTTCGCGACATAGGCGTCTTCGCGGGAGTGCATGGAAGACGGGTCAAAGCGTTTGGCGATTCGCTCCTCGTCGGTCCACTTCCAGGGCTGCCGCTGAGATTCCTGGCCCCGGGCGGCCACGGCAAAGGTTAGGACGATCATCGGCAGGGCAGCAGTGATTCGGCGCATTGGGATCTCCTTTAAGAATCAGGTGCGCCAGCGCCGCAAGACGGGACAAGCCTCGAAGCGGAATGTGGACCGGTCCCGACAGGCGCCTACTCCGGGATTTCTTCCGTGTCCAAGGTACAGGGCGTGCCCGTTCCCGGGCCACAGTGGCCGCACTCCATCGGATGCTCGGGTAGCGAGGCTGGAAGAGTCGACAGCGTGGACCCGCAGCGTCGCCCTGACCTCACCGAGGAAGTGCTCACCGAGAGCATGGGCCGGGTGCCGCAGCTTCGGATTGAAATCTTCTTGTCCCGGATCTTACCGGTTACACACCTTGATTTGGTATAAGAGAGCGCTAATGCTCTTTGCTGCTTCCGGGGGGTTCCAATGCAATCCCGTACGCGCCGTGCCGTCCTGATCCTCGTCATGACCGTGATCGCCTTCCTGGCTGTGGCTCCTGCCCACGCGGTTTCGACCTTCTGCTATACCGTCATCACCCGCTACGAGTACTGCAACATCTGCGAGTTCATCGGCCCCAACGGTGAAGACTTTGGGTTCGTCTATTCCTGTTTCCCTCGGTCCATCTGATGTCGGCACGGCGCTTCGCTCGCTGGTTTGTCGCGCTGTGTGCCCTCGGTCTCGCGGTAGGTGCGGCTGCGCCGCCGGTTGTGCGCCCGCTCGTTGCGGAGGCCGTCGCGGGCGGCGAGGCCAATAGCTGGGACGGTTCGCAATTCGTTCGAGCCGACCGGGTAGGAAATATCTTCTTTTTCCGTCCGGAGACTCTGGACATCTATCCACTCGCCCGATCCGGGAAGCTGCAGGAGGCGCAGCGCCTGGAGCGTGTCGGGGCGGCGCCCCAGATCGTCCGCGATGCGGTGTTGAGCCCCGGCGGAGACGTGTGGTTCCTGTCCGTTGACCTCGGAGTCAGGCGATTCGTCAACGGCAAGGAGAAGCCGATTCCGGCGCTCGATTGGCGGCCCTCCGGGATCGGCTTCCATCGCGACCAGCCGGTGGTTTCGATCGTGCCGCTTGCCGTATCCGACGATCTTGTGTTTCGAGAGCGCAAAGGGCAGGTTCCCCGCCTGATGGAGTTCGACGGCGACCGTTGGAACGTCGAGGCTGAATATTCGGGCCTCTCCGCGGCCGAGGAAGCGGAGGCGAAGCCGCGCGGCCGCAACGACGCGGTAGCGCAGTACGCGGCGTTCGTCACCTCCGATTCCGGCGGCCGGCTTTGGCTGGCGCGCCAGTATGCCTACGTGGTCGAACAGCTCGGATCTTCCGGCCAAACCAGGTTGCGGATCGCGGTCGATGGCGGCAAGGTCAGAGAGACGAAGCCCGCGGCTCCCGATCCGAAGCGCCCGGCGGGTTTTCAGGCGTTTCGGGCGGAGGCGGCGATCCTGGATCTCACCGAAGGTCGGGATCACAAAATGTATTTCCTGACCGCTGCCGGCGGCGAAGGCTCCGGCCTTGCGATCGATCGGTACGACCCGGTGCTCACGCGTCTGGAGAGGGTACCCCTCACGCTTTCCCAGCCTGGCC
>JBBRUC010000030.1:0-38574 GCA_038248205.1 Thermoanaerobaculia bacterium
CTTCTGCGAACTTTTTGAGCGCATCGAAGATGCCTACCTCCGGGAAAAGCAGGTGCAGGGTTGGAGCCGAAAGAAGAAGGAGGCTCTGATGTCCAGCGACGCGAATCAACTCTTTCGGTTGTCGGAATGTCGCAACGACACCCATTGGCTCGTAGGTCTTGAGTCCTCAAGCTTCGAGTCCCCGGCCCAGCGCACCAACGATCCCGTTCCCTGAGCGTAGTCGAAGGGAACCCGGCAACCCCGTTCGCCCCAGGCGTCGGCTTCGACTTCGCTCAGCCAACGGCGGGCGGTTTCTTGCTGCCCACGGCACAAGTCGTTTCGTTCGCCCAACGCACCCACGGTCCCGTTCCCTGAGCGTAGCCGAAGGGAACCTACTCCCGCGCCAGCACCTCGCCGCGAGCGTTGATCAGGGCGCGGCGCGGTTACTTCGGCGGCTTTACGACGGCGGTGATTGGCTTGGAACCTGAGCCGACCATGGCGATCAGGCCGGCTTGGACGAATTGGTCCTTGTCCAGCTCCAAGTAGATCGGCACCAGGGAGCGAAATTCGGAGTTCACTTCCGATTGTTTGACCGTACCGTGCATGGGGCGATCGCATTGGGTTCTTCCTTTCGCAACGACGGTACCCAATCATAGACCGTAACCGACGTCCAAGGTGTGGGCGGAGAAAGGCTGTAAGCTCTCTGACGCACCGTTGACGGAGGACTCGCCATGAAACGTTATCGCCTCGAACCGGGAAAACCGGTTGACCTCTCTCACTTCGATCCGGGCTCGACCGCCGGATTCAAGGGGGGCAAGCACAAAGTCGAGCCCGTGTTCGAGAAGCTGAACGCCCGCCTGGAGGTCCTGCAAGAAAGGCTCTGGGCGGAGGGCAAGCGCAGCGTCCTGGTGGTCCTTCAAGGGATCGACACGAGCGGCAAGGACGGCACGATCCGCCACGTCTTCGACGGCGTGAACCCCATGGGGGTGCGCGTCGCCTCCTTCAAAGCGCCGACCGAGGAGGAGCGCGCCCAAGACTTCCTCTGGCGCGTCCACGCGAAGATGCCGGCTAAGGGCGAGATGGTGATCTTCAACCGCAGCCACTACGAGGACGTGCTGGTCGTAAGGGTGCGGAACCTCGCCCCCAAGAAAGTCTGGAAGGCGCGCTACGAGCAGATCAACCACTTCGAGAAGCTGTGCGCCGACAACGGCACGACGATTCTCAAATTCTTCCTCCACATCGACCGCGACGAGCAGAAGGAGCGGCTCGAAGAACGCCTCGCCGATCCGCTCAAACGCTGGAAATTCCGCCTCGGCGACCTCGAAGACCGAGCCCTTTGGGACGAATACATGAAGGCGTACGAGGACGCGCTCCGGAAAACCACCACCTCCTGGGCACCCTGGTACGTCGTCCCCGCGAACCACAAATGGTTCCGCAACCTGGTCGTCGCGACCGCCCTGGTCGACGCCCTCGACGCGATGAAGATCCAAGACCCCGTACCGACCGAGGATTTGGAGGGGGTGGAGGTCGAGTAGCGGGGGACCGCTGTCCCCTTCCTGCATCCACTATTCAGCAGATATTGACCGACACAACGAACAGACGCAATTACGAGTTCAATCTCTGCCACCTGATCGTTCAACCGCAAGGCCCGATAAGGTCCGACCGGTCCAGAGTCCTATAGGGGACCCCCAAATCTCGATCGCCAAAGCCCGAAGCGGTAAAGCCGATGACCTCGAAGGAGGCCCACGAAAGCACCGATCTGGCTAAGGGATTGAGACTTCGCAGAGAGCAGAGCTGAGCCAAGCGCAAGGCGCTCGCAGCATCGGCACCCGCGGCGTACCTGCGGTGAAACTCCGCAAGCAATCCCATGGCGCGGTCGTCGCCGACGGACCAGACGCTCGCCACGATGGCAGGCGCCCCCGCGGCCAAGATCGGGCGGACCAGTGAGCCTAAGTCCATCGAACTACCGAAACGTCCTTCTGCGCTCGCGCAGGCAGATAGAACCACCAGATGGGTACGTCCGAGTTTGAGGTCGGAAAGCAAATCCCGCGAGTAGAGGAATCCATTCCTGCTCTTCGAGGGCGCGAGGGCTAGGAAGCTCCGTACCGGCGAGCCGACCACGGAGTGCCCCGCAAAGTGAACCAGATCGAACGTCCCTGCCTTCGCGAGAAACGCTGCCGCAGTGGCTTGGCCGCCGGTTAGGACGACGGCTTCTCTTCCGTAGAGGGCCGCTAGGGCCATGATCTCCGCCGCCGCTCCCGCAAGGCGATGAAGGCCATGGGCCTCCGGTGCAGAGGAGTCGAATGCTGGGTCGCCGACCAGCAGAGCGGTGGGTCGGCTCCGGGCGGGCATTTGCCGGTCGCGCAGCACGCTGTAGACGAAGAGCGTTGCGCTCGGAGAGGACGAGACGGTGAAATCCTCGATCAGGTACCTACCGGTTCTCGGATCTCGGAGCCCCGCCATGGGGACTCCACGCAAAGAACCATCCGGAACGACAACGATCCGTTCCGCACGAATCCCTCGAAGTCGATCGCGAACCCGCTGAAACGTCAGCGCATCCAGGGCACCGAGGGTTTCCGCCGCTTCTTTTCCCAAACGCTCACCGACTTGCCGTTCGAGCCTACGGCTCAATTCTTCGAGTTGCCCGCGATCGACCGTTTGAATCACCGTGTCGAAACTCTGTTTTCCCACGATCCACGCGACAATTCGGTCCTTGAGCACTGCGAATTCGACGATGTAGGTGTCGCGAGGAAGGAACCGCTGGATCTCCGCGAGTTTCATCGGATGCCCCACCTGGGCCATCCGTTGGATCTCCCGAGGAGAAAATTCGCCTTCTCGCAAGAAGGTCAGAGGCTCGAAGACCCTTGATCTCTCCGCGATCTCGAATGCCTCCACGTAGCGCCCACGGTCCAACAGCAGGTTGAGATAGAGTTCGTAGGCGCCGCGAAATCGGGCTAAGTACTCCGAAAGAAAATCGACACCGGGCCGTCGCTCAATCCCATTGGAGAGGGCTGACTCTTGGCTCTGGATTGCCGCCAAGCCTCGTCGAAGATCCCCTTCGACCGCAAGGCTCCGGCCGGCTTGCTCGAGGGCTCCAGCTCTTTCGAAGTAGAGAGCCGCACGAACCGTCCCCGCTTCGTCGTCCGGGAGCAGGCGAAGCGCCTCGGTGAATTTCTCGATGGCGATTAACGGGTCGGCGCTTTGCAGGGTCAAGCCTTCGACCTCGCGCAGCCGACTGCGAGCCGGTCGCCACAGCGCTGTGCCGGACCCGAGCAACCTCACCGCTTGGACGAGGTCCCCTTGTGCGGCCCTAAGATCGCCCAGACCCGCCTCGAAGTTGGCTCTCTCTTTGAGCGCCACGCCGAGAATCGCTTCCCGTCCCTCGCGGTCGGCGGCCGATGACCGGGCCAGCTCCTCTCCCGCACCAAGAACCGCCCTGGATTGGAGCGCCAGGGCTACCCGCGGCGCGGCAAGCGCCTGCGCCGTGAGGGCAGCTTCGGCCAGCAGGAGATGACGCGAAAGAGGGGACGCGAGCCTGGAACTATTTCGTAACGCTGAAGCCGCCTCTTTCCAGGCCGCGTCGGCCTCCCCGAGCGAGCGCAAAATGCCCACTTTTCGGGTGGCCAACCGCGCCCCGAAATCTTCGTCTCGTGCTGAGTCGAGGGCCGCATCGGCTCGCACAAAGGCATTGAGCGCCGCTACCGGACGTCCTTGCCATCGCAGGCAGTCGCCCTGATGGGCAAGGGCACGCGCCTCCAGGTCTCGATAGCCCTTGCTCCGGGCGCGTCCCTGGAGTTCCACGAGGCGCGCGATCGCGGCTCCGGGGGATAGGAGCCGGCCTCGGGACAGCTCGACGAGACGGCCCAGGTACGCGCTCTCGGCAAGAGGAGACCGCACCGAGCCGAGGAGGGCGCGCGCGCGGGCGAATCTTTCGGCCGCATCCCGAACGCGCAGCCCTTCCTGGGCTCGGAGTCCGTCTCCCAGGGCCCGGACTCCTTCCATCACCGAAGTCAAGCCTCGACCGACGTGCCGAGAAGCGCGTTCAATATCCGTCACGACATCGGTCAAGTACGGGTCGTTGGTGAGTCGACGATACTCCTGGGAAAGCAGGCTCAACGCGGCCAGCATTTTCCGAGATTCGTCCATCTCGCCACCCGCGAGGGTCTCGGCCCACCTCCCGAGAAGGTCTTGCTCGACATGCCGGAGGACCAGAGAAGGAAATGGGGTGATCAGGCGCCGGATCGTTCTTCGGTCACCCTCTTGTAGGGCTTGATCGAGACGCATTTTCACCACCGGCCAAGCCTTCGCATCCGCCTCGGCAGAAGCCTTCTTTAGATTCTCCAGGCGAGCCAGAGCCTCCGCAGCCCAGGGCGAGGCCGAATCTCGGTTCTGGTAGCTTTGCCATGAATCTTCCGCAAGATCCCGGGACATCGAGGCCTCGTCCGCAAGGCCAAGGTTGAATCGAGCTTCCCTCGACCCGGGGTTCAGCTCCAGCACCTGGCGAGATACCTCCGCGGAACGAAGGAGATCGACGGGGCGGTCGGTGGAGCGTCCGCGGATGAAATAGGCCGCGGCGAGATCGGTCAGAATTCCGACGCTCTTCGGCTCCGTACGGGCCAATGACTCCAACGTTTCGACCGCCTCTTCGATCTCGTCCGGCGCGACGAGCAGTTTGCGCAGAGCCGCGACATGCGCAGCCTCGGTTCCGCAACCACGAAGGTCTGGCGAGACGGCGCCGGAGGGTCTCTTTCCCCGACCGGGCTCGGGCTCCATGCACCGTCCATCCGAGTTGGGCGTTGAACCTTTGGGACATGGATCCGGCGGAAAGCCGCTCATCGAAATCCGAGGAAGAATGAAGCGACGACCGCGCAGCTCGTCCAGCCCACTCCCCAGACAAGGGTCGCGCTCCGCGGCCTGCCGACAGCCCAACAATAAAAATGCGCAAGTGAGGGCTGCCGCCAGCTCGCGGACGCTCCTCCGGACGACGTTCGACATGAGCGCTCCCAACCGAGAGGCAAAAACTTCGGAATGTCTACGGAGTCGATGAAGAATTCGTGCCGATCATACGAGACTGCCGTCATCTCAGGATAGGATGAGTACCCTTACAAGGGTACATATGACTCGGGAAGACGAATTTTCAGCGCTCTATCGCGCGCATATCCGTAGCGTCATCGCATACTTCCGCCGGTTTAAGTTCACACTGGAGGAGGCCCGCGACTTAGCCCAAGAAGTCTTCGTTCGCGTCTATCGAAGGATGGGGTCGTGGCAGGAAGAAGCCGAGTGGGCCTACCTGAAGAAGACGGCGTTTCACGTCGCCTTGAACGAGCTGAGGAGGCGAGATGCACAAAGCCGCACCGCGCACGAGCAGTCGCTGGATCAGATGGCGGCGGCCCCGGAGGATCGAAGTCTCTGGGAAACTCGATCGAGTTCTCCCGAGAGCGAGCTGATCGACTACCAGGAGGAGCATCTTCATCGCCGACGTCTCCACGAGGCGATCCGCAGCCTTCCGGAGCGCCTGCAATCCTGCTTGCTCCTCTGGCTGGGCGGGCTAAAGTATCGCGAGATCGCCAAGGTACTCGGCATAACTCTGGACACGGCCAAGACGAGAATTCACGAAGCCAAGGGGCTCCTCGCGCTCAAGATCGGATCGCCCCCTCCAAGTATTTCTGACCGTCAACCCGGTTATGAGGAGCCGTCATGACCGTCAGCGCAGATTCATGGACCGCGGTCTATCGCGAGATCCTCAGGGAGGAGCGCGGGCGCATCGGGGATTGGCCGACGGAGGAGAGCCTACTCGCTTTCTCCCTGCAGGAACTCCCACCGGATGAAGCTCGAATCGTTCGGCGATTCCTGCTCGCCTACCCTCAAATTGCGCTCGCCCTCGCCGAGCTGGACGAGCCGTTTGCCGAGTTGTCGTCGGTGGAAGACGGCGCTCTGTCAGATGACGAGATCGAACACGACTGGGATTTGCTGGCCGCACGAATCGAGAGGAAAGAGCAGCCTCCGCCGGCGCCTTCTCGCGATCCGATGCGGCCAGTGAGACCCCTCTGGCCGACTCCCGCGTGGTGGACCGCCTCAATCGCCGCGGTAGTCCTGGCCTTCCTCCTCGGGGGATTCCTCCTTCACGCGCCCTTGGCGCCGCCGTCTGCTGTGCGCAGCCAACTTTTGGTTCCGGATGGACAGCGCGGGCCGGACCAACTCCCCGTGCCTGTGGCCTTCGAAGGCCGAGAAAGAGAGATCCTGCTGAGACTGGGTTCGCTGGACAAACGGGCATTCGACGACTATCGAATCGAAATCCACGAGGTCCGAGAATCAGGAGAGATCGAACGCTTTCACCAAGTTGGCCTTGAGCGCGATGAAGGGGGAGGCTTCGACCTGCTCCTTCATCGAAGGTCTCTGGCTCCGGGTACCTACAGGATCGAACTCTACGGTCGCTCCGGAACCGCGAAGGGTCTTGTCGCCAGTTACTCGATCACCCTCCAGTAGCTCCCTTGGATATCCGCGACACTCTCGGCTTCGGCGGGTGTCTTCTCTCAAGAAACGGCGAATCCCGCCGCTTTCGATAAGGAGACCTGCCATGAGAAGCGTTCCTTGGAGCCGGCTGTCTTGGTGCTGGATCGGCCTGTTCTGCTGGGCCGCTTGTTCCACTGGTTTGAGCGCTCGATCTTCGGAGAACTTCGCACGGCCCGAATCCCCCGGCACCCTCGCGAAGTCCCCCCCGAAACGCCTGGCCCTGTTGGTCGGCATCGATGACTACTCGGCCGCTTCCCCCACTCCGGATATCTCCAAGCCGCCGACGCGCAACCTGAGGAACCTCGAAGGCGCCGTGCGCGATGTCCGCGCCCTCGAACGGCTACTTGTCGAAGCCCAGGGGTTCCGGCCAGAAGACGTTCGCGTTCTCACCGACCGGCAAGCGACGCATTCTGCAATTCTTGCAGCGATCGAGAGCGACCTCGTCGAACGCATCCGGCCGGGCGACCTGGCCCTTTTCTACTATTCCGGCCATGGATCCCAGGTCGCCAACTCCCTTTCCGACGAGCCCGACAAACTCGACGAAACAATCGTGCCGGCCGACTCTCGCTTCGGCGCACACGACATCACGGATAAGGAGCTGAGAAAGCGCTTCAACCAATTGCTCGATCACGGGGCACTTCTCACGGTAATTCTTGACAGCTGCCACAGCGGCTCTGGGGCGCGCGAGGGACTCTTGACGGCGTCGGTTCCTCGCGGGGTCGACCCGGACCTTCGCGACATCCGAGACGGATCGCCCGCGGGTCCGAGGCCCGAAGATCGAGGAGCCGTCGTCCTTACTGCAACGCAGGACTCCGGTTCCGCCTGGGAGAGCGTCGATGAGCAGAAACGGGCACGCGGGGCCTTCTCCCTGGCTTTGGAACGCGCCCTCCGAGATCGGCTGCCGGACGAGCCGGCCTCTTTCACCTTCGCTCGTGCCCGCGCCCGACTCCAGGCCGAGCAGCGTTACCAGGAGCCCTCGATCTCCGGAAAGAAGGAGGCCGTCAATCGGCCCTTGTTCGGTCTTCCGGGACCAGAAGCAACCCCACGGGAGCCCGGCCTCGCCGTCGAACGGACGAATCCCGACGGGATGATCGAGCTTCAGGGGGGAATTGCTCTCGGCCTCACCGTCGGCTCCAGACTTCGACTAGAAGGCTCCGACGTCAAGCTGGAAGTCGTCAAGCTCAAGGGCTTCTCACGCTGCGAGGCTCGGCGACTTCCCGGCTCGGAGGCAGCCCGGAGAGTGCCCGACCCCAAACCAGGCACCCTGGCGAAAGTCGTCCAGTGGGCCGCGGCACCGGGGCCGCCCCTCAAAGTCTGGCTCTCTGACGGCGAAGGCTTGCCCGAGAGCGCGGCGCTGACCCATCGTCTTGCGAAGTTGGCTCCCCAATGGGGAGTGCATTGGCTGATCGACCCTACCGAGACCCCTCCCTCCCACGTTTTGCGCCGGAATCGGATCGGGTGGGAACTCGTGGGATCGAAGACAGGCCTTCAAGAACTCGGACCCAACCCCCGGGCCGAGACCGTCCTCGATCGTGTGGGCCGCGACGGTCGATTGTTCGTTCAACTTCCTGCGCCACCAGACCTCCTCCGATGGATCAGGGTCGGTCCCGGAACACCGAACGACGGTGTTGAGTCTGTCGACCGGCCCGAAGGCGCCGACTATCTCCTGATCGGCCGCCTGAGAGAAACGTCGGTCGAGTACGCTTGGATCCGCCCCGACGGCGCAACCGACGAACGCCTTAGGAGTCCGAATCCCGCTCGGACAGCCTGGCAACCGTTCGTCGGCAACCATCAGCCCGGCGATCGCGATGCCGCCGAGAACCTGGAAGATCGACTTCTTCGGCTCCTGAAGATCCGCGCCTGGCAGCAGCTCGCCGGGCCCTCCGGCGGCGAATTTGACTACGAACTCGAACTGCGTCGGGTCGGGTCCTCCTCGCCCGTAGCAGACGGCTCTCGCCTGATCGACCGGCAGCACTACCAATTCGTGCTCCGGCCCAGGCCGGACGCTTCCGACCTGCCTACCGTCTCGCGCTACATCTACATTTTCACGATCGACAGCGTGGGCGACAGTACCCTCCTGTTCCCACTGAACGGCAGCGAGAACCGATTCCCGATTCGTGACGAAGAGGTGCCGGCGGCGATCGTTCTGCCCCAAACCATGACGATCTATCCCCCTTTCGGCCAGGACACCTATATTCTTTTAACCAGCGAGGAATCGATTCCGAACCCTCGGATCCTCGAGTTCTCCGGCGTCCGATCTCGCGGACCAAAAGGGGCGACGGGACTCGAAGAGCTGCTGGCGCAGATCGGTGGCACGAGCCGCCAGGAAGCGTCGACGCGAACGACGGTCGCCTGGTCGATCGAGCGAAGGTACTTCGTGTCGGCCCCGACGCCGGCCTCCCCTCACCTGCCGTGAGGATGTTCCGATCAGCGAGTCAGAGCAAAACCGCCCGCCTGCGCCAGCGCCCACCGAAGGCCGTGAGCGTCTCTGAGCTGGCGCAGCCGGGAAAGCTGAGTTTGATAAAAGGCCAGGGACGGATCTAAGGTTGCGAACAGTCGGTCGTAGAAGTGTTCCATGAACTGAGCTGTCGCCCGATCATCGACGGGCCAGAGGGCAAACAGCAGATTGCGCGTTCCGGCCAGGGCAAAGCCTCGGCGTAGGCCGAACACCCCCTCACCGCTTCTCGATTCACCGGTTCCCGTTTGGCAGGCGGAGAGCACGGTAAGCCAGGTTCGACGCAAATCGAGTCCTCCGACTTCCTCCGCGGTCAAGATGCCGTCTTGGGCGAAGGGAGGAATCACCCCGTGCCGCCACGCGTCGAGGCTCTGTTCCGCGCCGCCGAGCAGGACGAAGCCCCGGTACATGGGAACGTGGCTCAGACGAGATTCGATCGCGGACGAGAGTTCCTTTCGTAGCTGGCCACCGTGTGTCGCCAAATGAAGGATTCCGGGGCTCGCCGCGGCCAGGAGCGCGGCCTCTGAAGCCCGACCGCCGACGAGCACCGTCGCGCGCCAACCCAAAGCCTCGGCTCTTTTCGCCAGGTCGGCCGCCTCCTCTCGAGCGTAGGGAAGGTTGCCCGTTCCATCGGCCAGAGCCAGCACCGTCCTCTCCTGCGGCCCCGCGCTAGGGCGTAGGAGATCTCTGCCCGTGCTCACCTGAGAAATCTGCCAACGCTCCGCGGCAAACGATCCCTCTTCATCGACCAAAGCCGCCCAGGGAACAAAATGCAGCGCGCCGTCCGGACTCACCAGAACCTGTCGCGTATCGGGCGGCAATCTTTCGGCGATCGGCTTCCAGAGCTTCAGGAACAGCTCGCGCAAAATAGCCTCAACCTCCCGCGGTGGACCCTCCGGCCGATCTGGCTTGGCGCCCCGATCGCCGCCGTTCATGGCGTTTCCGAGCCGGTCGATCGATGCCTCCAAGTCGACGGCCCGGCCCAGGGCAAGCCAACTCGGCCGACCCGATCGGGAGATGACCACCGCACCGTAATGCGGTTCAAGAGCGCCTCCCTTCCGGTAGATCTGGAAGTGCATCAGCTCAACGAGAACCTGATCCGATCCAAGCGCTGCCTGAACCTCTGCGAGATCGAGCCGGTTGCGTTTCTCCCGCAGCGGCGACGCGAAGCTCTTGGCAATCGCCGTTTCTTCTAGCTTGATCGTCCGCGCCACCTCTTCGAACCGATCGCGGCCGGCAGCTCCTCGGGCCAAGCTCTCCATCGCCTCCACTTTCAGGGCATGGATGCGATCGATCCGCTCACGATCTTCCGGCCGAGCACTCCGGCGGGCGATGGCCCGCTCTTCCAGCAATGAATCTAGGACGGCGCCCTTGAATCGCAGCACGGCCCTCGCCAGAAGGTCTGCATCTCCAAGCTCGGCGAGGTGATCGTAGTTGAGAACGGTACGCTGATAGGAAAGACGTTGCGCTTCGGAACCGAAGGCAAGAACCTGATCGAGCGCTTCCAGCTTTTGATCCAGAGCCAGACGACCCAACTCGACAGCTTGTTTCTGCTGGCCGAGCCTTTTCGCCACGAGCGCGAGACCTTGATCGACTTCGGCGCGCAGGGTTCGGTCGCGCGATCCGCCGCTCGGCAGCGCGGCCTTCACCCGGCTGAACAACTCTTCGGCTTTTTTGAAATCCCCTGAATAAAACGCCAAGGTTCCAAGCGTCGCACGGACCGCCAAGGTCGACCTTGATTCGGGATCCGTTTCCGCGTCGAGGATCTTCGTCGCCTCCTCCAGCTCGCGTTGGGCCGCTTCAAACTTGCCCATTTCGAAATGGATGGCGCCGAGGTTCAACAACACAAGACCTCGTGCCCCGCCGTGGCCGGCGAGCCCGATGACGTCTAGGAGTTGCTTCTCGGCCTCACCGTACCTTCTGAGGCATCGCAACAGGTTCCCGAGATCGTTGCCGACCAACAGCCGAGTCGCTGGATCCCTGATCCCGCCTCGCTCTACGAGGTCGGCAAGGATAGCCTGTCCGGACTCACAATCCCCTGTCGCTCCATAGAGGAGGGCCAAATTGTTGGCGGTGTCTTGATAGGTGCGACTCTTTTCCTCACCCAGGCCGCGCAAGATCTCTAACGCTTGGAAGTAGGCTTCCTCCGACGCCTCCATATCGCCGAGCAAATGATAAGTGGTCGCCAGATTCTCAAGGGCGATGGCGTGCGATTCGCGAGGCCCGCGGTCGGGGTCGCCCTCGATCGCTAGCGCGGCGGCCCGGAACGATTGGGCCGCTTCGGCCAGATGCCGTGACCTGAAGCGATTCATTCCTTGGTTGTTGTGGAGCCATACCAGACCTCTCGCCGCTTCGCTCCCGTCGCGAAGCAGCTGTAGCGCTTCCGAGTACAAAGCTTCGGCTTTCTCGTAGTGACCCACCGCCGAATGGAGCCCCGCCAGGTAGCCCACTTTGAGCGCTAAGAAAGCAGGGTCATTTCGCCGAACCCTGCGCAGGACGGCGAGCAGGCCCTCGAGGATAGGAATTGAGTCCTCGATCGATTTTCTCGGCAAGGCAAATGGATAGGGTGAGCCAGGAACCGTCACCCATCCTCCGATCGGATTTCGAGGAACCGTTCCGTCAAACGGCTCCAGACGACGTCCTGGACTGCCGGCATCGATAGAGGCCGCCATCGGTTGTTCAGCGAAACATGCCCTGCCCGCCATTGCGGACCACGCAAGGAGAACGATCCCGGAAATCACCACTTTCTTGCCGATCATCGCTCTACTCCTTTGGGCTCGTCTAAACCACGGCACCTTCAACGGGTCAAGACGAAGCCTCCAGCCTGCGCCACGGCGCGGCGGATGTCGTGCTCCGTCTCCTTTAACCTCAGCAATCGGGCGAGCTGGGTTTCTTGAAAGGCCATAATCGGATCCTTCGAGGCAAACAGCCGCTCGTAGAAACGCTCCATGAACTGAGCCGTCGCGCGATCATCGACGGACCAAAGGGTAAAGAGGAGGTTTCCGGTTCCCGCCAGAGCGAAGCCCCTGCGCAGCCCGAGCACCCCCTCTCCGTCTCTCGACTCGCCACTGCCCGTGCTGCAAGCGGAGAGTACGGTGAGCCAGGTTCGACTCAAGTCGAGGCCTCCAACCTCTTCGGCGGTCAGAATGCCGTCTGAGGAGAAAGGTGGGATCGTCCCTTTGCTCCAGGCCTCGAGGCTCTCCCGGGCACCGCCGAGGAGAACGTAAGCGCTATACATCGGCAGGCGGCTCAATCGGGATGCGATCGCGGACGAGAGATCTTCGCGCAACTGGCCGCCGTGGGTTGCCAGGTGCAGGATACCGGGACTTCTGTGCGCGAACAGCGCGGGCTCCGACGCCTGGTCCCCTGCCAGCACCGTCGCCTCCCACCCCTGAGCCTTGGCGGTCTGCGCCAAGCTGTTCACCTCTTCGCGCGCATAGGGCAAATTTCCCATTCCATCTGCCAGCGCGAGGACCGTCTTCTCTCCGGCCGCGGGAACCGAACGGAGCAGGTCGCGACCCGAGGCTACCTGGGAAACCGCCCAGGCCTCGGCGACGAAGGCGCCTTTGTGGTCGACCAACGCCGCCCAAGGAACGAAATGCAGCGCGCCGTCGGGGCTCACCAGGACGCTCCTCGTTCCTGGAGGGAATTTGGCGACCAGCGGCTTCCACAGTTGGTCGAACAGCTCGCGTAGCACATTCCCGGCCTCTGCCGGCGGCGGTCCGGCATCGGGCTTACCTCCGCGGTTCCCGCCATCCATCCAATCCACCAAGCGCTGGACCGAAGCGTCCAGTCCTTGGGCCTGGCCAAGAGGGACCCAGCACGGAAATCCCGAATGCGGTATGACGACGGCGCCATAGTGCGGTTCGAGCCCGCCTCCCGGAAGTGACAGTTGAAAGCGCATCAGCTCGACGAGGACCTGGTCCGACCGGAGAGCCCTCTGGACCCCCGTGAGGTCGGACCGGGAGCGCTCCAAGCGTGACGGCAGCGCGACGCTCTTGGCCAAGGCCGTCTCTTCCTCTTTGAGTTCCCGCGCGAGATCGTCGTCGTGGGATCCCTTCCCGGTACCTCCTTGTGCCAGGCTCTCCATCGCCGCAACTTTCAGCTCGTGAATATGGTCCAGCCTCCGCCGATCTTCAGGTTTTTCGGTTCGTCGGACGAGTACCCTTTCTTCGAGCAGCGAATCGAGCACCACGCCTTTGAGGCGAAGGACGGCCTCGGCAAGCAAGGGGCCATCTCCGATCTCGGCCAGGTAGTCGTAGAGGTAGGCGTTGCGCTGGTAGGCGAGCCTCTGCGCCTCGGAGCCATAGGCAAGGATCTGATCGAGCTTTTCGATCTCTTGATCGAGCGCCAATCGGCTCAGCTCCAGCGCTTTGGGGTGGTGTCCTTGGCGCTCGGCAACAAGGGCAAGGCCCCGATTGAGGTCCGCCACGATCCATCGATCGCGAGCGCTCCCTTTGGAGAGAGAAGCCTTCGACTCGGTCATTTGAGCCTCGGCCGTACGGAGGTCCCCGGCAAAGAGCGAGAGCGAACCCAAAGTCGCTTTGACTCCGCCGATCATCGAGGAGTCGGCACTTCCATCCCGCTTCAGTAGGTCAAGCGCATCTTCCGCCTCCTTCTTCGCCTTAACCCACTGGCCGCTGTCCGCGTGGGCGGCCGCCAAGGTCATCAAGACCTGGGCGCGCTGTACTCCTCCTCCGGCCAGGTTCAGGGCTTCGCTCAGGCGGCTTTCGGCTCCCTTGAAATCCTTGAGAGAGCGAAGGACTTCTCCCAGGTCGAGAAGAACGGCGAAGCGAGCCGAAGGGTCCCAAATCCCCCCTCGTTCCAACAGGCCCTCGAGGGCGTGCCGAGCCGATTCGAAATCTCCCATCGAGCCATAGAGAATCGCCAAGTTGTTCACCGTCAACTGGTACTGCCGGCCGTTATCCTTTTTTATCCTGCGAAACACTTTCATCGCGCTGAGGTAGGCCTGTTCCGCGGCTTCCGAATCGCCCAAAAGGTGGTAAGCCGAAGCGAGATTCTGCCAAACCAGCGCACGCCTTTCCTCAAGGTCGTTGCCTACCCCATCGATCGCCTTCAACGCTCGGCGAAACGAGAGCGCCGCCTCGGCGAACCGCCTCACCCCCATTCGGGTCATCCCCCGATTGTTATGAACCCAACCCAAATCGTTGGGCGTGCCTCCGTTCTTCTCAAGGACCGCCTCCGCCTGGCCATACAAATCCTCCGCCCTTAGAAAATCACCTTTGGCGCCATAGAGTCCGGCGAGAAACCCGAGACCCCGCCCCAAGACCGGCCCGGGGGGGGCGAGTCGGATCACTTTGAGCATCGCCTCGTAGATTGGAATGGCGCTCTCGACCGCATCCTTGGGCACCGGAAAGGGCACCGAGGGACTCGATACCCAGCCACCGATCGATTCCCGAGCGTCGTTTCTCTCCGGCAGCCAAATCTCTTGCGCCTGCGCCAGTTCAAAACAGAGAAGGAAAAGGGCGACGACCGCCACCCCTATGAGAAAACCAGTTGGCGGTCGTCGTCGATTCATGAGTCAGCTCCGTTCTCTCGCGGGCTGTACGCCCATGCCTTGGACAATTTGATTGCCATTTCCGCCGACCACCGAGCAGGTAGAAGTGCGTTCGTTCACGCCGGTCACTTTGACTCGTGCCCGCTCCTGAACCACTTCATCGAGCGTCTCCCCGGTATCGGGATCGGAGATGATCTCGGACTCGCCTACGA
Source organism: Thermoanaerobaculia bacterium (assembly GCA_038248205.1). Lineage (GTDB taxonomy): Bacteria > Acidobacteriota > Thermoanaerobaculia > Multivoradales > UBA5704 > DASYKS01. The sequence continues at coordinate 14,678 of JBBRUC010000030.1, forward strand.
CGAAAACATCCCCCACCGCCACGCCTTCGCGAGTGCCGCGATTCAAGAGCACCCGGTCGCCGTCCACCTTGACCACCGAGCCGCGCCACGGAACCGAGGGGAGTTGTTCAACCATCCAGGGGATGACCTCATTGATTGCCTTTTCCAAGGCTTCATGAACGTTGTCCTTTTTGCCGGCGCTCAAGTTGCCGCTGCCTTCGCTATTGCGCAATCCGATCTCGATGCCACGGCCTTGAGCGATGCCGACGAAATTCTTTGCCGCCACCAGCGCTCCGGTCGTCGAATCGATCATCTGCAGAGTTGCCCGGATCTCCGTCTTCGCCCTACCTGCGCCGATCTTGAACCTACCGAGGTCGATGCCACCTCCCTGATTCGCCGAATCTTTCTGGAAGTGGGTGATGACTCCCTTGACCAGCAGCTGCGCGGGGCTCATCCGGCTATGCACCGCCGTCTTCTTTCCCTGAACGGTGACTCCCGATGCGCCACGCGCCTGTTCGTCGAGCGCGCTCTTCTGCATGTCGCTTTGCGCTACGACTATGAATTGACCGCTCTCCTGTAGCGCCGTCGTCAGCTGAGTCGCCCACTCGTAGCCCAGGCTCGCCGGAGCCTCCGTGTGGTTATCGAATTTTTCGACGAAGACCGTGTACCGCAGGCCACCAGACTGGCCCGCGAAGACGGGGGATAGGCTCAGCGCGAGCGCGATGAGCAGGGCGGGTAGGGCGAATCTCAGGGTTCGAAACCAGTTCATACGTTTCCTCCTGTGGAAAGAGAAGTCTTGGAGCTTCCCGTGGTTCATAGATGGACATCTCGGGACCGGAGCACGGCCAGAGTTGCCGTGACCAACAGAAGCGCTTGCGCCGCCAGGACGAACAACATCGTGCCCGGCCGTGTACGGTTTTTCGTGGGAAAGTAAAAGTCGGCGAATCCCGTCTTTTCCTTCTGCAATACCGGTACTCCGTCCGCTTTCGATCCCGGGGCCGCCTCCCGCCGAACCACCTCTTCGAACGGCCGCCGCCTTTCCTCGGCATCGACCGCCAACTCAAGCGCCCAGCGCGACGGCATCAGGTGAGCAATCGTGCGTGCCGGCTGATCCATCTCATGGACCGGACGGAGCATCCCACCCAGCATCACCATGGGCAGGATCGCGATCGGCACCAGCGAGATCGCGACCTCGGAGCTGCGCGCCAGCGCCGAAAGGGTCAAGCCGATCGACGAGCCGACCATGGCGCTCAGGAACAGGCCGACAAGCAGGAGCGGCCAAGGCGCCTTGACCTCGCAGCCGGCCCGGACGATAACGAGCAGCAGAGAGCACTGCACGATGCCAATGAAACCGAGTACGAGGAGTTTCGAACCCAGGTATGCCGACAGCCGAAGTCCGACCATTCGCTCGCGCGAAAAGACCGGCCGTTCGGCAACGATCTCCCGGGCGGCGTTCGAACAGCCGAACCAGAGAGCGGCGATGTTGGCCAGAAACAACACCGAGGCCACCGCCGGCCAGGCCTCCACCACGGTCCGGCCATCTTCCGATCGTGTGGCCGCACCAAACACCAAGACGATCAGCAACGCGATGATCGGCGCCTGGACGAGCAGGATTACGCCATTCCAACGGTCCCTGACCTTGAGCACGAGCTCCCGAAAGGTGAGAAGCGCCATCTGCCCCAAGGCGGAAGGCAGCCTTCGCGGCCGGGCCTCACCGGTGGGTTGAGGATCGACCTGCCCCGCCCGTTGATCGACGAATCGATGTTTGATCGGGGATCTCTCGTAACGACTCGACCATTCCGCGGTAGGTCGCTTGGCCAGTCCGTGGAGTATGCCTTCGGGCGCGGGCTCGGCGGCAAGCACTTCGTCGGGATTGAAGAAGCGAATCGCTTCCGGATAGGCCGGACCGTAATAGACCACCCGCGCCGGCGTTCTCGCCTTGACATCGCGCGAGACCACCACCAGGTTATCCATCAACCGAAAGACCTCGCGGCTCGGCTGGTGGATGGTCAATAGGATCGTACGTCCTTCCAGGGCGAGCTCGCGCAGACCTTCCATCACCAAGAGGGCATCTTCCGAGGAGAGTCCCGACGTCGGTTCGTCGAGCAGCAGGACCGGAGGGTCGGTCAGCAGCTCCATCGCCACGTTGACCCGTTTGCGTTCGCCGCCGCTCACGACCTTCCGAGTCGGCGAACCGATCGTCGAATCCCGAATGTGATCGATATGAAGTTTCTTGAGGACGCGATCGATCCGATGATCGATCTCTTCGCGGCCCGTATCGCCGGGAAGCCGAAGCTTGGCGGTAAAATAAAGCGCCTCGCGAACGGTCAGGTCGCCATGGAGGATGTCGTCTTGCGGCACATACCCGATGCCCAGTCGGAACTGATCGAAATCGGCGTACAGGTCCCGGCCGTTGAAGAGAACGCGCCCCGCGCTCGGAGGCTGGTAGCCATTGAGCGCGGTCATCAGCGTGGTCTTTCCCGCGCCGCTCGGCCCCATCAGCCCGACGAGTTCGGAAGGAAGCAGGGTCAACGACACCCCCTCGATCAAGCGCCGCTTTCCTGCATCGATCGCGATCCCTTGTGCTTCGACCCGCGTGTTGCCTCGGTAGTCGCGCCGCTCCAAAAGGTCGTCGTCGATGCGGATCAAACGGCTGCCTCCGAGGTCGACGACGTCGCCAATCTCGAAAGCCACACTTCCTGTGAGGCGGGCGCCGTTTAAATAGGTTCCATTGGTCGAACCCAGGTCGGTGACAATCCACCGTGCATCGGCCCGTTCGACCCGGGCGTGGCGCCGCGAGATCAGGGGATGATCGATCGCCAGGTCGTTGTCGGCCGTCCGGCCGATCGTCAAGCGGCCTGACGAAGCGAGGGAGATCCTGCGAATTCCTGTTCCGGCACTGTTCATGGTGCGGCTCCCGCGGCGGCACCCGCTCGCAGCTGGCCCCACCCGTCTTCAATGGCTTGGATCAAGTCGGCCGTCGGGCCGATGAATGCATTTTTCGCCTTGCCCTGGGCCGACAGCTCGGTGTATTCGAGCGTTTCCGTCCAGCCCCGGCCCAACGTCCGTCCGGTAGGCAACATGTAGGCGTTAAGACGGATGCGTGCGGCCCTAAGCGATCCCGAGAGTTGGTGAACTTCGATCGTGCGCCGTTCGGCCTCTTCGACCCGAATCAAAACCAGAACGTGAAAGCCGCTCCTTACCAACTGGCTGCCCAGCTCTTTTTGCGAGATCTTGGCTCCTTTTTTTTCCAGCAGTTCGTCGACGTCCGGTTCGCCATGTTCGTCGACCACGTCGAAGCGACGCGACAGCCGTCGTTCCATTTCCTGTTCCAGAGAGGCCGCCAGGAGCTGATCTCCGGCGCCGAGGACGGCGATCTGGGGGCGATCCGGCAACGCCATCGGAGGCATTCGGGGAGCGACCGGTGGCGCCACCGGTGGCGAAAACTGCTGCGGCAAAGGAGCAGGAAGAGGCAAAGGATTCGCTGCCGGGAATCCATTTGCGGAAGGTCCGGGAAGCGGAGGCCGCTCCCGAGACTCTGGAAGAACCGGTGCTCTATTCGGCGCCAACCCGGTTCCGGTCGATCCGCCGCCTTGCTGTTTCGTATGAGGATTCGGCTTGGAATCGACCCGTGGCCGCGGCGGCGATACGATCTCAGAGGGCCCGGGAGAAACCGGAGTTTTCACGGATTTGTCCTCCGTGTTGTTCTGTGCCGCTTGATAGGCGAAGAGCCCTGCGACCGCGAGAAGGCAAGCCGCTCCGACGGTCATTCGACGACGAAACGACCTACGCTTCAAGGCGTTCCATTCGGCAGCCGACATCGAGGGCAGAGCCGAAACGGGGGCCGCCGGAGGCGAGGACCGGAGGCTCGTCGCACGCATCGTCGGGTCGGGCGAAAAATTAGCCACCGAAACCCCAGAGACCGGCGCAACGCTTTGTCGCACCGTCGCGCCGGCCACTGGGGGAAGTGGAGCCGGCGCCCCAACCGACGCGAAGGCCGTGCCTTCCAGGTCGCGCTCCATGGCGCCACAATCCGGATAGCGGTCGGCCGCGCGTTTGGCAAGCGCTCGCATCACCACCGCCTCCAAGGCAGGGGAGATCTCGGGATCTAGACTACGGAGCGGCGGCGGCGGCTCGGAAACATGAGCTTGCAGGATCGCGAATTGCGACCCGGAATCGAACGGTGTGCGTCCGGAGAGCAGCTCGTAGAGAACGATCCCGAGCGAGTAGATATCGGCTCTTTGATCGACCGTCTCCGGAGTCAGGATCTGCTCCGGGCTCATGTATTGCGGTGTGCCGATAGAGATGCCGGTGGTGGTCAAGCCGGGCGCCGCGTCGGTCCGCGCAATCCCGAAGTCGGCCACCACCACCTCGTCGTTCTCGTTGAGCAGAAGGTTGGCAGGCTTGACATCTCGGTGGACGATTCCTTTTCGATGCGCGTAGCCGAGACCGGCGAGCGCCTGCCGCGCCCATAGGATTGCCTGGGCGCGCGATACCCGCCCGCCAGGCTTGGCCAGAACCTCGGCCAAGTTGCCGCCGTTGACGTACTCGACGACCAGAAACCAGCGGCCCTGATCCTCCAGATAGTCGAGAATGCGGGCGATGTTCGGGTGACGCAATTGCGCCTGGAGGTCAGCTTCTCGGCGGAATCGTTGACGAAAGGATTCGACCGATTCCAACCCCGGCGACAACACTTTGACCGCGGCCTGAATGGGCAAGGAAGAATGCTTGGCGAGATAGACCGAGCCCATTCCGCCCTGGCCAAGCTCGCTTTCGAGCACCCAGCTTCCTACCTTCCGTCCGATTAGCGACTCTTCCGCCACGCAGCCTCCGAGTGTTGGGTTCGTTAAACTAGAGACACACCCGAATTCGATTGGTGGATCGCCGGGAGAGATCCTGAGACCGAAAAGTCGTCTCGCTCTCGGCAAGCAACCAGCTCTCAGTTCGTTATCGCGTATGGATTACGTTTCAACTCGCCCCCCGACACAATGAGCGCAAGTAGGTGTCTTTACTAGAAACCGTGATTCGCTTTCGACTCGAGATCCAATCCGCCTCCGAGGGTGGCTTCACCGTTCGGACCTCGTCTCCCCGCGGCGAGGGACGAAGCGGCATGGAACTTTTTTTCTCTTCCGAGGAGGGCGCCGCGCTCGCCGACGGAGACCCGAGGCAGGTTGGCGAAAGGCTTTTCGACGCCCTCCTCAAAAACCAGGCTCTTTCGCTGTACGAACGCTCGCTCGATCTCTTGGAAGGCGAGGATGATGCCTCGTTCCGAATGGAGCTGATCTTCGATCCTAAAGATCCACAGATCGCCCCTCTTCAGGCTCTCCCCTGGGAGCTCCTGCGCCAGCCGGGGACCCCAGAGTTCGTCGCACTCGACCGCCGCCGGTCGATCGTTCGCTATCTAATTGTGCCTAGCCCGGTTTCGGCGGCGGTCCCACCGAAGAAACTGCGCATCCTGGCGGTCGCCGCCGATCCTCGACTGCGGGGCACCCGGCCCTTAAACCTCGAAGGGGAGCTGCAGAACCTCCGATCCGCGGTGGCCGGAAGCGAACGCCTGGAGCTGGTCGAGCTACCCCATGCGACGATCGGAGCACTCCGCCAAAGCCTGGTCGAGCAGGAATTCCATGTCTTGCATTTCCTTGGCCATGGCGGCCGCCACGAGGAAACCGGGGAGCAGGTTCTTTTCTTCGAGCGTGAGCTGCGCCAGGCCGATCCGGTGAGCGGCGCGGATCTGATGAACAAACTCGCCGGATTTCCCCGACTGCGCCTGGTGGTGCTCAACGCCTGCGAATCGGGCCTTTCGCCCGAAGGCTCCGACGACGTGCCGTTCAATCCACTCGCCGGAGTGGCCGGCTCGTTGGTTTTGGGCGGAATGCCCGCCGTCATCGCCATGCGCAAGCCGGTCTCCGACCCGGCGGCCATCTCCTTCAGTCGAGTGTTCTACCGGCGCCTGGCTTCGGGCGACCGGATCGACGCCGCAGTCGTCGAGGGGCGACAAGAGATCCACTCCAGGAACCGCGACGACGACGAATGGGCAACGCCGATGCTGTTTCTGCGCACGGCGACCGGCGAACTCTATCCGGCGCGAGATCTGCCTCCGGAGGGTTCCTCGCGACGGGGACGGCGCCTGGCTGTCGCGATCGCGGCTCTCCTCCTCCTCTGCGGGCTCGCCTTTGCGGCTCGACGGGAGTGGATCGAGAACCGGGTAAAGGGTCTCCTCGCTGAGGGAGTCGCTAAGGTCACCTCTGGGAACTGGGCCGAAGCGCGCGAATTCTTTGCTGCGGCCAGGCAACTCGCGCCGCGCTCGGGAGAGGTTGCGGCCAACCTCGCCGCCACAGAGGAACAGCTCGGCGACGTACAGTCCGCCAAGGACCTCTATGAGGAGGCCGTCCGGCGCGCTCCCGAGTCCGCCGACCGCCTGTACGATCTCGGTCATTTCTTGAACGACCATGGCAATCCGGCCGAGGCCTACTCGGTACTCTCCAAGGCGGTCACCTGGCCGGCGGAGGCGCCGCGAAGCGCCGAGGCGTACGCCGAGCTGGCGCGCGCCTCCTTGAGCCAAAAATTGTTCGCGCGGGCGCGCGCCGCGATCACGACCGCCCTGCGGCTCGATCCAGAGCGTGCCGAGTACCAACGCCGCCGGGGCGAGATCGAGCTCCTGGCCGACTCTCCTTCGACCGCGATTCCCCCGCTCGAAGAGGCCCTTCGTCACTTCCCAGTGGGAGATCTCGGGCGCATCGAGACGTTGGCCCTCTTGGTAGATGCCAAGGATCAGATCGGCGATGGAGAAGCAGCCTGCCGCTACGTCAGCGAGGTTCGAATTCTCGACACAGCAGGGATCTCGCCTTGGGCCCCGAAGGTCGATGAAATCGCCGCCCGCCGTCAATGCCGCTGAACCCAGGATCTTCCCCCCGCTTCCGAGAGGAAATCTCCATGACGCCGGCTCCCTCGCGCTTCCAACTCCCCGCGTTCGCCTTCGTTGGGCTCTTCGCCGGACTCCTCGCCACCCCGCCGATCGCCACGCGCCCATCGCCGTCGGAATTGAGCGCCCGCCTGACTCAGATCGACGGCGCCGTCGAAATCACCGGAGCTGGAGTCAAAAATTTGCCGGTAGCCAGCCCTTGGCAGATCGTCCGGCAGGGGGCGACCGTGCGGGTTCCTGCCGAAGGCTTTGCGGGCCTCGTCTGCTCCGATCGCCACTATGTCCGCCTCAAGGGTCCCGCCGACTGGTCGCCGACGCCGGAGACCTGCACCCTCGGCCGGCTTTTGACCGACGCCGAATACGCGCTGGTAGCGCCCCGCGCCGGCCGATTCAGCGTCGTGGCAGGTCTCCTGGTAGTCGACCGTGAGTTGCGCTTCGTCCGCGGCGAGAATCCCTTGGCTCCCGTGACCTACTCTCCGAGATCCAGCCGCCTTCGCTCGTTCCGGCCAACTGTCTCCTGGCTCGAAGTAGAGAACGCCGACGCGTATCTCGTGGACTGGCAAAGCGAGGGCCAGGAGCGCCGCCGTTATCGCATTCCGGTGGACGGGGCGTCGTGCCGACGCGAGGCTGATGGGCTCGACCTCTGCACCTTCCCCTTTCCGCCGGACGCTCCGGACCTGGCGCCCGGCGCCCCTTATCGGTTGACCGTTTCAGCCCTCGACCGGACCTCGCGAATCTGGTTTGCCGATGCACCGGTCGAGACGACCACACCGAGCCTCGCGGAGGCCACACGGATCGAAGAGTCGCTCGCCGAACTCAAATCGCTGGGTTTCGAAGGGGCAACGCTCGCGGCGGCGCAAGCCGGCCGACTCGCCGGCCAAGGGCTCTATTCGGACGCCGCAAACCTCTACCGCCGCCTCCAGACGAACGATTCGACCGTCGAGTTCGGCGTCACCCTCGCCGACCTCTACCTCGTCACCGGCCTCGATATCCTCGCCGAGCCGCTCTATCGCAAAGCCCTGACCGCCGAGCCCCCCACCGTCCGAGCCGCGGCGGCCTTCGGCCTCGGACGGATCGCTTACGAGCGCCAGCTCTATTCGGAGGCGGCGGCGCTTTTCGACCAGGCCCGAAAGGGTTTTGCGGAGCTGGGGTTGGGCGAAGAGGCCCAGGCGGCGGAGCAGGCCGTGAAGAGAAGCACGGAGCGGCCGGAGCAGTCCGAAAGGCGATCACCATGAGCCAGGCCCGCAGGTTTTTCTGTCCGGCCGCCATCTTTCTGCTTCTTGGCCTGCCCCGAATTTGCTCAGCCGCCGCAAGCGACGACGGCCTGCTCCAACTCCAGCTGGCCACAAACCATTTGGCGCGCGAAGAGTGGGCGCTTTCGGCTCGAGAGGCGGCGTTGGCGGTATTCGCGCTACGCAAGGCCGAGAATCCTCAGCTTCCTACGGCGCTCGCGATCTTCGGGATCGCTGAGCGCAACCGCGGGAATCTGGAACGGGCGGCGGAACTTTTCCAAGAGGGGCTGGAAGTTTGCGCGAGGTGTGATGAAAAAAATCACTTGCAGCTCTTTCTCGCCGCTACCTACCGAGACCTTCGCCGCTTCCGAGAAGCCGAGACGCTCTTTCGAAAGATTTTGGCCGAAGCGGAGGCGGCGGGCGATGTTCCTGTCCAATCGCAATGCCTGGTAGGTTTGAAATCGACCGCCCTTCTTTCGGGGCGGCGGGCCGAAGCCCTCCCCTGGCTGGAAGAGTTGATCCGCCGAGAGGACGCATCCGGAAAGCCCGGTGCGGATCGAGCGCAGACACTTGCGGACCTCGGCGTCCTCCAGGCGGAGGCCGGCGACGGCATCCAGGGGCTCGAATCTCTGCGCCGGGCAGAGATCCTTTTCGGGCGAACGCCCGACCGGGCCGGCTTACTACTGCTCCGCAACAACATGGCCAGGGTCTATGTTCAACTCGGACGCTTTGACGAGGCGTTCGCCCTCTTCGAGCGAGTGAAGACGGAATCCCGCCAAGCGCGAAACTCATCCAACCTCGCGATCTCTCTCTGCGGCAGCGCGCAAATCCTGGAAATGCGAGGACAGATCGAGGAGGCCCAGAAGAGGTTCGAGGAATGTCTGGCGCTCGAAGAGCAGAATGGCAGGCCCGGCGGCCAAGCGCGAGCGCTCAATCACCTGGGCCAGATCGAGCGGCGGCAAGGTCACATCAGCCGGGCGCTCATCTACTTTGAAAAGTCGCGGGAGGTCTCTCGAAGCGGCAGGGAGCCCAGCGAGCTGACGGCTCTTCTCTTGAGCTCGGGCCTCTACACGGATCTTCATCAGGACAGCGAGTCGGCCGCCCGATTGGAGCGCATCGGCAAGGCGGCTCTGGACCTCCCGGAAGTCAATCTGCTGAAAGCCGGCCTCATGAACAGTGCGCTGCTCTTCGACTCCGTCCATCTGGAAGAAGCGCACCGAAAAATCGATTCGTCCCTCGCGCTGGCAAGGAAGACGGGCGCCCGAGTATCGGAGATGCAGATGCTGGCGTTACGCGCCACCCTCTTCTTCCTTCTCAACCGCTTCGATGACGCGCTCTCGGACGCCGAGGAGGCGCTCTCGCTGAGCCAAGATCTCAAAGACCGTCAATGGGAAGCCCTTCTACTCAACTCCATCGGCCACTTCGCGCTCAAGGATCACCGTTACGAGGTGGCCAGAATCGCATTGGAGCAGGCCCTCCAGATTGAAAACGAATCGATCGATTCGATCCAGAAGGCGAAGATATTGGGGGCGCTCGGTATCGCTTACGACAACCTGGGACACTTCTACGCCGCCATGAATGCGTACTGCGAAGCGACGGAGATCATCGAGTCCGGTCTTCCCGAGGTTCAGTCCGACGACCTGCTGGCCGGCTTGGCCGAGAATGCGTACTTCGCTTACGGTCGATTGGCGCACAAGTGGGCGATCCTCGGCGAGGCCGATCAGGCGTTCGCCATTGCAGAGAAGGCTCGCGCCCGGATGTTTCTACGCCGAATGGGCAATCCTCCACCCGAGCCTCGAAGAGTCGCCGATCCAACTCTGTTACAAGAAGAAGGCAACTTGCGGGCAAGACTCGAGACTCTGACCCAACAGTTGAGGGAAACGAAACGGAACGAGACTTACGGCCCAGACGATCGTCTGGCCGAACTGGCGATGCAGCTCGACGATGCCCGCCGCGATTTCAATGTCTTAACGATCCGAATGCAACAGGCGAGCCCCGCCTATGCCTCTCTCGTTCTACCCTCTCCGGTCACGGTGCCGGAGGTCCAGAAACTTCTCGATCCCGAGATCACCCTCATCGAATATCTCGTGCTGGACGATGCGAGTTGGGCGTGGGTAATCGAAAGGGATTCGATGCGAATGATCCGTCTCCCCTGGGACGGTACCTATCTGATCGCTCGAATCGATGAGCTTCGGCAACGGATCGCCACCCAAGAACCGATCGCCGAACAATCCTCCAATCTATATCGGGCGCTGTTCCAACCGCTCAAGCCCTACGTACACCACAAACGCCTTCTCGTGGTGCCCTACGGCGCCTTGCAGGCTCTCCCGTTCGGCGCCCTCACTCCGGATTCCGGAAACACTTGGCTGGCGGAGAGATACACCTTCACCCAACTGCCCAGCGCGAGCGTTCTGCCTTTCGTCTTGGCGAAGCGCGCCCAAGAGGGCGATACCCTCTTGGCGTTGGGCGATCCCGAGGGAACCCTACCGGCGGCTGCGGCCGAAGCCCGCGCCATCGCCTCCTCCTTCGACACGAAGCCGCTGGTGGGACGTGAAGCGAGCGCCGACGCGATTCGCAAGGCTCCCCGACCGATCGGCATCCTTCACCTCGCGGCTCATGCGGCATTCGACCCGGTCCGTCCGCTATTCAGTCGGATTCGATTGGCCGACGGCGAACTTGCGGCCCACGACATCCTCGGGCTCGATCTCCAAGGAACCCGACTGGTCGTCCTGTCCGGTTGCGAAACCGCGGTGGGACCGTCCGACGGAGGAGAACTCGAAGGCCTGAGCCGAGCGTTCCTCTTCGCCGGAGCGTCGACGGTCGCCGCCACCTTGTGGAAGGTGGACGACGAGGCGTCTCAAGCGCTGATGCTCGCCTTCTATCGACACCTTCGCCAAGGCACGCCGACCGCAGATGCCTTACGGCAGGCACAGATAGAAATTCTGCACGGCAAGGAGGCGTGGCGCCATCCCTACTACTGGGCCTCTTTCGTACTCACCGGAGATCCCGGCTGATCGGAGATGTCCCGCGCCGCGGCTGATTCTTGAACCTTCGTCTTCGCCTTGCTCTCGGCCCGACGGGAGGCTTTGCTCTCTTCCGCGAACCCGAGCGCCGTGTACACCTCAGCCGCCTCGTGGAAAGACTTCTCGGCGCCCCGAAAATCGTCCCGTGCATAGGCGACCCGGCCGAGCCCGAACTTCGCCGCCGCGCGGCCCATCGGCTTGGCGTCGCCTAGCGCTTCTCGGTAGCCCTTTTCGGACAGAAAATGAAGGCCCATCGCGAATTGAAGGTCCGCGAGAGTAATTCGCAACTCCGGGGAAAGCTGAGCGCCAAGCGCCGCCCGATAAAGTTCCGCGGCGTCCGATAGCAATCCCAGCTTGGCCAACAGACTGGCGCGGGCCGTAGCCAGAGCCGGTTCGTCGAGGCCAAGCCTATCCAGATCGCCCAGCTGACTCTCCAGTTCACGCGCCGCTACCAGCGGCTGGGTTTCCACTTTGACGGGCTCATTGTAGTGCCAGGGTTCGGAGAGGCCGCTTCGCGCGGAGATTGTTAGGTAGAAGGTCTCCCCCGGAGAAAGCTCCGCGCGATCGGTCGGCCATGGCAGGGTGCAGGTCGAAAGCCCCTCCCGCACCTCCGAACAGTTCACGGCGTCGGCTCGCAGGGTGCGAGGCCTTTCGACGCCGCGACCGGTCCAGCGGATTTCGTATTCGGTCGCCGAGGAAACCCGGCTCCAGAAGATCGTCGGCCGGGGCGATCGTACCGTCGAATTCCGCGGCGCCAAGACGAGAGGAGCGAGCGGGTCGCTCAGGTCTTCGGTGCGGATCTCCCGCTCGATCACCATGATTCCCTCGACCACGCGAAACCGCCCGGCTTGCGGTGCAACCAGAGCGTACTCGCCAGGAGTCAGCTCTTTCCCTTGGGCGCAGGTCTCCTCGGAGAGCAGCCAGGAAGCCGGACCCGCGAGCCGCACGAACCGGAGGTTCGAGCAGGCGATCCCCGCCGAGCCCATCGGGGGAACCTTCACCTTGACCCCTGCCTGGACCACCTGCCAAGGGCTGGCGATCGGGAGTCCTCGCGTTCCGGAACCATAAACCTGCACGGTGCCTGCGATCTGGGTGATGACACCGGTCAATACCGGAGGTCGCGAAGCGCCGATCGCGGCAAGCGCGATAAGTCCCAACCCTCTCGCCAGGAAATTCTTCATCAAGCTCCTCACGCCGCAGCGACGACCTTCTTACCGTGCCGTGCCCCAGCAAAATTCGCCCCACCCAATCTGGCACTTGGATCCGCAGACCCCTGTCTTGACTCGCAGATCAAGTGGACCGGTTGGGTCGCTGTTGGGTCGGCCTTCGGTCGCATTGGTCCCCAACTCAGGATCTTATCGCGTTACTTAAGAAAGGAAGAATGAGAACAACTCCGCCCATCCACCAACCGGCACCTGCACCGTCGTCGCTGAGTCGAGGCCGTGCGAACCGAATCTGTTAGGGAGAAACGTAGCGTGCTCAAGAAATCCGCAGTCCTTCTCGCATGGATGAGCATCACCATACCTTTCGCGGCTCTCGCAGGAAAGCCTTCTCCGGAGATGCTTCGCCAACGCCAACAACTGGCACAATCGCATCGCTTTCTCGCCTCGCAAGGGGGACCGCTCACGCGCGCTACGGCGGAGTCCTTGGCTTCCGCCCTCGACGTAGATCCGGGCCTGATCGCAGCCGCTTCGATCTCCGGCCCCGGCGCGGCCAATGCCGCACTCACCAACCTCGGCGTGATTCAGCCCCTTCGAGGGGCCACGTTCGCCCTCTTGAGCTCTGGAGCTGCGGGGTCTTCGCAACCGGAACCTGGGACCGACTTTGCACCGGCAGGAGTCGATGGCGACTCGACCACCCTTTCCCTCACGCTCAACGTTCCCTCCGGTACGGGACGCCTCTCGTTTGCCTTCGCTTTTCTAAGCACAGAGTACCCAGAATACATCAACGCCGGATTCAATGACACGTTCTCCGCGGCCCTCCAAGATGCCGACGGCAACCGGCTCGTGGCGGGAGTCAATGTCGACAGCGCAGAGTTCTTTCCCGCTTCGGTAGCTGCGGCCGGAGGGTCAGGTTTCGACCTCTTTACCGCCGATCCTTCAGGAGTCGACGACTCTTTCGGCTCGACCGGCTCGCCTGACGCCGGATTGACTATAAGCGGGACGACAATCTGCGCGCCGGAAATCTTCGAAAGCTATTTACGTTGGATACGCCTCACACCGGTTCGCCGCTGGGGAATCTCTTGGTCGGATTACGGAATGATCCACAATTCGGGCTAATCGCCACCGGGCTGTTTCGTCTCTTCGGGCACCCCATCGATGCAGGCGCAATCGATGATCTCTCCAAGGGAAGCGCGGCCATCGCTTCGATTGCTTCGACGCCAGTGCCCGCTCATGCTTTTATTGGGATTGGTGGGTCCGATGCGCTTGAAGCTGCACCCGGAAGGATCGGGCAGTTCTACGCCTTGGTCAACTACTTTGCGAACGTTCAAGGAAACGAGCTATTCGAGACTCTGCAACATGATTTTGTCGTTGGACGCTTGAGCCAAGAAGGTGGATTGCCGGCCAGCGCCCAGACCGTCCACGGAGGTGGTGACGGAATTCATTTTGGTGTTCCATTCGTCGTTCCGGGCAATACTGGCAGCTCCATCTACTCTACAGATCTCTCTCAGCTTATCGATACGTCGGTGGGCGGAGGGCAATTCTCGCAATTCCCGGCCCCGGCATCACTTCTCAGCGCTCAATTTTCCAAACGCCTCGAGGACTCGATTCGCTCTCGGATTCGTCGCATTAAGTCGGTTTCTCCCGGCTTGACGATCACCTCCCCAGCTCCCGACACCGAAGTCTCACCGGGAGAAATCATCACAGTGATCGTTCAGCCGAACTCCGGCTTGACGGTCGACAATGTTCTTGTCGTAGGGCCCGGAGCCGCTACGGTCGACAACGCCGCGCCGTTTGAAGTCCAGCTCCAGATTCCGATCGACAGCATCGGTGATTTCGCGATCGAAGCCTTGGGCCGCAACTCGCAGGACCAGATGTTTACTTCGAACACGGTGTTGCTCCACGTACGCACCACGGCTACCCTCGATTCGATCGAGATTCTTCCCCGCGATCCGCTGCTCCTCGGTCCGGGCGACTCGACCGGCCTCACCGTCATCGGAACGTACTCCGACGGAGTGACCCGTAACCTTGGAAGCGTCGGTGCAGGGACCACCTTCACCGCAGTCGAACCCGAAATTGCCACGGTTTCACCGGAAGGGGTCGTCACTGCGGTGACTTCCGGCTTGACAACGATCTTGGCGCGCAACGGAGATGTGCAAGACAGCGTCACCGTTACGATTCTTGGAGGAAGCGGCAGCTCTACTACCGACATCCCGACGCTCTCCGAATGGGGTCTGCTTGCCCTTCTGGTCGCCCTCGCCCTGATTGCGATCGTCCAGCTTCGCACTCGCAAGGCCGATAGGGTCGGTTGAAGTCGCAAAAGGAGAGGTTCCTGGGTGCCATACCGGAACCTCTCCTTGAGGCCACCTGATCCGCCCGAGGAAAATTCAGCCCCACGTAACTCGGGTGGATGACTCACCCGCTCCATTTCCTTCACGACAATCCAAGGAATGTCCGACTTCCCCCAACCACCCCGCCTCACCGATCCGTTCGCTTCCGACCCCGTCCTCAGTTGTCTTGGGTTCGAGGCGGTCGGGGAGACGCTGCGCCTCGAACTCGGCCAAGTCATCGACTCGCAATACCCCCAATTTCAAACCGCGGCTCACTTTGATCGAGCAGGCGCACAGGGGCATAGATAGAGCCTCTTCTGCATATGGCTCATGAGGAGTATCCCGACTCGAAGGTTACCGCCTGCGTAGGCGCAGCACCCCTCTCCCCTCTCTCGGCGTACTCGCCAGGCAGCCGACTCCTTGCGCGGTACGGCAAGGCACGGTCGTTTGGCTCGAAGCTCACATCTTTGTGGCTAAGGAGTCCTTCCATCTCGGGAGGCTCTCTTCAGGTCGCACCTACCGGCCCACCCGGTTCGTGCAAGAAAGAGGAAGTACGATGAGCAGGAGCAGATTGACGTTCGCCGCCTCGATGGCCGCCCTCATGGCTTGCGCGGGGGTGGCTCAGGCCGCCGTCGCCGACAGCCATTATGCCGAGGGGGTGTATTCGGACTACGCGGCGGCCACCGGAAATCGGATTCTCTTCGAGGTGGCGACGCGTTCCGGCGGCCCGCTTTCGGAGCTCGCCGGTCGGCCGTTCGGCGAGGTGATCGAGGTTCCCGCCTACCAGATTGAAACCTCCATGATCGATCTGGATTTCGACCAGCCGCACACAGTCTCTTCGCTTTCGAAGGCCGCCGACCGTCAACTGTCCGCCACGGTCGCGGGCTTCAACAAGGTCGGCTATCCGGTTCGCCAGGGGCAGTATCGGATCCTTGAGATCGGCGTGGGTCTCGGCAGCGAAGTCACGAGCCACCAGGCTCTGGAGTTCTGCTGGCCGAAGCAAGGACATTGCGTGGTTCTCGATCCGGTGGTGACGTTCCTCGACACTATGGTCCAGAACCGCCGGGCGTTGCGGGCGGAGGGTCAGGCCGTGAAGATCCAACTGGAGCCGGTCGTCGCGTCATCCAAAGCGGTCGCAACTTGCCAATTGGCGAGCCACCGTGGCTCGATCGGGATCACCTACACCTGGGGTGCCAGCACGGTCACTTATAAAGATGTCTTCGGCATCACCCTGGTGCAAAAGTCGCTGGGCGGCCAGCAGTCCGGCCTGCGCTGTGACTCCTCTTGTAAACCCGCGCCTTTCGGCTACAGCAATGCGTCGAGCTGCTATGGCAATCTGGGCTATTCCTGTGCCTGTAACAAAGCTTTCGGCAGCGGCAAGACGGGCGGCACGGGCAAGGCAATTTCCGAGACCAAGTGCACCCACAAGCTCCTGACGGCCTCGCAGGCCTCGGTCAGCATCAAGCAGAACTTCACCGCCAGCGTCACGCTCGACTGGACGCTCAACGGCGGCGTCGATTCCAAGGGCGGCAGCTTCTTGGATACCTGCGGCTACTTCTAGTCTGATCCCGCGGTACACACGGGCGGGGTGGCCGGCCGCGACCGGACCACCCCGTTTCATGCGATTGTCGCGGGGGTAGCGCGAGTCTCGACGCTCGGTGCGGAGGCCAGCTCACCCAACCAAAGACGCCGAGATAGGCAAGGCTTGTTTAGAATGTCCCCATGCCCCCCTTCCACCAACCCCCGCCCCATCTGGCCGATCCCTTCACCTCCGACTCCGTCCTCACCGGCTACCTCGCCCGGCGTCTGCCCCCGGAGATCCGGACAGCGATCGAGCCGGGGCTCGTGCGGCTGGGGGCTCTCGTGGCGGGCGAGATGCTCGGCCTCGCGAACGAAGCGGAGCGCGATCCGCCTCGGTTGATTTCGTTCGATGCCTGGGGACGGCGGAGCGATCGGATCGAGGTCTCCCCCGCCTGGAAGAGGCTGCATGCGATCGCGGCGGAGGAGGGGGTGGTGGCGACCGCGTACGAGCGGCGGGAGGGGGCTTGGTCGCGGGTGCATCAGATCGCGAAGCTCTATCTCTACCACCCGTCGTCGGCGGTCGCCTCGTGCCCTTTGGCGATGGCGGACGGCGCGGCGCGGGTGATCGAGCTGCACGGCGACGCGGAGTTGCGCGCGCGGATTCTCCCCCATCTCCTGTCGCGCGATCCGGCGACCTTTTGGACCTCGGGGCAGTGGATGACCGAGCGGACCGGGGGCTCGGACGTCTCGGAGACTTCGACGATCGCCACGCCGTCTGCGTCAGAGCCGGGCGTCTATCGCCTGCGCGGCGTCAAGTGGTTTACCTCGGCGACGACGGCCGAGATCGCGCTCGCGCTCGGGCGGATCGAGGGGGCGCCCGAGGGGAGCCGGGGGCTTTCGCTCTTCCTGATCGAGCTGGCCGGCGCGCCGCCGCCCGCGGTGGGAATCCACGTTTTGCGCTTGAAGGACAAGCTCGGCACCCGGGCGCTGCCGACCGCGGAGCTGGAGCTGATCGATACTCCCGCGCGGTTGATCGGCGAGCCGGGGCGGGGGGTGGCGACGGTCGCCTCTATGTTGAACGTCACCCGGCTGTATAACGCCACCTGCGCCGCCGCTTCGCTCGGCCGGGCTCTGGCGCTCGCCCGCGACTACGCGACGCGGCGGCAGGCGTTCGGCAAGCTGCTTTCTGAACAGCCGCTCCATCTGGAGACCCTCGCTGATCTCGCCGCCGAGCAGGCCGGCGCGTTTCATCTCGTGTTCCACGCGGCGGAGCTGGTGGGCCAAGAGGAAACCGGTGCGGCAAGCCCGACCGAGCGTTCAGTGCTCCGGCTGCTCGTGCCGCTCGCCAAGCTCGCGACAGGCAAGCAGGTCGTGGCGGGAGTCTCCGAAGCGCTGGAACTGTTCGGCGGCGCGGGCTACATCGAGGACACCGGCCTGCCGCGGATGCTGCGCGACGCCCAGGTGCTGTCGATTTGGGAAGGGACGACGAACGTCCTGGCTCTCGACGCCCTGCGCGCGATCCGCCGCGACGGCTCGCATATCGCGCTGCTCGCGCGGTTCGCCGAGATCCGCGACGCGATCGAGGACGCAGCGACACGGCCGCTCGCCGACCGGGCCTTCGCCCGGATGAGGGAGGCCGTCGCCTGGCTCGAACCCGCGGCGGCGGCTGGCGCCGAAGAACTCGAAGCCGGAGCCCGGCGTTTCGCCCTGGAACTCGCGCGCGGGGCCGCCGCGCTGCTGGTCGCGGCGCAGGCGGATTTCGATCTCCGGTCGGGCCGCGGCCGGGCGATGCGCGAAGCGGCGAGAAGGCTGCTCGCGCTACCCGGCGCCGCGGCCGAGGGGATCGATCGCGAGGCGACGCGCGACTTGGCGCTGGGACCGGCCGAGGCTCGGCCCGGCGCCGCCCTACAGTAGCTCGACCTTCGGAATCTTTTTGCCGAGCCTCTGCGCTCGAAGCCAGGTGGACCAACCCTCAAAAGAAGGGTCCGTCAAACCGCCCCTCTCGACGGCAACCTGGGCGCCTCAGCCCGCCGCTTTCCCGAACAGCCGAAAAAAGTTCTCCCCCGTCCGCGCGCACACCTGCTCGAACGTCTCCCCCGTCTCTTTGCCCAACCGCTCGGCGATCTCGACGACATACGCGGGCCGGTTCGGCTTGCCTCGATAGGGGGTTGGGGCCAGATACGGCGTGTCGGTCTCGACCAACGCGCGGTCGGGCGGCAGGATCGGGATCACTTCGCGGACGTTGTCGGCCTTGGGGAAGGTGATCATGCCCGAGAGGCCGAACGAGAAGCCGTGGTCGATCAGCTCGCGGGCCATTTCCAGGCCTCCGGCATAGGAGTGGAAGTCGGCGCGGAGCTTGGCGAAGGCGGGATCGCGGACGACTTCGAGCATCGCCTCGTTGCTGTCGCGATTGTGGACCACGACGGGGAGGTCGAGTTCGCAGGCGATCTCCCACTGCGCCCGCATCACCCGATCCTGCACGTCGCGCGGGGCGTGATCGTAGTAAAAGTCGAGACCGCACTCCCCCACCGCCACGGCTTTCGGGTCGGCGAGCAGGCCGCGCAGGCGGTCGTCGTCCCCCTCCTGCCACGAGGAGGCATCGTGCGGATGCACTCCCAGGGCGCACCAAACGTCGGGGTGCTTGTGGCAGAGCGCGAGGATCTCTTCCGCCTGATCGAGGCGGATCGCGGGGACCAGGAATCCCCGGACCCCGCGCTCCCGCGCGGCGTCCAGAGCGCGCTCGGCTTCGCCTTCCCCTTGGAGGGACTGAAGATGGCAGTGCGAATCGATCAGCATCGAAGCTATTTCACCCGCGTTCCCGGCGGCACCGGCTGAATCGGCCGGAGCACGACCGGCTTGCCGTCGAGCGTCGCGGCGAGCACCATCCCTTGGGACTCGATGCCCATCAGCTTCGCGGGTTGGAGGTTCGCCACCACGATCACCTGATGGCCGACGAGATCTTCCGGTGCATAGGCCTCGGCGATGCCGGCCACCACGGTGCGCTGCCCTTCGTCGCCGACGTCGAGAGTCAGCCTCATCAGCTTCTTCGACTTCGGAACCGGCTCGGCGGCGACCACGTTGGCCACCTTGAGTTCGGTCTCGAAGAATTGGTCGATCGAGATCATCTTCTTCTCTTCTTTCGCGGCCGGGGCCGCTTCGACGGGCGTTTCTGCAAAGTAGGCGGCTTTGTCGATCCGCGGAAAGAGCGGCGGAATCTCAGCCAAAGGCGCCCCCGTGGGCGTGCCGCCCCAGGCGAGCGCGTCCAGGCGGGTCGGCACCTCGGCGGTCCCAACGGCGGCGAGCACCCGGGCCGCCGCTTCGGGCATGAACGGCAGCAGGCCGGTCGCCACGATGCGCACCGCTTCGAGCCCGTTCCAGAGCACGCGGGAGAGGGTGGCCTTCTCCCCCTCCGCCTTGATCAGCTTCCAGGGCTCGCGCGCCACGATATACTGGTTCGCCTCGGCGAGCAGACGCGAGAGCGCCTCCAGAGCCCGGGAGAACGCGAAGTCGTCCATCGCCGCCCGGTACTCTTCGGCCACCTGGGCCGCGACCGAAATCAACGGGTTGTCGGTACACGATTCCGGCGGGGTTTGATTCTCGAACGCACGCCGCGACAGGGTGACGACACGGCTCGCGGTGTTGCCTAAGTCGTTGGCCAGATCGCTGTTGTAGCGGTCGATGAACGCTTCGTCCGAAAACGACGCATCCTGGCCGAACACCATGTCGCGCAGCAGAAAATAGCGCAGCGAATCGGCGCCGAAGCGCTCGATCAGATCGTCGGGGCGGATCGCGCCGCCCGAGGTTTTTGAGATCTTCTTGCCGTCGCGCAGCCACCAGCCGTGCGCCCAGACCGTGGTCGGCAGCGGCAGCCCGGCCGACATCAAAAAGGCGGGCCAGAAGACGGCGTGGAAACGCAGGATGTCTTTGCCCACGACGTTGATTCGCGTGCCGTTCGGGTCGGCCCAGAATTTTTCGTACAGCGCCGGATCGGGGCTGCCCACCCCCAGCGCCGTCACGTAGTTGGTGAGCGCGTCAAGCCAGACGTAGACCGTGTGCCCCGGGTGGCCGGGGAACGGAATTCCCCACGAGACGGAAGTGCGCGAGACCGACAGATCCTTCAAGCCCCCGGCGACGAACGACTTGACCTCGTTCAGGCGGCTCTCGGGTCGAACGAACTCCGGGTGCTGCTCGTACAGATCGAGCAGCGGCTGCTCGAAGCGGGAGAGGCGGAAGAAGAGGTTCTCCTCCGACTTCCACTCGACCTCCTCTTCGTGGACTGGGCAGCGGTTGCCGACGAGCAGTTCCTTTTCGGTATAGAACAGCTCGCAGGCGGGGCAATACCAACCCTCGTGCTTCGCGGTATAGAGATCGCCCGCCGCCTCGATCCGGTGGATGATCTCCACCACGCCGGCCTGGTGGCGCGCTTCGGAGGTGCGGATAAAGTCGTCGTACGAAAACCCCATCCGGTCTTTAAGCTCCACATAACGCCGGACCACCCGGTCGGCGAGCGCCAACGGGGTCACCCCCTCCTTGGCCGCCGCCCGTTCGATCTTCTGGCCGTGCTCGTCCGTGCCGGTCAAGAACCGGACCTCATCCCCCGCCAGCCGGTGGTACCGGGCGACGGTGTCGGCCACGATGGTCGTATAAATATGCCCGATGTGGGGCAGGTCGTTGACGTAGTAGATTGGCGTTGTTACGTAGAAGGGTTTCATCGCGGGCTCCTCAGGAACCGGAGATCCTACCAGACCGGCCCGAGGCCTCCGATTCTTGGCCCGCCGTCCCCGGCGTCGCACGCCTGTCACATCGGCGTCTCTCGTTCGCCCGGGCTCGCATCTATCGTCTCGCCAACTCGCAAGGAGCGTCCGCAGTAGCCACGCGCGGCCTTAGCGCCCGGCGACGAAACGAACCTCGTAATTTTGCGATTCCGTTATGGAACTCGGGAACTCTATGAAAAGGAGAGTCGGAATGCGTAGGAACCTATTCCGGGCCGCCGTGCTCGCGCTCGTGGTGGCTTCGGCCACCGTGGCGGCCTCGGCCCAAGTCACAGGGCTGTTCTACAAAGAAGTGGCCAAGGATGGCCGAATCTATGTCTTCAACACGCCCGAGACGCTGAAGATGTGGGAAGAGTCCAACGACATGGGCAAGTCGATCACCCTGATCGGCCGCGGCGAGAACGGCGAGACGGTGGTTGCGGAGAACGAGACCGCCGCCGATCTCTATTTCTTCCGCCACAACCTCGACGGCTACGACCGTCCGACGCCGAAGCCGGAAAAGCCCGCGTTCACCGTCGGCTGGAAGGACGGCAAGACCTCGATCGAGAGCAAGTCGGCCAAGCTCGTCATCTCGAACCGGATTCAGTATCGCTTCACCGAGGAGATGCCCGAAGTCGGCGACAACCGGGGCTCGTTCCGCATCCGCCGGGCGAAGACCAAGTTCGAAGGTTGGGTTTACAACAAGAACCTCACCTACGAGCTGCAGCTCAACTGGGCCGACACGGCGAACTCGCTCGAAGAAGCCCACACCAACTACGATTTCACCGACGGGAAGAAGGGTTTCCAGCTGAAGGTCGGCCAGTTCAAGGTGCCGTTCGGCCGCCAGGAGCTGACCTCGTCGGGCTCGCAGCAGTTCGTCGACCGCTCGCTCGCCTCGGGCGAGTTCGCCAAAGGTCGCGACATCGGTCTTCAGGCCTGGGGTGAAGGGGCGGGTGGAACGGTCGATTGGCGCGTCGGTATTTTCAACGGCAACGGCCGCACCGTGTCGCGTAACGACAATGACAAGTACCAGTACGACGCCCGCGTGACCTGGTCGCCGCTCGGCGACGTCAAGTACTCCGAAGGCGACTTCGAGAGCAGCGCCAAGCCGCTGTTCGCAATCGCCGGCCAGTACGAGTCGAACGATCGCCAGGGCGCGACCTCCAGCGACGACATCGACCGCAAAGTGGTCGGCGGCGACGTGGTCTTCAAGTACCGTGGCTTTTCCGCCTACGCCGAAGTGTTCCAGGCGTCGAACAGTCCGGAGGTCGCCAGGGACTTCGACAGCAGCGGCCTGATCGCTCAGGTCGGCTACTTCGTCATCCCCAAGAAGGTCGAGCTGGCGGTTCGGTTGTCGGAGATCGACCCGAACACCGACATCTCCAACAACGAGCGGACCGAGACCGGCGTGGCGTTCGGCTACTTCTTCAACAAGCACGCCCACAAGCTGCAGGCCGACTTCCGCGAGATCGAGAACAAGGCCACCAAGGTGACGGACAAGGAATTCCGTCTCCAGTACCAAATCATCTTCTAGGCCGAACCCGATTCACCAGAACCTCCACTGATCTCGGGAAGGCCGCGTTGTACGGGCGCGGCCTTCCCTTTTTTTCTCCTCCGCCCCTTGGCCCCCCGCACAATCGATGGACCTTGCGAGGATCGACGAATGGAACGCCCGCTCGATCATGACCTCGACCGCCTCCGCCACGACCTGCTGCGCATGGGCCAGTCGGTCGACGAAATGGTGCGCGACGCGATGCGCGCCCTGGAGGAGACCGACTCCGGCCTCGCCGAACGCGTCATCCGCGCCGACATGTCGATCGACCTGCAGGAAAAGAATCTCGACGAAGCGAGCCACGCCGTCCTCCTGCGCCACCAACCGACCGCCGGAGACCTCCGCTTTCTGATCGCGGTCATGCGCAGCACGACCGACCTCGAACGGGTGGGCGACGCCGCGGTCAACATCTCTCAGGCGGTCCTGGAGCTGAACCAAGAGCCGCCGCTCGAACGCTATATCGATCTGATGAAGATGGCCGATCTAGCCCGCGGCCAGGTCCGCGCGAGCTTCGAAGCGCTGCGCACCCGCGATGTCGAAGCCGCTCTCGAAATCTGTCGGAAGGACGACGACATCGACCGGCTCTACGAGCAGCTGTTCCGGATTCTGGTCACCTACATGATCGAAACCCCGTCGAACGTTCGCCGCTCGCTCCACCTGTTGCTGATCGCGCGCAACCTGGAGCGGATCGCCGATCACGCCACCAACCTGGCCGAAAACGTCGTCTATTACGTCGAAGGGCTGGACATCCGGCACGCCGGCAGCCGCAGATAGCGGCAGGGGCTCGAAGCACGGCGCCGGGGCGAGGCGGGAGTGCCGCCTAGCGGCCTGCCTGTGGTACCCTAAACCGTGCCAAATCAGTCGTCTAGACTCTTCGCCCCCCCTTCCGCCTGCCGTTCCTTTCGCGCTCCCTCCGGCGGCTTTCGTCCGCGCCTCTGGCGCCTGGTGGTGCTGATCTCGCCTCTCTTCTCGCTCGGCTGCGTCTCGCTTTCGCCGTACGCCGAAATCCGCAGAGGCCTGCCCGTAGCGGATCGTTTGACGATCGACGGCCGGACCGTTCACGTCGAACAGCGCGGCTCGGGAGAGCCGCTGCTCCTGCTCCATGGCTTCGGCGAATCGACCTACACCTGGAGGAAGGTGGTGCCCGACCTTTCGGTGCACTACCGGACGATCGCGATCGACCTCTACGGCTTCGGCTACACCGAACGGCCGAAGGATCCGGCCGCCTATTCGCGCGACGGCCAGCTGCGCCTGATCCTCGGAGTGCTCGATACCCTTGGGATCGAATCGGCCCATGTCGCGGGGCATTCCTACGGCGGCGCCCTGTCGCTCGCGCTCGCGGCGCTCCATCCCGAGCGGGTGCGCTCGTTGGTTTTGATCGACAGCGCGGCGGTGACCTACCCGGATGAAAAAAAGAGCCCGATCGC
>JBBRUC010000031.1:0-38525 GCA_038248205.1 Thermoanaerobaculia bacterium
CGCATGTCGAAACCGTGGCCGGCGGGGTCGGTCAGAATGTCGCCGATGCCCAGCAGGTTCTTCTTTCCCGCCAGCCGCACGAGCACCTCGACCGGCGGCCCCTCGATCAACTGATCGCTCGCCTTCGAATCGGGGTCGTTCCGGTCGTCCCAAGTCGCCATGCCGAGCGCGTTGCCGGGTTTGAGCCCCGCGCCTTCGAGCGCGGCGAGCACCGACCGGTCGGACACGCGCGAGACGAACAGCGCGGCCTTCGCCGCTCCCCCGTCGTTCCAGACCAGGAAGTGATATCCAGGCATGCCCAGCCCGAGCAGCTCGCGCTCGAACGCCGCGCGGTGGACCACCGCCGGAAACTCGATCCGATCAGGGAAAGCCTTGATCAACGCCCGCCCGTCATCCGACGCCGCCGCGCAGGCACCGGCGGTGAGCAGGCCGAAGAGGGCGAGAAGGAGCGGGACGTTCAGGCGAAGGCGGGAAGGCAGGACGCTTTTCATCTCGTCGCGAGCGTACCATTCTGGGAAAGTCACCCGCGAGCGCTGCGCATCGGTTCGGCGGCTTCGGCTTGACGGCTGCTGGCAGGCCAGCCTATGCTGCCGCCATAGGCCAGGAGGGAGGAGACCCACAATGCCCAAGACCATCGCCCGAATCTTTCGCAACGGCCGGAACCAAGCGATCCGGATTCCGATCGAACTCAGTTTCGAAACGGACGCCGTCAGCATCGAGCGCCAAGGGGAGTCACTGGTTCTACGCCCTGTAGAAGTTGGCGGTTGGGATCGCTTTTTTTCTGACCCGACGCTCGTAGTACCGACCGACTTGAAGCTCGGAGATGACCTTCCTCCCCAGGAACGCCCACCGTTGTGATCTACCTGCTCGACACCGATATCTGCAGTTACATCATGAAGCGATTTTCTCCTTCCCTGGTCGAGCGGGTGAAGGACTTTTCGGTGCGCGAACTCAAGGTCTCCGCCGTATCCGTCTTCGAGTTGGAATTTGGAATTTTACGGAGCGATCGCCCCGATTCGATTCGCCGCGTCGTTCGCGCGTTCTTGGAAAATGTTGAGATCCTTCCATGGACCCCGTCCGCAGCGGTTCACTCGGGTGCTATTCGCGCCGAGCTTGCCAAGAGTGGAAGACCGATTGGCGCCTACGATCTACAGATCGCCGGCCACGCTCGAAGCTTGGGTGCCACCCTCGTGACCCACAACCGGAAGGAGTTTTCTCGTGTCTCCGGCCTTCTCTGGGAGGACTGGGCGGATACAGCGGAGTGATGGGGAGGCTTGGCGCGATGAGATGAATTCTCAGTCCCTCAAAGCGCCTTCCTCGGCGGTACCACCACGTTCGAGACCAGCAGCCCCGCCACCAGGGCGATCGCCACCAGCGTCATGCGGAATGCCGTCTCGATGCCGGAGACGACGTCGCTTTCGAGCAGGGCGGCGAGGCTTTGGAAGCCGACGCTGCCGGGGACGAGGAAGAGGATGCCGGGGACTTGGGTGACCGCGGCGGGGCGGTCGAGGAAGCGGGCGTAGAGGTTGCTGCCGGCTCCCACCGCGACCGCTCCGGCGAAGGCTCCCAGTTGGGGGCCGAGCGCGCGGGCGCCCAGGCGGACGCCGAAGTAGGCGGTCATTCCGGCGATCACGATCCACGGGATGTCGCGCGGGCTGGCGCGCAGCAGGACGACGAAGCCGAGCGGTGCGATCAGGAGGGCGATCCATTCGGTCCAGGCCGGTAGCGGGATCGGGTGGATCAGACCGACCACGGGCGCGCCGCCGATCCACAGCGAGGCGAGCTGAGCGCCGAAGGCGACGCCGAACGCGAGCGCCAAGAAGATCATCAGCGCGTTGGCCAGTCGGGCGCTGCCGGAGGAGAGGTCGCGGGTGGACAGCTCCGACATGGCGACGGTGAGCGAGAGCCCGGGCACCAGCGTGATCAACGCCGACAGCGTCACGACATAGACCGAGATTCGCCCGCCGTGGGCCGCGGCGAAGGTGGCGAGAAACGAGGCGACCGCCGCGGCCATCGGCTCGAACAGGCGGCCAAGCCAGGGGCGCGGTCCCGAGTAGAGCCCTAAGAGGCCGATCAGCAGACCGAGGATGCCGCCGGCCAGAACCTCGCGCCAGCCGCCGCCGAAGAAGCGCGCCGCAGTGGCCGAGGCGACGGCGGACGACGTGAGCAGGAGGGCGCTGCCGTACCTCTGCGGCGCCGTGTTGATCGAGGCGATCCGCTCCGCCGCATCCTCGACCGAGACCTGGCCATACATCACTTCGGTCGCGAGGCCGTCGAGCAACGCCAGCCGCTCCAGATTCATCGCCTCGGGATGAACGCGAATCAGCACGGTTTTCGCCTCGGCCCCGGGCAGCCCGGCAGACAGGAAGACGGCCGTGGGAGTGGAGAAAAACTGCGCCTCAAGCCCCAGCCGTTGGGCGACGCCTTGGAGGGCGTTTTCCAGCCGGTGCGCCGTGGTGCCGTAGCGGTGGAGCGCGCGGGCGAGATCGACGATGAAGCGGATCGCCGCCTCGGGCGAGCGGCGGGGCGCGGAATCTTGCGCGACTTGGCCTACGACTTCCGGAGAAAGCACCGGAACCGGCTCCGGCGAGGGGTCGGAAGCCACTACTTGCCCGCGAGCATCGAGCGCATGACGTGGCGGGCGATCTCGGGGTTTTCGCGCAGGCGGCGGATCGAGTAGGGGTACCAGTCGCGCCCGTAGGGCACGTAGACGCGCAGGCGGTGCCCGCCGGCAATCAGGATTTTCCGCAGCTCCTCGTCCACCCCGAGGAGCATCTGGAATTCGTACTGATCGCGCGTCAGGCCATGCTTTTCGATCAGCCCGAGCGCCGCGCAGACGAGGTATTCGTCGTGGGTCGCGATCGCCGGGTAGACGCCGTGGCGGATCAGCTTGTCGAGCGCTTGGACGTAGTTGGCGCGGACGGTCTCGTACCCCTTCCAGGCGATCTTGCGCGGCTCGATGTAGATGCCCTTGCAGATCCGAATGTTGACACCCTGGGGGGGCAACGACGCGATGTCGGACAGCGTGCGGCGCATGTAGGCCTGGAGGACGACGCCCACGTTGCCGTATTTCTCGAACAGCTCATGGAAAATCGCGAGCGTCGCGTCCGTGGTCGAGGCGTCCTCCATGTCGATGCGGACGAAGTTGCCGAGCGACTTGGCGGCGGCGACGATTCGCTCGACCGATTCGCGGCAGAAGCCGAGATCGATCTTCATCCCCAGCATGGTCGGTTTGATCGAGACGTTGGCGTCGATCCCGAGCGCGTGGACCTGTTCCAAGATCCGCACGTATTCGTCGACCGAGGCGGACGCCTTCGAGCGTTCGGAGACCTCTTCGCCGAGCAGGTCGAGCGTCACCATGGCGCCCGCGGCGTTCAGGTCGCGGACCACGCGGACCGCGTCGTCGAGCGTTTCGCCCGCGACGTAGCGGGCGGCGACCTTGCCCACGATC
This sequence comes from Thermoanaerobaculia bacterium, assembly GCA_038248205.1. Taxonomy (GTDB): domain Bacteria; phylum Acidobacteriota; class Thermoanaerobaculia; order Multivoradales; family UBA5704; genus DASYKS01. Next base: position 3,452 of record JBBRUC010000031.1, read on the forward strand.
CCCTTCGGCACCAGCGGTAGACCGGTGACGATCAGCCGATCGAAGAGTTTCATCGACTCTTCCCCTCCCCTTCTCGGGCGAAAAGTTGGTTGTGGCCCCGTTTGGCTCTGCTCGGCTCCTTCGTGTGCGCGCCTACGGCGCTGCCAGTCGCCTGCGCGAGCCAAACAGAGCCACAACCGAAACGTTGGGCGATCACGCGCCGGCAAGGACCAGGGAGGCGACCGCCGGGGCCGGATCGTCGACCACCCAGCGTACGGCCTTGGAACACGGGCAGGCCCCGCCGACCCGACGCAGCGTCGGCGACTTGGCGGATGCCGCTTCGGCGGTGATCTCACCGCGTGTCACCTCGCCGAGCAGCTCGATGTACTCCGAGAAATCACGGTTCGCCAGGTACGCCTCGGGGAGGTTCCTCGCGAGGTGCTTGGCGTAGGCGTTCAGGTCGTCGAACGTCTCGCCATCGCGCCCGATCATCGTGAACGCCGGGACGCCGCGGCGGCGGAAGAAATCGGTGTGCGGCAGGCGCAGCAGGTCGTCGCGCTCGATCCCTTCGACCGTCTCTCCGGCGAGAATGCGGTCGAGCGTCTTGCCCGCGTCGCCGATCGTCAGCGTCGGGATGCGGGCGCGCAAGAAGCGAAGGTTCAGGTCGCGGACGAGCTTGTTTACCTCGTCGCGGTACTGCTGCTGCGCTTCGAGGTTCTTCTGCGGTTTCAATCCCATCTTGACGTTCGAGGCGCCTCCCCGCTCGTCGCCGAACATCTCCAGGCCGCGCTGCATCCACTTGTTGATCGTCCGTTGCAGCGATTCGACGGTGATCGTCACGTCGCCCGCGGCGGCGCGGGTCATCCAACGGCGCATCGGCACGACGCCGGCCGCGAGGTGGAACGCCTCTTCCTGCAACATCCGCGGCATGCTCTCGGCCATCGGCTGATAGGCGCTGATCTTCTGCATCGACAGCTGGTACTTACCCACCCGGTCGATCAGACCGCAGAAGACGACGCTATCGACGAACGAATCGAAATCGATGTTGAACGCCGAGAGAAGGTGCGAGCCGGTGTTCATCGAGAGGATTCCCTCGATCATCTGCTCGCTGCTTTCGCTCGTGACGTTGCTCCAGTCGTCGCCCGCGAGCAGGTGGAGCATCTGGTAGCCGTGGCGCAGCTCCTCGGCCATCATGCGCAGAATCCAGAACTGCTCCTCTTCGTTCTGCGCCCGGGCGAGGGTGAGCCGATGCTGCTGGATCGAGCCGAATTCCGTCGAGGCCTGGGCGCGGATCGCGCCGTAGAGATGGTGCGCGGTCTCCACGGGCATTTCCTTCGCCTTCAGATACTTCGGCTTGCCGGTGTGCTCGCCGCACTCGATGGTCGTGCACATCCCCATCTGGCGGAACGCGCAGAGCTTGAACCGCGGCTCGGTGGGGAAGAACTTCTCCCAGCTCTCCATCAGCAGCGGATAGTCGGGCAGATAGGCCTCACGCCAATTGATTACGGCGCCGTGAAACTTGCTCGGCAGCTCTTCGGTTCTCAGATTCATCGTCTCTATAGCTCCTCGGCGCTGGCGCCGGCCCGCTCGTTGCCAATCCGATCCAGTCCAATCAGATCGTTCGTACCAGGGCGATCAGTTGCGCCGCTTCGAAGCCGACCGAACCGAAGAACTTGACCAACTCTTCGCGGCCGTCCTCGACCAAGGTTCGCACTTTTCCCGCCCCACGGGCGCGGAAGCGCGACATCATCTCTTCGGCGAGCTTCCTTCCGACCCCCAGGCCGCGGGTGCGCGGATCGACTCCCACGACCTCGATCCAGCCGGTCGGCTCGTCCAGACCGAACTCGCCCGATCGGACGTCGCCCAGCATGAAGCCGACGACCTCCCCTTCGTGCTCGGCCACGAGCGCCGTTTCCGGATCGCGACGTAGGTGATAACTGATTCGGCGCTCCCAAACTTCCGGCCGATAGACGCCGCCGATCCGTTCGTCGATTTCGACCACCGCCGAGATGTCGAGATCGTCGATCTGGCGCACCAGAACTTCGCTGTCGCTGCTCATCGAAAAACCTCTCCCTGGCTGCCGGCCGACCTCAAAGTCTTCGTGCGGATTCCAAAACGGATCGAGCCGAAGCGGCTCGGACCGATTGTATCGGTACACCCCCTTGCCGCCAAGGCCGGCTCGCCATCTCCCCCTGGTATGCTGCGACGGTTCCCGGAGGATGCACATTGGACGTCACCCCTGAGATTCTTCGCGACCAAAGCGAATGGTCGGCCGTGCAGCGCCGGTTCGCCGAGTATTTTCTGGCCGAGCCCGCGTGCCACGACGAGGCATCGTTCTCTTCTCTGGCCGAGCGCGACGCCTTTCTGCGCTACGACCTGCAACGGTGGTTTATGTTCCTGCGCCCCGCGGCGAGCGCCGAGCTGGCCCGCGCGACCACGGACGTATGTAGTCTCATCTGCGAGATGTCGCAGCGCATCTTCGGGCTCGACCCGGAGCCGATCGCGGAGCTGTACGCCATGCCGCCCGAGATCGCGCAGCTGCTCGTCGAGCTGGTCGCCAAGACCGACTGCTTGAAAGACATGGTGGCGCGCGCCGACATGATTTGGACCGCCGACGGCATCAAGGTCTGCGAGGTGAACGCCGCCGGCAACCTCGGCGGCTGGGAGGTCGGCGGCTGGCACGGCCGCTACCGGCGAGTGCCGCCGCTCGCCCGCTTTCTCGACGCCGAGGCCGAACACGTTCGGCTGACCGATCCGCTCGAGGAGTCGTACGCGCATTTCGTCTCGGTCGGCCTCGCGCGCGGGCTCGCCCAGAGTGGCGAACTCAACCTCGCGATGACCCTCGACGAGCCGGCCGACGAGCAGTTCGCCGCGTTTCTCGATCGCGGCTTCCGCGCCGCGGTCGAACGCCAGATCCCCGGCGCCACCGGGCGGGTGATCACTTGCGCTCCCGGCGAGATCGCCGCGCGCGTCGGCGGACTCCAGGTCCACGATACGCCCGTGCAGCTGGTCCTCGACGCGTCGCCGACGCAGTTCAGCCGCACGGTCTACACGGCGCTGCTGGCGGGCACCGCGTTCGCCTGGAACGGCCCGCTCGCCACCGTCTTGTCCCACAAGTCGAATCTTGCGCTGCTCTCCGAGATGGAGGCCAACGGCGACCTCGGTCCCGAGGACGCGGAGATCGTCCGTCGGCACTTCCCTTGGACGCGGCGGGTGGTCGAAGATTTCACCGATTTTCGCGGCGAGCGCGAGTACCTGCCGGATCTCGTGGTCGAACACCGCGAGAACCTGGTGCTCAAGGCGGGCCTCTCCTCCTCGGGGGTGGCGGTCCACTTGGGCCGCGGCACCCATCCCGACGACTGGCAGCAGCGGCTCGATCTGGCGCTCGCCGAGGGGGGCTGGATCGTCCAGGAATTCGCCGACTCGCGGCCCTTCCTCCTAGGCGACTTGCAGGGCCGGCCGGCCTGGCAGGACATCATCTGGGGCACCTTCGCCTACGGCGGCAAGTACGGCGGCGCGTTCCTCCGCCACAAGCCGTGCGAACAGGAAGGAATCATCAACGCCGCGCAAGGGGCGACGATCGGGGTGTACTACGACGCTACGGAGTAGGCGGCCCCAATTCTTTACAGGTAGGGTCGGAGCTTGCCTCCGCCCTCGGAGGGCTCGGACGCCCGGGCGGAGGCAAGCTCCGCCCCTACGTCTGCAGATCCACAGCTAGTCGTCGGGTACGGCGACTTTGACGAGGTCCTGGGGGACTACCCCGCATCTAACGCACCCGCCCGCTTGCGGGCTCGCGCTTCGATCCGGGTGCGGAGTAAGGCGAGATCGGGATCGTCCCAGCGAGCGAGGAGTTCGCGCGCGTCGTCTCGGGCTTTGGCGAGCCACTCTTCATCGGCCAACAGATCGGCGACGCGAAACAGCGGCACTCCAGATTGGCGGGTGCCGAGCAGCTCGCCTGGGCCGCGGATCGCGAGGTCGGCTTCGGCGATGCGGAAGCCGTCGGTGGTCTCGGCGAACACTTCGAGCCGGCGGCGCCCCTCCTCCGACAGCCGGCCGTGGATCGCGACGCAGCGCGATGGTGTGCTCCCCCGCCCCACCCGGCCGCGCAGCTGGTGCAGCTGCGCGAGACCGAAGCGCTCGGCGCTTTCGATCACCATCCAGCTCGCTTGCGGCACGTCGATGCCGACCTCGATCACCGTGGTCGCGACCAACAGGCGGATCGAGCCTTCGGCGAACGAGCGGAGGATCGCCTCGCGCTCCGCCGCCGGCAGCCGGCCGTGGAGGGCGGCGCTCGGTACGTCAGGGAACTGCTCGCGGATCAGCGCCCCCAGCTCGGCGACCGAGCCGGCATCGACCTCTTCGCTCTCTTCGATCAGCGGAAAGACCACGTAGCCCCGCGCCCCTGCCGCGAGATCGCGGCCCAGGCGAGCGTAAACCCCCTTCCGCCGCGCCGCGGAGACCACCTCGGTGGCAATCGGCGAGCGGCCGGGGGGCAGCTCGTCGAGCACCGAGAGGTCGAGATCGCCATAGATCGCAAGGGTGAGCGAGCGCGGAATCGGCGTCGCGGTCATCACCAGCAGGTCGGGGCGTTCCCCCTTGCTCTGCAACAGCCGCCGCTGAGCGACGCCGAACCGGTGCTGCTCATCCACCACCGCGAGGCCGAGGCGCGCGAAGCGGATACCTTCTTGAATCAACGCGTGAGTGCCCACCGCGATCTGGATTTCGCCCTTGGCGAGCGCCTGGCGCCGCGCCGCGGGGTCGGGCGCCGAAGCGGTCACCAGCCCCACCCGGTAGCGGTCCCCCAGCAACCGGGAGAGGCTCGCGAAGTGCTGCTCGGCGAGCAGCTCGGTCGGCGCCATGAACGCCCCTTGCAGGCCGTTTTCGGCGGCGATCGCCAGGGCGAGGGCGGCGACGATCGTCTTGCCGCTGCCTACGTCGCCTTGGAGCAGGCGGAGCATCGGGTGCGGGCCCTTAAGGTCTTCCGCGATCTCGCCGAGCGCCCGTTTCTGCGCCGCGGTGAGACGGAACGGCAGAATCGCCCGGGCGGCGGCGCGGACCTTCGGGTCGATCCGGTAGCGGTTCACGCGACCGGCCCGGGTGGCCAGGGCGCGAAAGCGGGCGATCTCCAGTTGGAACGCCAGCAGCTCGCCGTAGATCAAACGCAGCTGAGCGGGCGTTCGCCGGGCGGCGAGGGTGCTCGGGTCGGCCTCGTCCGGCGGCCGATGGAGGTAGCGAAGCGCCGGGCCGATCGGCGGCAGGCCGTGGCGCGCACGCAGCGGTTCAGGCAGGTGCTCCGGGGTGGCGGATAGGTCGAGCCGTTCGAGCGCGGCATCGAGCAGACGGCGCAGCACGACGGTTGAAAATTCGGCGATCGCCGGATAGATCGGCGCGATGCGCGCGCCGTGGATCGCCTTGTCGGCCCGTTCGCAGCTGGGATTGAGCAGCTGCAGAGCCGGACCGTCCGCGCTCGCGGAGGTCTTCTCGCCCTTCCCCTCGGACGAGGCGGGCCGCGCCGGCTGCAAGCCGCCCCACAAGAGGTAGAGCGCGCCGGGCGTGATCTGCCGGGCGAGGAAAGGCCGGTTGAACCAGACCACCGGCAGCTCGCCGCTGTCATCGCGGACGACGCCGCGTACCAGCGACAGGCCCCGCTTGCGGACGAACACCGAGGAGAGCCGCTCGATCCGGCCGACGACGCCGACGAAACGGGCTTCGCCCGGGGGGCGGCCCAGCACCTCGGCGATCGAGGAGATCGCGCGCCGGTCCTCGTAGCGGAACGGCAGATGGAACACGAGATCGGAAACCCGGGCATAGCCGGCCGCGGCGAGCGCGCGCGCCCGCGCGGGTCCGACGCCCGGCAGAGCGTCGAGCGGTGAGGAGAGGGTGAGGAGGGTCAGGAGGGTTCGGGCATTTCAAAACGGAGGGCGACCACCCCCAGTTTGATCTCGTCGCCGCTCTTCAACTCCGAAGGAACGCCCTTCTCCAGCCGCGCGCCGTTTAAAAACGTGTTGTTCATCGTGCCGATCTCTTCGCCGAGGAAGAACTTGTTGCCCTGGCGGTAGATCTTCGCGTGGCGGCGCGACACCGCGCGCTGGCTGTCGACCGGGGTCAAATCGATGTCGGGATAGATCCCGGTCACCGGATCGCGCCGGCCGAGCGACGTCTCGGGGCCGGTCGAGATCGCAAACTCCATCCCCGAAGCGACATGAACCACCCGCTCGGGCGCGGTCGACTCGGCCATCGGCTCGTCCTGGTGCGGCAGCTCGCTCGCCGCGCGGCTCTGGCCGACCGAGGCGAGGGCGTCGACGAGCATCGCGTCGGCCTCGCGCAGGCGGCGCGACAGCTTACGCATCATGCGTACCGCGATCTCGGGGTTGCTCTGGAGCATGCCGGCGAACATCGTGCCGTTGATCGTCACCAGTTTGACCGGCGAGATCGCCCGGATCGAAGCCGCCCGCGGCAGCTCTTCGAGCAGCGACATCTCGCCGAAGAAATCGCCTTTTTCGAGCACCGCGATCTGGTGCTCCCCCTCGCCCGCTTGATTGAGAACCTCGACCTGCCCCTCGTGGACGATGTACATCTCGGTCCCGAGGTCTCCCTCGCGGAAGATGAAATCGCCCGCCGAGAATTCGACCAGCAGGTCCTCGCCCTTGCGTCCCACCCCATCCGCGGGGGCCGGTCCGCCGGTGGTCTTGAACACGGGTTTCGACATGAGGTTCTCTTAGCTCGCTCCGAGAATCAATCGCCGGCCCGTGGCATCCAGCACCGCCGGCAGGCCGAGGGGCAGCGTCCAATTGGGGCTACGGTGGCCGCTATTATGGCCGAACCCGACCGGCCAGGAAAAGGAGCCGACGGCGTCCGAGAGCAACGCGCGCCATTCCGCCTCCGAGGCGAGCGGGCGCAGGCCGTCGTCCAAGTGCCCCACGACCATCCCGGCCAGCCGGTCGAGCCGCCCGGAAAGGCGCAGCTGCGCGAGCATCCGGTCGACGCGATACGGGGGCTCCCCGACGTCTTCGAGCAGCAGAATTGCACCTTCGAGATCTGAAGCAAACGGTGTGCCCAGGGTGGCGGCGACCAGGCTCAAATTGCCGCCGAGCAGGATGCCGCGCGCGGGCTCTCCCCCATCGCCTGGATCCCGCAACGATCCGGCGAGCGGCTGCTCCACCGGGTAGCGCCCGGCGAGCGCATCGAGAAACGAGCGTTGCTCCTCCAAGTCCTGGCCGCGGACGAAATCCGCGGCGACCATCGGACCGTGGAAGGCCACCAGCCCCAGGCGGCGCACGATTTCGTTCAGAAACGGGGTGAGGTCGGAGAAACCGACGTAGGCGCGCGGGCGTCGGGCCAGCAGCGCCCAATCGATCCCCGGCAGAACCCGCAAAACGCCATGGCCGCCGCGGGCGAACACGATGGCGGCGATCGACGGGTCGGCCGCGAGCTGATGAAACGCCGCCAGCCGCTCGGCATCGCCCCCGGCGAACAGGCCGCTGCGCGAGCCGAGATTGGCTGCCGAAACGGCCTCGAACCCGAGCCGTTCGAGCGCCGCGATACCCAGCTCCAGCCGCCCGGGGTCCACCGGCCCCGAGAGGGCGGCGATGCCGATCCGATCTCCGGGAACGACCGGCGGCGGAAGATGAGCGGGTGCGATCATGAGATAAGAATACGGCCGGAGCGCCCCATAAGCCGAATTCTGTCTCCCCGCCGCTTGCGCGAACGGTTCGCGGTCATTCCTCTGGGACCGGCGTTGCCGCCGGCCTCCAGCAACCTACCCGGAAACGGCCCGCGCCCGGCCCGAAGGCCAAGGAACGGAGCGGGACGGGCAGCCCGCGTAATCCGCCTCCCTATTTGGTCTTGCTCCGCAGGGGGTTTACCTAGCCTCGTCCGTCGCCGGCCGAGCGGTGCGCTCTTACCGCACCGTTTCACCCTTACCGTGCCCCCGAAGGAGCCCGGCGGTCTATTCTCTGTTGCACTGATCCGTCGCGTCGCCGCGCCTCGCCGTTAGCGAGCCTGCTTGCCCGTAGGAGTTCGGACTTTCCTCTCCGTACCTAGGCCCGAAGGCCGTCACGAAGCGACCGCCTGTTGCGCTCCGGCCGTTCCGGGATCATATCGCGTACGGGGCCGGATCACCTCAGGCGAAGCGCAGGTGCTTGCCGGCCTTCTTCGCCGCCGCGCCTTGGCCATGGCGAAGGGTGGTCATCGGCCGGCGGAACGTTTCGAGGCTGATGCCCTTGCGCAACGCGAGCAGAATGCCCGCCGCCTCGGCGTAGTTGTCCACTTCGATCACGTTGTGGAAACCGAGCCGCTCGGCCGAGACGCCGAAGATCGTGTTGTTCTCGCGCACCGCGACGATCGGCACACCGTGACGGTGGGCGTAGATCGCCGGGATGCCGCCGAGCGAGCTGGCCGGGCAGACCACCGCGAAGACGTTGTGCAGGTTGATCACGTCGGCCGAGCGGTAGGGGTGTTCGCCGCCGAGCTGCGGCGCGCGGCGCAGGCCGATCAGCGTGCAGGCGAGACCGGAAGCCGAGGCCATCTCGCCCGCGCCGCGCGCGTCGACGATCTGCTCGCGCAGGTCGAACTCTTTGCTGTTGAGCATCGGGGCGTGGGCGGCCGGCATGCGGAAGCGGCGGACCACCAGGTGGGAGACGATCGCCTCGACGCCGCCGAGCGGGTTCGGATACTCGCCGGCGAAATGCTTGACGTAGTTGTCTTCCGGCAGATCCTGGATGTTGGTGGTGATCGCGATCGCGTTGGCGCCCTTCTTGACCAAGCGTTCGACCGCCCCGAACAGAACCTCCGGAGCATCGACCGTGCCGACGTAGGCGCCCGAGCCGTTCTCGAACGAGTGGGTGCCGATCGGCTTCTCGGTGATCTCGACGCCTACGATGTCGATGCCGAAGACGGCGCGCACGGTGTTGACGACGTTGAACACCACGTCGAGCGCCTCGGGCGTCGTGTGCTCGACCACCAGGCCGATCCGGTTGCCGTACGGAACGTGGAAATCGACCGCGCCCTTCATCAGCAGGTCGATCGACATCCCCTCGGAGTAGAGAACGTTGTCGGCCATGCTGATGAAATTCGAAGCGTTCACCGCATTCGGGTTGGTCACCAGGTAATCGGTCGCCGCCGCGAGCAGGTTGGTGGCCGGCGCCGCGTCGCCTGCATAGCCGCCGAGCTCGCAGCCGATGCCGGTGGGAATCACGCTCACCGCCACCGCCTTGCCGGGGAAATGCGGCCGGTGCCCCGGCTCGGCCTCATGGTCGGCCTCGTCGAGCTCGGCAAACGTCGCTTCGACGACGATCTCCTTGTCCGTAACCTCCGAGATGTACCAGCGCAAGGCCTCGCGGCCGATCCAACGCTCGACGATCTCGGCGATCGATTGGGAGCCGATCACGTCGAATTTGTTGAGCCGAAACTGACGGTTCTCGATCAAGGTGCCACCCTCCGACGTTCAGGACGGCAAGCCCGCTCCGTCCGCGAATTCGCTGGAAACATAGAGAACTCCGACGGGCGACGCGCCCGCCTCCCTATAAGTAACGTTAGCAGGCCAAAAGGGGACACTCGACGGCCGATCGGCCGGCGCGCGGCCTCGCCTTGATTCAAGCTAGAGGACGATCTTTCCAGAGTCGCACGATGAAGCGCGACTCCTCCGCCACGAACTCCGGCTCGGTCCCGTTGTGCGCGCGCATCCCGGGGATGATCTTCTCCCTCACCCCCATCCCCCGAAAATCCACATAGCGATAGTCGCGCAAGATATTGACCAGGTTCTGGTTGCGCGCGTAGCGCAAACCCGCCTTCATCCCTTCCACCGTGACCGTGTTCGGCAGCCGGCCCGGGCTATGAATCTCCAGCCGGTCGGAGAAGATCGCGAGCGTAATGTCGCTACCCCACAGGCTGTAGTCACGGTGGACCAGAGCGTTCACGATCGCTTCGCGAACCACGGCTTCGGGATAGGTCGTCCGGTCGATCCTTCGGCCGTTGTCCAAATAAGCAGTCGGCTCGGTATTGCGGCGAACGAAGTCGATTGCCTGCTCGACGAGACCGATCTCGACCATGGAACCATCGGCGGCGCCCAAGGGGACCAAAGGGCCTTTGAGATCCTGGTCCGCCCGAGTGGCATAGTCCGGCGTGGTCCCCAAGTAGCAGATCGCCCGAATCCCAGATTGGGAAAGGAACCGTTTCGGCGCCTTGCCGAAGAGCAGTACACCATCAATGCCCGGGGTAATGACGCCCGCGGCCGGGGTCATCAAATCCAGGCTGACCAACAACCTTTCCCAACCGTCCAGATCCTCGTCGGCGGGCGCCGATCCGCCCAAGATCCTGATCAGGTAGTCGCGCAGTCTGCGGAGATCGAGATCTGCCAAGGTCGCGCCAGGTACCGGCTTTAGTCCGTACTGAACGCGGCCCGAGGCCTGGAACAAGCGCTCCAGCTCCTCGCGGCTCGCCTCCCGGCAGGTGCTCCCCACCCGCACGAAGTAGGTTCGGCGATCGTCGTGAACCCGGGCATACGGCTTGTCGGGGCCAATCGCCAAGCGAATCGCCAGGACGTTCTTGCCCGGCTCCACGTCTTTTGCCCACGAGAGAAACGGTATGACGGGAGGCTCGACCTTCTTGCGCGCCACCTCCGCCACCCACTCTTCGAGCCGGTCCCGCGTCGTGCCCGAGATCTGGCCATCGTCTTCAACGCCCAGGAGGATCACGCCTCCGACAACATTGAGGAGGGAGACGATCTCCTTGGCGAGGTCGTGGTTCTTTACGTCGTCTCGTTTGAATTCGACCCCGGAATCCTCGCCGTTGCGGATCAAATCCAAAACATCTTCCCGCTTCATGCTCTACTCCTCAAGATCCGTATCCAGAAGAGAGAAGAGCATCGAAAGCCGATGCGGGTCAACCGAACGGCCGGCGCTCCGCCTCGTCAACCGCGCGAGAGGTCGAGGTCGAAGACCCGGCGGACTTCTTCCAGGGCGGCGAGTTCTTTGAGCATTTCGGGGGTGAGCTGTTGATCGACCCGGTAGAAGGTCCAGGCGTCGGGCTCGCCGTCTTTCCTCGCCAGGTGGATGTCGGCGATGTTGATGCCGAGGGCTCCCAGCTTGGTGCCGACTTTGCCGATCACGCCAGGTTTGTCCCAGCTGCGCAGCGCGAGCAGCCGCCCTTCGAGCCGGCATTCGAGCGGCAGGGTGCCGAGCCGGATCAGCCGTGGTTGGCGGTCGGCGTAGAGCATGCCGCCGATCGAAAACTCCCCTTCGGCGCCCTTGATGCGCAGACCGACCTGCTCGCCGCTTTCGCCGCGGCGCGGGTGGAGCGTGCGGACCAGCTGGATGCCTCGATCGCGCGCCTGCCACTCGACGTTGACGTAGTTGACCGCGTCGCCGAGCGCCCGGTCGAGCGCGCCCTTGGCGACCGCGAGCGAAACGGCGGCGCCGAACGCCTCCGGAACGCCGCGGAGGTCGACCTCCAGGCTATCGATCTTCCCGCCCGCCAGGGCGGTACCGAGCCGGCCGAGTTGCTCGCCGAGCACCAGGAACGGACCCGCGCCGGAGGCGTCGGCGGAGAACGGCAGGTTGACCGCGGAGACCGCGTACGAGCCGGCGAGGGCATCGAGCACCATCCGGGCGACCTCGCTCGACACGCGTTCCTGCGCCTCAGCGGTTTGGGCGCCGAGGTGGGGTGTCGAGACGACGTTCGGGTGGGCGATCAGGCGCGGGTCGGCAGGCGGCTCTTGGGCGAAGACGTCGAGCGCCGCGCCGCCCAGGTGGCCGGATTCGAGCGCCGCGAGCAGGGCCGCCTCATCGACCACGCCGCCGCGCGCGCAGTTGACCAGCAGGGCTCCCGGTTTCATCCGCGCGATCCGCTCGGTCGACAGGAGGTTCTTGGTCTCCGGCGTGAGCGGGACGTGAAACGACACCGCGTCCGCCGCTTCGAGCAGGGCGTCCAGGCCGAGCAGTGGTACGCCGATCCGGTTGGCGACCTCTTTGTCGAGCCACGGGTCGTAGGCGATCACTTTCATCTCGAACGCCTTGGCGCGGGCGGCAACCTTCTGGCCGATGCGGCCGAAACCGATCAGTCCCAAGGTCTTGCCTGCCAGCTCGACGCCGAGGAAGCGGCCGCGGTCCCACTCGCCCCGCTTCATCGAAGCGTCGGCGGCGGGGACCTGCCGCGCGAGAGCGAGCAGTAGGGCCAAAGAGTGCTCGGCCGCCGAGGTCAGATTGGCGTTCGGCGCGTTCAACACCAAAACGCCCCGCCGGGTCGCCTCGAAGACGTCGACGTTGTCGACTCCGACCCCGGCGCGTCCGACCACCTTGAGGTTCTTGCCCAGCGCGAGCAACGCCGCGTCCACCTTGGTGCGGCTGCGCACCAAGAGGGCGGTGCAATCGCCGATCGCGGCTTCGACCGCGGGGCGCCCCTCCTTCGAGAGGTCGAGCACCTCGGCGCCCCCGGCGCGCAGGATGTCGAGCCCCGCCGGGCTCAAAGGATCGGCGATCAGGATTCGTGCTGCGATCATGACGGTAGAAACCCCGAAACTCGAACACCGCCGCCGCTTCGTGCGGCGTCGTCCAACACCATTTGGGCGAGCGCCAGATCGAGCACGCCGAGCCCGAAGGGCGAATAGATCACCGGCCGGGTCCGGTCGACGCGGGCCGACTGCCGCCCGGCCGTGATGTCGGCGAGCGGGCAGCGGATGAAGTCGCGGTTGCCCACCTTCTGCTCCGCCAGGTGAATCGAGGTCGAAGCGCGGCTCACGTGATCGGCGTCGTCCACCACGTTGTCGGCGGCGAGGATCACCTCGGCCGTCAGATCGCGCAGCGAGATGTGCAAGATCGTCGCGCCGGCCGGGCACATCGACAGGTCGGCCAGATGCGGCGTACCCGCGGTGGTGGCAAAGGCCACGACCGGACTCGCGGCGAGCAGCTCACCGATCGTCGAGACGACCTCGAACCGCGCGCCGGCATGGAGCGCTTCGCAGCGGGCGCAGAATTCGGCGGCCCGCTCGGCGTTCAAGTCGAAGACCAGAAACCGTGCCGCATCCGGCCAGACCGCGCGGAGCGAGCGGACGATCTCGAACGCGATCGGCCCGCAGCCGACGACGCCGATCGTCTCGGGCGCCGTTTCGCCGTGCAGCACCTTGCCCGCGAGCGCCGCGGAGGCCGCCGTGCGCCGGGCGCTGATGATCGAGCCTTCGAGGATCGCCTTCGGCCGGCCGGTCGCCCGGTCGTTGATGATCACCACGGCCGAGGCCCGATCGATGCCGCGCGCGACGTTGCCCGGTACCGAGGCGATCCACTTGAGCCCGGCGATCTCGAAGCCGTCGCCAAGGTAGCCGGGCAGCGCGATGATCCGGTCGCTGTCGTTGTCCGGAAAGCGCAGGAACATCGAATGCGGCAGCGAGCTTTTCCCTTCGGCGTGCGCTTCGTAGGCCCGGCGCACGGTATCGATGATTTCGAGTTCGCGCCCCGCGAGGGCCGCCTCGACCTCGGCGGCGCCGAGGATCAACAGCTCGTTTTTGGTTTCGTTGGTTTCGGTTACCGCCATGGAGAGACTCCCGCACCTTCCCAGCGGTCCGCGATGTCGCCGACGTGTTCGCGGACCCAAGTATTTGAGTAGATCGTATCGAGGTATCGCTCGCCGCGGTCCGCGAGAATCGCGACCACCGTCGAGCCGGCGGGGATCTCCGGCGCCAGGCGTTCGACCGCGGTGATCACACCGCCCGAGGAACCGCCCGCGAGCACCGACTCCCATCGTACCAGGCGCCGGCAGCCAGCGACGCAATCGGCGTCGCTCACCCATTCGATCCGGTCGATCAGATCGAGGTTGCACAGCGGCGGCCGAATCCCGGCGCCGATCCCGGGCACCGAGCGTTTCTCTTTCTTGTCACTGAAGATCAGGCTGCCGCGCGCATCGACCGCGACCACCGTCGCCTCGATGCCGTGATCGCGCAGGTAAGACGAGCAGCCGGTAATCGTGCCGCAGGTCGAGGTGGCGACGAACAAGAAGTCGAGATGCCCCAACTCGGTGACCACCTCGTGCATCGTCGTCTGGTAGTGCGACTGCGGGTTGAGTTCGGTCTGGTACTGGTTCGGCCAGAAGCTGCCGGGGATCGTGCCGAGCAGCTCTTGGACCCGCGCGAGCCGCGCCTGCAGAAATTCGCCCGTGGCGGGGTCCGGCTCGGTCACGTGGTTGATCTCGGCGCCGTAGACGTCGAGCATCTTGAGGTTCTGCGGCGCGGTCTTCGGATCGACGACGCAGATGAACCGCAGGCCGAAATAGCCGCACGCCTGCGCGAGACCGATCCCCATGTTGCCCGAGCTGGACTCGATGATCACCGTGCGACGGTCGATTTTGCCGGTGGCCAGGCAGTGCTTGAGGATCGCCGTTGCCGGCCGATCCTTGGCGCTCCCTCCCGGATTGAAGCCTTCCAGCTTCGCGTACAGCGCCAGATCGAAACCGGAGAGAATCCGGTTCAGGCGCACCAGCGGCGTATGGCCCACCGTGGCCAAAATGCCGAGGTCTTCCCCATCCGACGCGCGCCGGGACGCTCCATCCGCCATCCTGCACTCCCCTGTTTCGAGCTTGTCGAACCCAGATCGAAACCTTTGCTCCAAGCCAAAGGCGAGGGATGAAAACGTAGCTCCCTCGCCTGACTACAGTGACCCTGGGCGCTCAATCCGGGACACCCCGGAGCATTGCAGGAGTTTCTCCGTCGAAGCGGCGCGCGGGCGAATCCCTGTGCTAGCATTTTCCGGCCATTCAACTGCCGAGGAGGAACGAAACGTGAAGCTTGGAGAGGTTCTACAGAAAGAACGAGAGCGCAAGAAGATCTCGGTGGAAGACGCCGCAACGAAGATCGGCCTGTCGCCCGACGAGTACCAGGCTCTCGAAGCTGGGGAAACGGCGGCCGAAACCTGGGGTCCTCTACTCGCCAACATCGCGATTCAACTCGAAACACCGACCTCGCGCCTGCTCGCCGAGAGCGGCAAGTCGGCCGACTGCAAACCCGGCCAGGCGGGCAAGCTGATCACCGGCCATCGCGAGCGGCGCAACAAAACGGTGGAGCAGATGGCCGAAAAGCTGGAGATCTCGGGCGAAGAGTATCAGCGCATCGAAGCCGGCGAGAGCGAGATCGAGACGTGGGGGCCGCGCCTGCTCAATTTCGCCGAAGTGGTGGAGCTGCCGGTGTTCAACTTTTTCTATCCGTTCGGCCTGCCGCTCGACAAGCTCACCGTCGAGGACTACCGCTAACTTCTCTCCCCAACGGCGCGGAATCCAGGAGTGCCCGGTCCCCTGGTTCCGCGCCCTCCCGGCACCGGCCGCACGGCCTGGGCCCAAGGAGGCTCGCGCCATGCGTAGCCCGCTCCGCACATCGTTCGCCGTAGCCCTTCTCTGCGCCGCGCTCACACCACTCTCCGCCGCCGCGGCCAAACCCAAGGCGGCCCCAAGCTCCAAACCAAGCGCCAAGGATTCTCAAAAGGCCGCGGCGACGACGCCTCGGGAGGCTTCGGCGAGCGCGCTGGAGACCTCCCTCGGCAAAGCGGTCAGCTGGCGCCTGATCGGGCCGTTTCGCGGCGGCCGTTCGGCGGCCGTGACCGGCATCCCCGGCGACGCGAAGACCTATTACTTCGGCTCGACCGGCGGCGGCGTGTGGAAGACGATCGACGCGGGCGCCACTTGGAAGAACGTTTCGGACGGCTATTTCGGCGGTTCGATCGGCGCCGTCGCGGTCTCCGAGTGGGATCCGAACGTGATCTACGTCGGCGGCGGCGAGGTCACGGTGCGCGGCAACGTCTCGCACGGCGACGGGGTGTGGAAGTCGACCGACGCGGGCGCCACCTGGAAGCACGTCGGCCTCGCCGATTCGCGCCACATCCCGCGCCTGCGCATCCATCCGAAGAATCCGGACCTGGTCTATGCCGCCGTGCTCGGCCATCTGTTCGGGCCGAGCGAGATGCGCGGCGTCTACCGATCGAAGGACGGCGGCGAAACCTGGCAGCGCGTCCTGTTCGTCTCGCCCGAGGTCGGCGCGGCGGACTTGACGTTCGATCCGACCAACCCGCGCATCCTCTACGCCTCGACCTGGCGCGTGCGCCGCACCCCCTACAGCCTGGACAGCGGCGGCCCCGGCTCCGGTTTGTGGAAGTCGATCGACGGGGGCGACCACTGGACGGAGCTATCGGGCAAGAAGGGGATGCCCAAGGCGCCACTCGGCATCATCGGCGTCACCGTCTCGCCCACCGATCCGCAAAACGTCTACGCGATCGTCGAAGCGGCCGAAGGGGGCGTCTTCCGGTCGAAGGACGGCGGCCTAACGTGGCAGCTCACCAGCGCCAGCCGCGAGCTACGCCAGCGCGCTTGGTACTACTCGCGCCTCTATGCCGACCCGAAGGACGCCGAGGGTCTCTACGTGGTGAACGTCAACTTTCACCATTCGAAGGACGGCGGCAAGACGTTCGAGGAAATCGAGTCGAAGCATGGCGACCACCACGACCTGTGGATCGCGCCCGAAGATCCGCTGCGGATGATTCTCGCCGACGACGGCGGCGCCGCCGTCTCGCTCGACGGGGGCGCCACCTGGAGCTCGCTGGACAACCAGCCGACCGCCCAGATCTATCGCGTTTCGACCGACAACTCGTTCCCGTTCCGCCTGCTCGGTGCCCAGCAGGACAACAGCGCGTTGCGGATTCGCAACCGCTCGTTTGCCGGCCGCGGGATCGGCGAGCAGGATTGGGAACCGACCGCGGGCGGCGAGAGCGGCACGATCCTCGCGGACCCGCGCGACCCGGATGTCGTCTACGGCGGCTCGTACGACGGCCTGCTGGTGCGGCTCAACCACCGCACCGGCGAGGTTCGCCAGCTGGACGTCTGGCCGGACAACCCGATGGGCTGGGGGGCCGCCGAGCTGCGCTACCGGTTCCAGTGGAACTACCCGATGCTGTTTTCGCCCCACGACCCCAAGCTGCTCTACGCCGCGGGCAACGTCCTGTTCGAGACCCGCGACGAGGGGGCCACCTGGAAGGCGATCTCGCCCGATTTGACCCGCAACGACAAATCGAAGCAGGGCTCCTCCGGCGGCCCGATCACCCAGGACAACACGAGCATCGAGTACTACGGCACCATTTTCTGCATCGGCGAGTCGCCGCTGCAAAAGGGCGTCCTCTGGACCGGTTCGGACGATGGTTTGATTCACCTGTCGCGCGACGGCGGCGAGACCTGGAAGAACGTCACGCCGAAGGGCATCCCTGAATGGGCGCTGATCAACAGTCTGGAGCCGAACCCCTACGAGCCCGGCGGCCTGTACGTCGCCGCCACCCGCTACAAGTCGGACGATTTCGCGCCCTACCTGTTCGCTACCCACGACTGGGGCGCCACCTGGACCCGCATCGATCAGGGGATCGACCGGCAGCACTTTACGCGGGTGATCCGCGCCGACCCGGAAAAGAAGGGGCTCCTGTTCGCCGGCACCGAGCGCGGCGTCTACGCTTCTTCTGACGATGGCGCGAGCTGGCAGCGGATGAACCTGAATCTGCCGATCGTGCCGATCACCGATCTGCTGATCCGCGACGGCAGCCTGTTCGCCGCGACCCAAGGGCGGGCGTTTTGGGCGTTGGACGATCTCGGCCTGCTTCGGCAGGGTGCGGGCGTGGCGGCAAAGGCCGGCGCGGCGCCGCGCCGGCTCTACTCCCCCGCCCCCGTCTTGCGCGTCCCCGGCGGCGGGCGTCGTGGCGGCGACCAAGAAGCCAACCCGACCGTCGGCACCGACCCCGCGGTCGGGGCGATCGTCTACTACCGGCTGGACCAGGCGCCGGAGAAGCTCAAAATCGAGTTCTTGGGTGCCGAGGGCAAGGTTCTGCGTAGCTTTGACGGCGAGGTGATGAAGAAGGACGTAAAGGACGGCGAGGACGGCGAGGACGCCAAAGACGAGAAGGGTACCAAGAAGAAGGCTACGAAGGGGGAGAAGAAGGAACGGAAGGCGCCCGCGGAGGTTGGCTTGAACCGCTTCGTCTGGGATTTGCGCCTCGAACAGGCCACGGATTTTCCCGCGATGATCCTGTGGAACGGCAACCCGCCCGGACCGAGGGTGATTCCGGGGCGGTATCAGGTTCGCTTGAGCGCCTTGGGCGTGGTGGAAACCACCGACTTCGAGGTTCTGCCCGATCCTCGCTCGTCGGCGCGCCCGGAAGACCTGGCGGCGCAGTTCGATTTCCTGGTCGCCGCGCGCGACAAGCTGTCGGAGGTCCACCGCGCGATCGGCTTCATTCGCGACACCCGCGGCTCGATCGACGCCCTCGCCGCCCGCCTGGAGGGGGACGACCGGAAAGACATTCGCGACGCCGCCAAAGCGCTCCAAAAGGAGCTCTCGGAGGTCGAGGAGGCCCTCTACCAGACGAAGATGGAGAGCCGGCAAGATCCGCTGAACTTCCCTATCCGCTTGAACGACAAGCTCGCGGGGGTTGCCGGAGCCGCCGGCACCGGCGATTTTGCCCCCACGGCCTCGGCAATCGCCGTGCGCGACGAACTGGTCGCAGCGATCGACGTCCAGTTGGCCAAGCTCCGGACGATCGTTGCCGAACGGCTTCCCGCCTTCGAAGCCCAAGCGCGCGAGGCGGGGATCACGCTCTTGCCGGCCAAGATCCCGGCCCCCCCCGCGGAGGACCCGCCGGCCGCGCCGTAGGCGCACCGGCGGGCGGATCGACTAGAATCATCATTCCGCCCGGAGACGACCTTATTCTTCTTTGAGCCCGAACCGACCGATGATCGCCCTACCGACCGAACCGACGACCGAGATGCCCGAAACGATCGTGCCCACGCCGCCGTACGAAATCCGCGGTTGGGATCTCTCCGACCTATTGCCCGAGCGGAGCGAAGCGCTGATCGCCGGCCGCTTCGCCGATCTCGACGCCCAGGTCACCGCTTTCGAGGCCTCCCGGGCCGAGCTGAGCGCCGAGATGGGGCGCTCGGCCTTTCTCGACGTGCTCCATCGCTACGAACGGCTCGGCGAGGCGATGAACGTCCTCTCCGGCTACGCCTCGCTCTGGTTCTCGGAGAACACCGGCGACCGCGACGCGCTGAACTTCCGCAACCGGACGAACCAGAGAATGACCGGCTTCGCCAACCGCATCCTCTTTTTCAGTCTCTGGTGGAAGAGCCTGGAAGATGCTCAGGCCGAGGCTCTCCTGCCCTCGGGCGACGAGCACCCGGACGAGCTGCACTACCTGCTCGATCTGCGGCGGCTCAAACCGCACACGCTGGACGAGCGGTCCGAGCAGATCATCAACCTGAAAGACGACAACGGGATCGGCGCCGTCGTTACGCTCTATTCGATGCTCACCAACCGGATCGAGTTCCAGCTCGAAGTCGACGGCGAGACCAAGCAGCTGACCCGCGACGGCCTGATGAGCTACGCCTTCTCGCCCAATCAGGAGCTGCGGGTGGCCGCCTACCGCGAACTGTACAAAGTCTACGGCGACGAGGCGACCGTCCTGGGCCAGATCTACGTCAACCGGGTGCGCGATTGGCATGACGAAAACGTGCTGCTGCGCGGCTTCTCCTCGCCCATCGCGGTACGCAACGTCGACAACGACATTCCGGACGAGGCGGTTGAAGCACTGCTTGAAACCGTGCGCAGCAACGCGCCGCTGTTCCAGCGCTACTTTCGGTTGAAGGCCGGCTGGCTCGGCCTGCCCAAGCTGCGGCGTTACGACCTCTACGCGCCGCTCGCCACCTCGGATAAGGAAGTCCCCTACGCCGACGCGGTCTCCTTGGTGCTCGACACCTTCCGCGAGTTCCACCCGACGTTCGCGACCCAGACCGAGCGGGTTTTCGCCGGAAATCACATCGACAGCGAGACCCGGCGCGGGAAGAGGGGCGGCGCGTTCTGCATGACCGTCCTGCCCGGCATCACCCCGTTCGTGCTGACCAACTACACCGGGCGGGTGCGCGACGTGGCGACCCTCGCCCACGAGCTGGGCCACGCGATTCACAGCATGCTCTCCGAGCACCATTCGATGCTCACCCAGCACGCCTCGCTGCCGCTCGCCGAGACCGCCTCCGTGTTCGGCGAGATGCTGATCACCGACCGTCTGCTCAAAGAGGAGACCGACCCGCTCGCCCGCCGTGAGCTGCTCGCCTCGGCGGTGGACGACGTCTACGCGACCGTGTTGCGCCAGACCTATTTTGTTCTCTTCGAACTCGAAGCCCACGCCGCGATCCTCGCCGGCCGCTCGCTCGACGAGATCTCCGATCTCTATCTGGAGAAGCTGCGCGAGCAATTCGGCGATTCGGTCGAGGTGTCGGAAGAGTTCCGCTACGAATGGCTGTCGATCCCCCACATCTACCAGACGCCGTTTTATTGCTACGCCTACAGCTTCGGCCAGCTGCTCGTCCTGGCGCTCTACCGCCGGTTCCAAGAGCAGGGCGAGGCGTTCAAACCGGGCTACCTGAAGCTCCTCTCCTACGGCGGGGCGGCGCGGCCGATGGCGATCCTCGCCGAGTTCGGCATCGACCCGACCGATCGGACGTTCTGGCAGGGGGGCTTCGATCTGGTCCGGGAACGGATCGACGAGCTGGAAGCGATCGAGCTGTAGATCCCGGCCAGCCCCACCCACCGCCCGATGACGGTGATTTAACCTAAGTTCTCCTGTTTTTAGGTTAGTCGTGCTAGATTTTGCCCTCGGCAAGACATTCTCAGGGCCAAGAGCCCTTCCCGAGGAGAAATTCGCATGACGATTTCGACGCCGCAATTGCGCGACTTCCTGGAGATTCCCTACGATCGCCTCGAAGAGATGAATCTCGAGGCCAAGGCCGAACGCCTGGCGCGGAAAGCTCCCGACGCGATCCAGGAAGAGCGGATGCGCTACCTTCAGGACGAGAAGCGGATCAAGGCGGTCACGGTCTGCTTCACCGACCTCGAAGGTCGGCTCCACATGCTCGACTACGACAAGAAGTTCCTCTTGAAGTCGGCCGACAACCTGACGTTCGACGGCTCGTCGATCCGCGGTTTTTCGGCGCAGCAGGAGTCCGATCTGCGCTTGGCGATCGACTGGCCGGCGTTTTACTGGCTGCCGTCCGACGTCTTCGGACCGGGCAAGGTGCTGGTGTTCGGCGAGGTCCGCGAGCGCGACGGCGCGGCCTATCGCGCGGACTTGCGGGCGCGGCTCAAGAGCTATTGCAACGATCTCTACGCCGACGGCGGCAAGGTGGCCAATGTCGCCAACGAGATCGAAGGGTTCCTGTTCAAGGGGCGCGACGCGGAGCGGCGCTTCCCCGAGACCCGGCAGTTCGAGTTCTTGAGCACCGGCGGCTACTACCACTCGCTACCGGGCGACGCCCTGCGCCAGTTCATCGACAGCGCGGCCGAGGTGCAAAGGGCGATGGGCTTTGAGAACGAGAAGGACCACCCGGAGGTAGCCCCCTCGCAGTTCGAGATGAACTACAGCTACACCGAGGCAACGATCGCCGCCGATCAGGTGCAGCTCTATAAGCTGCTCTCGCGCCAGGTGGCGGCGCGGATGGACATGACGGCGTCGTTCCTGCCCAAGCCGGTCACCGGCATCAACGGCAGCGGCATGCACACCAATATGTCGATCACCGCGGGGGGCACGAATCTCTTCTACGATCCGGAGGGCAAGGACGGCCTGTCGACCGCCGGCTGGGACTACATCCAGCGCATCCTCGGCAACGCCTCGGACGTCTGCCTGGTGCTCAATTCGAGCGTCAACTCCTATCGCCGGCTCGATCCGCATTTCGAGGCGCCGAACCAGATCAAGGCCTCGGCGATCGACCGCGGCTCGATGGTGCGCATCCCCTTGGGCAACGAGAAGTCGGCGCGGGTGGAAATCCGCTCGATCGCCCCGGATGCCAACCCGTACATGGCGATCTACGCCCTGCTGCGCACGGGCCTCGAAGGCCCCCTTTCCGAGGACGACGCCGACAGCACCAAACGCCCTCGGACGCGCTTTCTGCCGGACAACATCTACGACGCGATCCGTCTGTTCAAAGGCAGCCGCTTCGCCGCCGACCTGCTGGGCGAAGAGGTTCACGGCAAATTCGCCGAGATCAAGCTCGCCCAGGCCGAACGCTGCCCGAAGGCCCTCGGCACCTTCATCAAGGCGGGTGAGATCCAGTTCCACCACGAAGTGACGAACCAGTACCTGTGGGGCCGGTTCTAGGGAGGTTCCCTTCGACTTCGCTCAGGGTACGGCGGTGTTGCCGCTCGACCGATCCGCGAAACCTCAACGGTGCCGCGGGCTGAGCGTAGTCGAAGCCCACGCTCAGGGCACGACGGCGGCATCGGCTCAGTCGCCCGAGGAACCGTTCGCTTCCAGCACGTCCATCCAGGCGTCGAGTGCGCTATAGAGATCGCCGAGCGGCAGGCGGAGCGTGGGGGTCTCCGTGTCGACCTCGTCGGTGATCCGCGCCAACTTCTTGCTCATCGTCAAGCTATGAGCGTTGCCGTGCCAGATGGCACGGGCGCGCTCGCCGGCTACCACCTGGGCTAGCTGCTCCAGGATCTCGCGGCCGACCGCTGCGCTTCCCTGCACTTCGCTTTCGAGAAACGAGACGAGCAGGCCGCGCCTCGAACGCCGGGAGAGATCCTCGGCGCGCAAATCGCCAGCGGCGTCGCGGAAGATGCGCACCAGCGCCGGTTCGGATTCGTCTTCTTGCTTAATCATCGTCCCCTCGATCCCCGATAGATCGGATACGCCGTATTGATCCTGCCGTTCTGAAAATACCCTTCGATCGTAAAGCCCCGTCCTGAATCGCCGCGCCATTTCTCCCCGCCGCCCGCATGCGCGAACGCGGCGAGGATCGCGGCCACCACGTCGCTCTCCGAGAGATCATCCGGGTATAACGAGGAGGTCTTCTCCTCCCACCGCCCGGACGACGAGCGAATCGCCACTGTCGCGACGTACACCCCCGCCCGGTTCGGACCCTCGATCACCCGCACCAACCGCGCCCCCTCCGGATCGACCCCGCCCGGCCGGGCATGGAAGCCGACCGACTTACCCCGCTTGTTGATCAGCCCCGCGAACACGTGCGAGAGGTTGATCGGCGGGTCGGTCTCGCTCCAGCGAACGCCGTCGGAGGATCGGATGGAAGAAGCCGAAGAGCGAGAAGAAGAACTCGGGGCCTCCGGCCGCTCGGCCACGTAGCAACCCGCGAACAGAGTCGCCACCACGGCGAGCACGGCAAAGCGCAATCGTAGGGGAAGCATCGGGGTGCATCCTATCCCGCCTCCCCAAGCCCGCGGACCCCACCACGATTCCGCTATCTATCCGAGTTCGAGCCTCTCGCTCTTCGCGCGGTTTGCTCTCTGTGCCGCTTTGTGAGATCCTTTGGTCCGTCAGCTTTCCAGCCTTGCGTTCCAGGCTCCCGAAACCTCGACAAGTTGTAACCCGATTTCGAGGGCCTCCCGGCCCCAGCGGCGGCCTCACCGGCAAGTCCCCCGTTTTTCCCCCTGCATCGCCGGAACCAATTGAGCGCGAGCACCTTCTCGCACGGCGAGAAACCGCGCTCAGAAAGAACTAGGTTCCTATGCCTTTTTCAACCTTTGGCCTTCACCCCACACTGCTTGCGGGCGTCCGCGACCTGGGCTACGAACAGCCCACCCCGATCCAGCTCGACGCGATTCCTCCGGCGCTCGCCGGACGCGACCTGCTGGCCTGCGCGATGACCGGCAGCGGCAAGACCGCGGCCTTCGTGCTGCCGACGCTCCATCGCCTGCTCGGCAAGAGCCGTGGCGTCACCCGGGTGTTGGTCCTTACCCCCACGCGGGAACTCGCCGCGCAGATCGAAGAGAACACCCGCTCGCTCGGCGCGCACACGAACCTGAAGAGCGCGGCCGTCTTCGGCGGCGTCGCGATGGGTCCGCAGGAGCGGGCATTCCGCACCGGCGTCGACGTTCTGATCGCGACCCCTGGGCGCCTGCTCGACCATTTCCAGTATCCGTACGCGAAGCTGCCGGGGATCGAGATCTTGATCCTCGACGAGGCCGACCGGATGCTCGACATGGGCTTCCTGCCGGACATCCGGCGCGTCTTGAAGCACCTGCCGACGACCCCGCGCCAGACCCTGTTCTTCTCGGCCACCATGCCGCAGCCGATCGTCGTCCTCTCGCGTGAGCTGCTGACCTCGCCCGCGATGGTCAACGTCGAGCGCAAGGCCGCGCCGGCCGAAGGGGTCACCCAGACGCTGTTTCCGGTGCGCGACGATTTGAAGTCCGCCCTGCTGCTCGAAATGCTCCAGCGCGACGAGATCAAAAGCGCCCTGGTCTTCACTCGCACCAAGCACCGCGCCAACCGGCTGGCCGATTACCTGAACCGCCACGGTGTGCCGTGCGAGCGGATTCACGGCAACCGGAGCCAGGCGCAGCGGACCCTCGCCCTCTCCCGCTTCAAGGAAGGGAAGGATCGCGTCCTGGTCGCGACCGACATCGCCGCCCGCGGCATCGACGTCGAACTCTTGTCGCACGTGATCAACCTGGACGTGCCGAACATCCCCGAGGACTACATCCATCGGGTCGGCCGGACGGCGCGCGCCGGAGCGGTCGGCGAGGCGTTTACCTTCGTGGGCGACAACGAGGGATCGGAACTCGCCGCGATCGAGCGCGCGATCGGTAAGAAGCTGCCGCGCAAGAAGCTCGAAGGGTTCGACTACGACCGTAAGGCGAACGAGAAGCTCGAAATCCCGATCGCGGAGCGGATCGCCAAGATCCGCTCGCAGCGTTCGGAGGAGCGCGCCCGCGCCCGCGAAAAAGCGGCGCGCAAGGCGGAGGGTGCCCCGGCCCCGGCCCGGCAGCCGAGCCGCAACGTCGGCGGCAATTCCGCTCCGAGCGGAGGCAACCGGGCTCCGGCCGGCCAACGCCCCGGAGAGGCGCGCCGTCGAGAGGGCGGACGCCCCGGCCAGCCGCAGGCTCCGCGCGGAGCCGCCCCCGGGCGGGCGCCGCGTAACTACAGCACCACCACCACCGCCGCCCCGGCCGGTCGCTTGGCGCAGGGTCCGAGCCGCGGCCCGGAACGCGGCTCGCTCGGTACGCCGATTACCCCGTGGCATCTGCGCGGCAATTCGTTGGATGCTCCGCGGCGCTCCGAGCCGGGCGCTTCCGCTCGCCCCGCCGAGCCGGGCCGGCCGCGTCGCCGGTCGTAGCCCTTCGGCTTCGCTCAGGGACCGCCCTTTGACTCTCGCGGGCTGAGCGTAGTCGAAGCCCATTCCAACCGTTCTCCCCTCTCCCGCCGAAGCCCGGCGGGAGGGGGAGACAGGGGCGAGAGCCTCTTTTGCCGCTCTGCGGCATCGCATGGTAGGGTCGTGGCGTCCGCCTTCTGGGAGATGCCGCGATGCCGCCAACCCTTACCGAATCCTCGCCCGTCGCCCCCGTGGGGACACCCGCGAACCCAACCGGAATACTTCCGACGCTGCGCGCCGAGATGGATGCCGCGGCGCGTGATCTTCAGAAGGCGAAAGCCGCCTGGGTCGGCGTCTCGCCCCAGGAACGGGTGGCGCTGCTGGCCGAGATGACGCGGATTACGCTCGGCGTCGCCGATCGCTGGGCCGCCCTGTGCACGGCAGCCGAGGGGCTTACCCCCGATCACCCGGCGTGGGGCGAGGAGGCGCTCGTTGGCCCCTACTTCACGCTGCGCAACCTGCGCCTATTCGAAGCCTCGCTCGCCGATTTGGCGGCGGGAAAGAAACCGGAGATTCCAGGCGGTGTCCGCCGCCTGGCCGACGGCCGCGTCGAGGCGCGGATCTTTCCGTTCGACGCCTGGGATCGCCTGTTTTATACCGGGGTGACCGCGGACGTGCGAATGCTGCCGGGGGTCACGGCGGAAAACCTGGTTTCCACCCAAGCGATCGCCTACGACGACACGAAAGATCCCGGCGGCGTCTGCCTTGTGCTCGGCGGCGGCAACGTCTCGGGGATCGCGCCGATGGATGCCCTGTACAAGCTGTTCGTCGAAAACCGCGTGGTCCTGCTCAAGGTCCATCCGGTCAACGAATACCTGGGGCCGATCCTCGCCGAGATCTTCGAGCCGCTTGCCGCGCGCGGCTTCTTCCGCATGGCCTACGGCGGCACGGAGGAAGGCTCGTATCTCGCGAACCATCCAGAGATCGACGAGCTGCACATCACCGGCTCGGACAAGACCTACGACGCGATCGTCTTCGGTACCGGCGAAGAGGGCAAAGCGCGCAAGGAGCGGGACGCTCCGATCAACACCAAGCCGTTCTCCTCCGAGCTGGGCAACGTCTCGCCGGTGATCGTGGTGCCGGGCGAGTGGAGCGATTCCGACATCGAATACCACGCCGAAAACCTGGTCACCCAGTTCACCAACAACGCCGGCTTCAACTGCAACGCGACCCGGGTGATCCTCACGTGGGCCGGCTGGCCGCAACGAGAAAAGCTGCTCACCGCGATGCGCCGGTTTCTGGTCGAGGCCGACCTACGCAAGGCCTATTACCCGGGCGCCGCGGAGCGCTTCGACCGCTTCGCCACCGCGCATCCGGAGATCGAGCGGTACGGGAGGCCCCAAGGCGACGAACTCCCCTGGGGGTTCATCACGGGCGTTTCAACCACGAACGAAAACGACCTTTGCTTTACCCTCGAGGCCTTCTGCGGTCTGGCCTGCGAGGCGCCGATCGAGGCCGCCTCGGCGGCCGATTTCGTCGCCGCCGCGACCCGCTTCGCCAACGAGACGATCTGGGGAACGTTGAACGTAACGCTCCTGGTCCATCCCGCATCGCAACACGATCCGCAGGTCGGCCCCGCGGTCGAGTCCGCGATCGACGATCTGCGCTACGGCACGGTCTCGATCAACCACTGGGCGGCGATCGGCTATGGCGTCATCGTCACCCCATGGGGCGCCTATCCTGGGCATGCGCGGAACGACATTCGCTCGGGCACCGGCTGGGTGCACAACACGCTGATGTTTTCCCAGATCGAGAAGACCGTCTTTCGCGCACCGTTCCGCGTGGTCCCGAAGCCGGTCTGGTTTCTCACCCACAAGACCGCGGCCCGCCTGACCACCAAGCTCGCCGCCTTTGAAGCGGCCCCCTCGCTGTTCAAGCTGCCGGGGATCTTCGCTCTGGCCCTTCGCGGGTAGCCGCGTCTCTCGACGGCGCTCGATGCCTGACCTGCCGATCGTCGTCGTCGGTGCCGGGGCGGCGGGGCTCGTGGCGGCGATTTTCGCCGCACGCGGGCACGGCGGGGCCTCGCGCCGCTCCGTGCTGCTGCTTGAAGGAACCCCGGACGGCGGGCGGAAGATCCTGGTCTCGGGCGGCGGGCGTTGCAATGTGCTCCCGTCGGAGCTGGCGCCCGAGCGGTTCGTCACCGACTCCTCCCCCAACACGTTGCGCAAGATGCTGCGCTCGTGGCCACTTGGGGAGCAGCGGGATTTTTTCGAGCGCGAGGCAGGAATACCGCTCGCGCTCGAACCGGAGAGCGGCAAGCTCTTTCCCTCCTCGAACCGCGCCCGCGATGTGCGGGACGGCCTGGTCGCCCTCGCCCGGAAAAGCGGAGTCGAGCTGCGAACGGGCGCTCGGGTTGCCGATCTCGAACCGGGCGGCGCGGGGGCATGGACGATCCGGTTCGAATCCGGTCCGCCGATCGACGCCGCGGCGGTCGTGCTCGCGACCGGCGGTCTGTCCCTGCCGCGGACCGGCAGCGACGGCGTCGGATTGGCCATCGCTCAAAAGCTCGGCCTGCGGGTGATCCCGACCTACCCGGCTCTCACCCCTCTAACCGGCGACGGCCACGCCGGCCTCGCGGGAATCTCTCTCACGGTGGGAATCGACGCACCGGGCACCAAGCGCCGCGCGGACGGGGGCTTTCTGTTCACCCACCGGGGGTGGAGCGGGCCGGCGGTGCTCGATCTCTCCGACGTGGTGACACGAAACGAAACCCAACCGGCACCGGGGCTGCGGGTGCGTTGGTGCGATTTGGACGAAACGGCCTGGGAGGCGGCGCTTCGCTCGGGGCCGGGGACGCCGCTCGGGGTCGTGCGCCGTCATCTACCCGAACGCCTGGCCGAACAACTGCTCACCGAATCGGGCATCGCTCCGGCGACCTCCCTCGCTCAACTGCCTCGCGAGGCACGAAAGCGACTGATCGAAGTCCTGGTTCGCTATCCCCTGCCGGCGAACGGTGACGAGGGATACCGGAAGGCCGAAGTCACCGGAGGGGGCGTCCACCTGGCGGAAGTCGATTCACGCACCCTGGAGTGCCGCAGTCTTGCCGGCCTGTTTCTCTGCGGCGAAATCCTCGACGCCTTCGGCCCGATCGGCGGCCACAACTTCGCCTGGGCCTGGGCCACCGGAAGAGCCGCGGGTATAGGCACGGCAGGGTCGGGATAGTCCCGAGCGTCGATAGCGCTATTCTTTCCGACGAGCAAACCGAACTCCAGGGAGGAACCCAGAATGCACCGCCGTACACGATCGGTCTCCGCCGTTGCTGTCGTCATCCCGCTCCTCGCCTTGGCGCTCGTCCTTGGAACCGTCTTGCCCGCCCGTGCTGCAAGGACGCAGAAACCGCCGCTTCATGCCGCGCATTGGCTGGCGATCACCGGCAAACCGTTGGCCGCAACAGCCGGGGCGATGATGTTCCAGAAGGGGGGTAACGCGGTCGATGCCGCGGCGGCGATGCTGGCCGCGGCCTGCACGATGTGGGACACCCTCAGCTGGGGCGGCGAGACCCAGGCCCTGATCTACAACCCGAAGACGGGGCAGGTGATCGCGTTGAATGCGCTCGGGGTTGCACCCACTGGGGCGACGCCGGAATTCTTCCGCCAGCAGAAGCTGCGCTACCCGCCGGAGTACGGGCCGCTCGCGGCGGTCACCCCCGGCACCCCTGGCGGGCTGATCACGATGCTCGCCGAGTGGGGCCGGTTGTCGCTCGCCGACGTGCTCGCCCCGGCGATCGAGATGGCGGACGGATTTCCGATCGAGGCACAGCTCGCCAACTCGATCTTCCGCCAGCAGGAGCGGCTGGCCGGTTGGCCGTTTTCCAAAGCCGTCTTCCTCCCCCACCCCGAGCGGCCGCGACAGGCGCCCGACGCGGGCGAGATGTTCCGCCAGCCCGATCTCGCGCGTACGTTGCGCCGGCTGGTGGCGGCGGAAGAGCAGGCCAAAACTGCGGGCAAGAACCGGCACGACGCGATCCTCGCCGCCTACGAGCTGTTCTATCGCGGCGATCTCGCCAAAGAGCTGGTGGCCGCCGCGCGCGCCGAAGGGGCGCTATTTACCGAAGGCGATCTCGCCAATTGGCAGGTCAAGCTCGAGAAGCCCGTGTCGGTCAGCTACAAGAGCATCGAGGTCTACAAACTGGACACCTGGACCCAAGGCCCGGCGATGCTGCAGGCGCTCAACCTGCTCGAAGGAACCGACCTCAAAGGCATGGGTTACAACAGCTCTCGCTACATTCATACCGTTACCCAAGCGATGCACATGGCGTTCGCCGATCGCGACTTTTACTACGGCGATCCGGCGTTCGCCCCGGAAGAGCCGCTCGCCGGGCTGCTGTCGAAGGCCTACGCCAAGGAACGCTGGCGCCAGCTCGATCCGGAAAAGAACCGGACCGATCTCGGCCCGGGCGATCCGTACGGATTCGAAGGCAAAGCGAATCCGTTCGGCGATCTGTTGAAGAATTGGCACGCGGGAGCCGCCGCGGGCGCCAATCAGCCCGCCTGGCAGGTCTCTTCGCTCTCGGCCGACGAGGCGTTCCATGCCGGGACGACTTCGGTTCTCGCCTCCGACGCCGAAGGGTGGGTCGTCTCGATGACCCCCTCGGGCGGCTGGGTGCCGGCGGTGATCGCGGGGCACACCGGCATCGGCCTCTCCCAGCGGATGCAGAGCTTCGTCACCGCGCCCGAGGACGGCCCCTACAACGTGGTCGAGCCCGGCAAGCGCCCGCGGGTGACCCTCACCCCTACGCTCGCGATGAAGGACGGCAAGCCGTTCTTGGCCTTCGCGGTCCAGGGGGGAGACAGCCAGGACCAGAACCTGTTGCAGTTCTTTTTCAACGTGGTCGAATTCGGAATGACCGTCCAAGAGGCGACCGAAGCGGCCAATTGGAACACCTACCAGATGCGTAGCTCGTTCGGCGATCACAAGATCGAGCCGGGGCGTCTCACCCTCGCCGACTCGGTCTCCCCCTGGGTGCGCGACGAGCTGCGACGCATGGGCTACAAGCTCGACTTCGAGGAGCGTACCTCCGGACCGATCAACGCGATCGAGATCGATGCCGCCCACGGCACGATGTGGGGCGGCTCCTCGAACCACGGCGAAGACTACGGCATCGCCTGGTAGGGGCCGGAGCGAAAAAAAAGGCGGGCCGTTTACCGGCCCGCCTTCGTCACGTCGACTTGCCTCTTCGGCGCTGGGCCGAAACGACGTTCTTACTCTTCGCTGAAGTGGAGATCCATCTCCCAGAAGTAGGTCGGGCTCTCCGTGAAATTCACGCAGTCGGTTGAGATGTACGACAATCCCTGCGGCATGAAGCCGTCGCTACGCATGTCTACCGCCGGGCGGTTCGACTTGTTGCTGAAGTTGGGGCTCGACGGCGTGTCCGGCGTCTTGGCGACCAGGAAGACATGGGTCTGACGGCCCTTGCGGAACTCGTCGAAGATCTTCTTGGCGAGGTTCCTCCGCTGGAAGAACCAAGGCTGACGCTCGAACTGCTGAATGCCGAAGTTGGTGGTCGACTCCAGCGGCTTGTTGAGGCTGATGGTGGCGGTGGTACCGCTCACCGTGCCGTAGGCAAGCCAAAGCTGCTGCATGACGCACACCTGCGACTGGTCGGCAGAGACACCCTCGACGATCCCGGTGGTCAGAGGCAACTCGCGACCCGCATCCGCCGCCATCAGCTGGCTGATCGGGAAGTCCACCGCGTAGCAGCTGCCCGGAACGTCGTCGAAGTCCGTCATGTTCGGCGGGCCCGAGTTGGTGACGGCGGTGATCCGGTTGGTGACGAAGTCGATCCCGGTGACCAGGGGGTTGCCCGGGCTGACCGTGACCGGGATGCTCTGGCCCGGATCGGATTCCGTGGCGCTCTCCTTGTTGCCGTTCCAAAACTCTTCCGGAAAGGCGTTCAGGCCATACGTGGCGCCGAGGCTCGCGACCGCGCCGACCGAGGCGACCGACTGCGGGAAGAAGTCGACGGCCTCTAGGTTCAAATCATAGGTGCCGAACGGCACCGCCAAACGGTATTTGCCGTCGACGATCCCTTCCGCGGCAGGCAGGAGCGCCGTCGCTTGCGTCGTCGGATTGAAGGCCACCCTGGCATTGCCGACGTAGACCGCGTTGACTAGGTCGCCCTTGGTGCCGACGCTGCTGTCGTGGCGCATCGCGGTCACGTCACCGCCGAGGACCGGCAGGTTCAGGTTACCGTGCTGGACGTTGCCTTCGATGATCCCGTAGACGCTGTTGAAGGCCTGGTCGCCTTTCTGCAACGCGGCCGGTCCACTCATACCCGAACCTTCGGGATACAGCATCGAGGAGGTGATGATGTCGTCGAGTTCCAGCGTCCGCTGACGGAGCAACCGCAACGGATCGTCGAAGTCAAAGAAGTTGTACATCGAGGCGTCGTCGGCGTTGGTGAGATTGTTGACGTTGGGAACCGTCGAGGCCGTCAAGCCTTGGGTCAGGCCCAGGCGGAAAATCATATCCGCCACGAAATCGGTCGAACGAGGATCGATCAACGCGGTCAGCTGTCCCAGATCTTCCGTGGTGGTGAAACGAAAGCCGTTGGAAGCCTTGGTGTTGACGACGATATCCATGTCGATGATCGTACCGCCGTCGTACGTACCGGCCGGCCACTCCAGGTCGCCGTCCTTGTCGAGGTCGGCGCACTGGGTGATCGTGTTCGACACGTCGATGTCGCCGTCGCCGTCTAAGTCGTCGCCGTCGTTGAACACCGAGGTCTCGACCAACCGGACCTGAACGTTCGAGCTGATTCCGTTGAATCCCGCACCGGTGCGGAAGGTCAGCTCGTTGATCGTGTCGAAGGAGCGAAGGCCGGCATTAGGATAGTCCGCGCCGATCTGGAACTCGACGTACGAGGTCGGAATCTGGTTCCACTGATCGATCGCCAGCTGGAAACCAGCCTTGGCATCCGCAAGGGTCAAGAACGCGGTGCCGAGCGGATTCGGAATCGGATCCTGGGTGTTGTTGACCCGGAAAACCATCGGCATGCAACGCGGATCGAGGTGGAGCGGCACGAAGTTCGCGTAGACCAAACCCGGAATCGACGACGGCTCCCGGCCGGTGATGTCGGTGACCAACTGATAACCGCCTGCGAAGGCGGCGCTCGCCCCGAGCGTCAAAGCAAGGGCCGCGACGAGCCCTAGGGCTGTACGTTTCACCATATCGCTTCTCCTTGGCCAAAGTGGCCGAAGTTTTGTTATCCCCGCGGGGGATGTATTCAAGAGCTTGCAGCGAGGCTTGGTGGACGGAGCCTCCGGGCAACCCAAGATTCGATGCCGAGGAATCGCGAGCCCGGCACGATCGACCCGCACTCACCGGCCCCGCCCGGAATCGAGCTGGAAAGGGCGTACAGAAGGGTGGTGCCGAGAGGATCGCTGGGCCGGAACCGGTTCCAGGTCATAAGTGCGGCGAAACGTCGATTCCGGGACATCCGCCCGGCCAGACCGCCCCGGTTTGACCGCGACGCTTGGGCTGCCGCGAGCGTATATCCGTATTGATAAACCTACCGAGGAGAAGAAGCCATCCATGAGCCTGACAACTCGCAATTCGAGTGTGAATCAAAGAATTGCTACAAGCTCGCCGGCACTTTGCGCCGGAGTGCTCGCCGCCGCCCTTCTCCTGTCCCCGGCCGCCCGGGCCGGCACCGACCGCTGGACGCCGTTCGGCCCCGGCCAAGGGAGGCTGCAGGCGCTCGTCGCCACTTCGCGCGGGGACCTGTTCGTCACGTCGAGTTTCACCGCGGGCGAGATCTGGCAGCGCCCCAAGGGCGCCCCGATCTGGCGCTGGCGCGGCAAAGGGCTCGGCCTCCCGGCGAGCCCCCGGGTCACCGCTCTGGCGGTCCATCCGAAGAATCCAAACGCACTATGGGCGACTTTGGTCGAAGGGGGCGGATCGATTTTCGAAAGCGTCTATCGCTCAACCGACGGCGGCGCCACTTGGCGCAAGCTGTATACCGGCGACCTCGACTTCCGGCTCGTCCGGCTGACGGTGGCACCCACCCGTAATTCGGTCGTGCTACTCGCTGAAACCGGCAACGGCGTCGCCCGACGCCTGCTGCGCAGCACGGACGCTGGCATGTCTTGGACCGAGGTTTCAGGCGTCGTGGGGCCGGTGTCCGCACCGCCCGACGTTGCGGGAACGATCTACGCCGTCGCGGCCGCGGGCGGCAGTTTGGCGAAGAGCACCGACGACGGCCAGACGTTCGACCCGATCCCCTCCTTGGCGATCACCACGGGCGACGAGGTCCGGACTCTCCACGCCACGTCCGGCCGCCCAGGATTGATCTTGGCGTCGCTGCGCGAGGGCGGCCTCTACCGCAGCCCCAACGGCGGCAGAACGTGGCGTCGTGTCGGTTTCCGCCATTCGGGTCCTTCGGCGATCGCCTCTGAGCCGCTCCAGCCGCAAAAGATCTACTTGACCAACTCGACGGGTCTGTACACCAGTGATCGCGGCGCGCAGAGTGGCAGCTTCCGGACCGTCGCCAATTTCACCTTCTCTCCCCTGGCGATCAGCGAGCCCACGGCGCTCGTCGCGGCGAGCGGCGGTCCCTACTTTTTGGCGGGAGAAGATCTCTATCGGGTCACCTTGCCCGAGGGTTTTGCCGCGGCGGATAAGACCGGCATCGAAGCGTTCGGTGTGGCCGAGTTGCACATCTCGCCGCGCGATCCCGCGTTCGTGGCCCTCCTGCCCTACACCGGCTGCATCGGTGAATTGTGTAACGTCCGCACCTTGCTTTCCAGCGACGGCGGCGCGACATTTTCCCGGGTGAGAGCGCAAACATCCCCCCGGGCGTTCGCCGACGCGACCGATCTCGCGTTCGACCCGGAAGACCCCCGGCGCCGGCTGCTGTCGCTTCCCGTAGGAACCGTTCTCCACGAAGCGGGAGATCCCGGCCTCGGCCGGGTGATGCTCTCCGGGCCGGAACGGACGGTCGAAATCGCCGCGGGCGGCGTGTTGCTCGCGGGCGGCTCGAACGGCATCCTGATCAGCGAGAACGACGGTACGACATGGGAGACCACCTTATCGGGGACGTTCATGCCGGACCTGGCGCATCCGGTGCCCGGCTCGCGACGGGTGATCGATCTTCAAACCAACCCCTATGACCCGGAGCGGGTGATCGCCCGCGCGCTCGAATTCATCTCCGGATTGCCGCACGACTCGGGCCGAATCGTTCTCTATAAGAGCGCCGATGCCGGACGGAGCTGGAGCTTCCTGCGCTCCGGACCGGCGGACGTCGAGCCCATCCCGGATGCGCCGGCGAGCTTTTACCTCCTGATCCGCAATGCGTCCGCCACCGAGCTACACCGGAGCGACGACTTTGGCGCGACCTCGGCGTTGATCCACACCTTTCCGCCCGCCGATCGGGTCGGCGACGTCGCGACCGACCCCAACGCTCCCGGCGATCTCTATGCCGCCACGCGCACGGGGGTTCGGCGGAGCCGCGACGGCGGCGTCACCTGGGAGGAGATCCCGGGAGGATTCATTCCTTTCGGCCCCTATCGCCGCGCGCTCGCCTCGGTACAGGTCGGCCCCGATCAAGCGGGCCACCTGTTCGCGAGCCCGCTCGACGGCGGTCTGTTCGAATACCAGCTTTCGAACTAAAGACTACGGCAGTGGCGACGTTTGGCTCCTTCGTGTGCGCGCCTCTGGCGCTGCCAGTCGCCTGCGCGAGCCAAACGGAGCTGCCACCCAAATTACGGCAGCGCTTCGATCATCCGGGCGAGCACTTGGTCGACCGACAGCCCGGTGGCGTCGATCCGGACGTAGCTCTCATCGCAGGTGAGCGGCGATTCGGCGCGCGATCGGTCGCGCCGGTCGCGCTCGATCAGATCGGCCTCGACCTCGGCACGCGCCACCTTGCGGCCCGATTCCGCGAGCTGCGCCTGGCGGCGCGCCGCGCGGACCCCCGGATCGGCATCGA
>JBBRUC010000032.1:0-38000 GCA_038248205.1 Thermoanaerobaculia bacterium
AGTCTTGGCCATAGTAACGATGCGCGGAGCGGGCTTCGACTTCGCTCAGCCAGCGGGTAGACCCGAGCCCTGAGCGTAGTCGAAGGGCGGTCGCAGGGCGCGGAAGATGCGAGCCGAGATTATGTTACTGGGAAGCCGCTATCCGACTTGGATAGCCGCTATCGGAGCGGGATAGCCGCTATCTGGAGCGGATAGCCGCTATCTGGAGCGGATAGCCGCTATCGGAGCGGGATAGCCGCTATCCGGCGTGGATAGCCGCTATCGGAGCCGGATAGCCGCTATCCGCCGCCATCCAGCGTTGCCTACGTTCTCTCTTCGACCTCTGACGTCGTCCGCTCCGCCAGATCGGCCGCGCCTTCGGCGTAGCAACGCATGAACGTTCCCCAGGTGCAGTTGTTCTGCCCCGGCTTGTGCGCTTGCGCGCGGCGGATCGCCATGTTGGCGACGGCTTCGACGATCCACTCGAAGTTCTCCTCGCCGATCGAGTTCAGGTCCGCGTCGGGCGCCGGGTTGCAGAAGTCGATCGCGTAGGGAATGCCGTCGCGCACCGCGAGCTCGACCGTGTTGAAGTCGTAGCCGAGGCCCACGTTCAGGCGCAGCACGGCGTCGTAGAGCTTGGCGTAGAGCCCCGGCTCGATCGGTTCGGGCTTGCGGTCGTAGCGCTCGTGGAAATAGGCGCCCGGGTCGTAGCGCATGATCCGGATGTCCTGCCGGTCGATCGAATAGCAGCGGAAATACTCGGTGAACTTGATCTCCTCTTGGAGCATCATGACCAGCTGGCCGGTCTCGCCGTAGACGCGGAAGAACTCCTCGCGATCCTTCAGGCGGTAGACGTTCTTCCACCCGCCGCCGGAGAACGGCTTGAAGAACGCCGGAAAGCCGACGTAGTCGAAGATCCCCTCCCAATCGAGCGGATAGGCGAGGTTGCGCATCGACTCGGCCTTGGTGTCGGGCGGATGCTCGTTCGAGGGGAGCAAGACCGTCTTCGGCACCGCGACGCCGATCCGGGTCGCGAGCGCGTTGTTGAAGAACTTCTCGTCGGCGCTCCACCAGAACGGATTGTTGAGCACCGCCGCGCCGAGCAGCGCCTCGTTCTTCAGATAGCCGCGGTAGAACGGAATGTCCTGCGAGATCCGGTCAATGATCACGTCGTAGCCGGTCGACTCGCCCTGCTTCACCTTGTCGATTTTCACCGCCTCGGCGACGATGCCGTCGACCGCTTTGGCGTTGACCCGGTCGACGAACGCCCAGGGGAAAGTATTCTCCTGCCCGAAGAGGATGCCGATTTTCTTCATGCGATTCCCTTTTGACGATGCCCGCCCGATGCGGGTCTTTCCTGCGCAAGATTCGTGGTGGAAGGCCCGCCGCTCGGACAGGCGTGCGAACTTTAGCACAGGGGTCGGGGGCCGCCCGGCGGTCAGGAAGGGCGCCCCCAAGGCCTCGTCGAAGTCAGCCCTCACCCCCGGCCCCTCTCCCACAGGGAGAGGGGAGCAAAGAGAGGTGATTTTGCTGTTCTCCCCTCTCCCTGTGGGAGAGGGGCCGGGGGTGAGGGCTGGTGCGGCAAGCCGCCGAAGAATTTGACGGGACCCTAGAGGCGACCCCCGTGGGTGCCCGAGAAGGCCTTGGGGACACGACCGATCGGCAACCCTTTTCGGTCCCAAAGCGCCCACTCACAGCGTCTGCATCGTTGCCGTTTCACGCCTTCCGCCGCGAACCGGTAGAATCACGGTTCTCCTGAGAGTCGAGGCCTACGACGCATGAACGCAATCACCAAGAACAGCCGACTTCGAACTCTGACCTGGCTCGCCTCGGTCGCCTTGCTGTTGGGCGCGACGGCGACGGCAACGGCCGCCGGGTCGATCGCTACGGATTCCTCCGCCACCGCGTTCAAGATCTTCCTTACCGAACCGGGCGTCTATCGGGTGACGTACGAGGATCTTGCCAAGGCGGGTCTCTCCACGGCTCCGGCGAGCGGCTCGCTGGGCTTGGAAAACCGCGATCGCCCGGTGCCGATCTTCCTCGCCGACGGCGGCGACGGCCATTTCGGCCCTGGCGATCACCTGGAGTTCGTGGGCGACCGGCTCGCGGGCGAGGTGACGTACTTCAACGAGCATTCGAACCTGAACGTCTACCGTCTGCGGTTGGACGCCGACGCGGGAGGGGCAACCGCCGCGCGGATGACCCCGCCGGCCGGTGGCGCCGCGTCCCAGGCCGCGCCGGTGGCGCTTTCGGCCCGCCAGCATTTCGAGCACGACCAGATTCTTCTGCGCTTCCCCGGCCGCGAGGATCGCCCGCAGGAGCTTTGGTATTGGGTGAAGCTGACCCAGCTCGACGATCCGTTCCGCCAGACGGTGGACCTGTCGGACCTCGCCACGACGGATCTCGACCCCACCGATCCGCGGCCGATCCGTCTGACGGTCGAGATCCGCGGCTGGTCGCAGCCGGCGCGCAAGGCGCCGCTGCTCACCGATCACGCGGTCGAGATCACCTTCGGCGGCAAGCCGGTGGCCTCCGCGACTTGGAACAATCCCGACGGCATGCAGAGGATCACGGCCGAGATTCCCGCGGCGTCCGTGTCGGCGGGCAAGAACGAGATCGGCGTGCGCATTCCGGTGCGGCCGAATGCCGAGACCGGCGAATCGCTGATCGATGTCTCGGTTTTGAACTCGATCGAGATCGTCTATCCGCGGTCGCGGGCGGTGAACCCCGGCAACCCCTCCCGGCTGGAGGTTTCCGATGCGGCCGCGGTGGCGACGCTGTCGATCCCCGCGGGTTCGCTCGTGACGCTCTATGGCGAGGCGGGCAGCCGCATCCCCGGGATCGGGGTCGCCCGGCGGCCGGAGCCGAACCGGCGCGAAAGCGCCGCCTTCCAGCTGCCGCAGCCCGAGACGGTGTTGTGGGCGGTGGCCCGCCAGGCGCTCTCTTCGCCGGTGGCGGTCGAGCGCGATCGCCCCTCTTCGTGGGCGAAGTTCGCCGAGCCGGTCGATTACCTGATCATCGCCCACCCGCGCCTGCTCGCCGCGATCGAGCCGCTCGCCGAATTGCACCGCAAGCGCGGCCTGAAGGTTGCCGTGGTAGACGTCGAGGATCTCTACGACGAGTGGAACGGCGGCATCCTCGACCCGCAGGCGATCAAGGACTTCCTGCGCCACGCTTGGCGCGATTTCCCGAAACCGGCCCCCCGGTTCGTCCTCTTGGTGGGCGATGCCAGTTGGGATCCGAAGAACTTGCACACGAGCGACGACGCCGAGGACGAGCAGTACGTCGATTCGGCCTACAGCCCCGGACACGGTACCGAGTTCGCGAAGATCGTCTCGACCCCCTACTCGGAGCGCGGCGCGCTCGATCACCGCAACCTCGTACCGACCTGGAACTACGGCACGTTCGACGGCCACGCCGCGGGCGACAACTGGTTCGTCGACGTCGAGGGCGACGACTTGAAGCCCGAGATGGCGATTGGCCGCCTGCCGGTGATCGAGCCCGAAGAGGTCGCCGCGATCGTCGCCAAGACCGCCGCCTACCTCGATCGTCCGGAGATTGGATCCTGGCGGCGCGAGGTGGTTTGGGTGACCAACGAGGAACCGGTGATGCAGGGGTGGAGCGACGAGATGGCGCGCGATCTCGCGCCACGCGGCTTCGCGGCGCGCAAGGTCTATCCCAAGCCGGAGGTCGAAGGGGCGCCTCACCCCGAGCAGGATCAGCAGCACCTGGTGGAAGCGCTTGGGGCCGGCGAGCTGCTGGTCCACTTCATCGGCCATGGCGGGCGCTTCATCTGGCGCACCGGACCGCCCGACTGGACCAAGCACCGCGATCTTTTCAACCTCTCGGACCTCGACAAGCTGCCCGAGAGCCGGCGGCTGCCGGTCGTCCTGTCGATGACCTGCTATTCGGCGCCGTTCGATCACCCCACCGCCGATTCGATCGGAGAGAAGTTCCTGCGCCTGCCGAAGAAGGGGGCGATCGCGGTAATCGCCGCGTCATGGCGCAACTCGCCGTACAAGCAGATGAGCGAGTCGCTGATCAAAAACCTGCTCGCGCCGGGCGCCACGATCGGCGAGGCGCTGCAGAAGACCAAGCGCGAGTGCCATGACGACGAGTTCGTCAAGCAGTACAACCTGCTCGGCGATCCGGCCCTGCCGCTCGCGCTGCCCGATCCGTTGGTGCTCACCGCGAATTCGCGCGGCGCAGGCGATGCGTTCACGCCGGCCTTTACGATCCGCCACCCCGAGGGCGAAACCCTCGCGGGCAAGGCCACCATCGATTGGCTCGACGAAACCGGCGCGGTGCTCGCAACCGAAGAGCATGCCGCCAAGGGCACGGGCCTCGACCTCGTGTTCCCGGGCAAAGCCGATGTCGCAAGCGCCGTCCGCTCGGCGCGCGTTTATCTCTGGGATTCCTCAACCGGCCGCGACGCGGCGGGCGCCGTCGCCCTGCCTCAGCCGCCAGCCGTGGAGACACCGTCCAAATGATCGACAGCCCCTCGTGCTCCCCCGTCGCCGCCACCCTTCTGATCTCGCTGCTGGCGGTCGCCGGCTGCTCCGGCCATGTCCGGCCCGAGCAGGCATCCGCGCCGGTCGCAGCGACGGCTTCGGAAGGTGCCTCGGGGGCACCCCCCGCCGCGGACGCACCGCCGGCCGGTGACGCGATGGCCACCGGCCTGCCGACGGACGCCAAGCCGATGGAGGCGACGGTCGAGATCAAGAACACGATACGCTGGTCCACCGCCTCCGAGGTCGAAAACTTCGGCTACGACGTCTACCGCGGCGAGGCCGAAGACGGTCCCTTCGTCCGCCTTACGTCCAAGCCGATCGCCGGAGCCGGCACCTCGGACGAGCCGCACAAGTACGCTTACGCGGACAAGGACATCGACCCGACGAAAGACTACTGGTACTACGTCGAAAGCATCTCGTTCTCCGGCGTCCGCGAGCGCTTCACCCCGGTCCAGAAGGCGAAGGCCAAGCAGCCGAAACCGGAAATGGAACCGTAGGTCGGGTCTCTCTTACGGCCGCGGACAGCCGGGGCCTACGTTCCAAACCTTGCAGCTGAAGTTGGCGTACCCATCGTACTGATACTGGCTGCCGTTCCAATTGCAGCCGGCGGTAACGACGACCGCGAAATTGCAAGAGAGGTAGTCATCGACGTTATTCAGGCAATACGAATTGGCGGCGGCCTTGGTCTTGCTCGTGAGGTCGGTCAGCGCGGCCGAGCAGGTTGAACCAAAGCCCCAATGCGAGGCTCCCCCGGTAGAGGTCGTATAGCTCCCCGAGCAGGAGATGCAGTTCGCGAGAGCAATCGGCGCCGGCGTGAACAGGGCTCCCTGATCCTCCGAACACGTCGGCGCGGCATGCGCCGAGGCCACGCTGAACGACAGGGCGAAGGTCAAGACACATCCGGCGGTCAAGAGCTTTTTGCGCATGGAGAATCTCCTCTGTGAGAGAACTCGCGACACCGCGAGCCCCTAGAAGAGCAGGTGCGCCCCGAAGCGTTACCGAGACAACGAAATAAAGTTCGTCGGTCGGTGGCGCCGCGCGACTCCCGGCAAGGGAGGAGGCGAAGCCTATTTCGCGGCGAGCTTGTCGAGGGCGCGTTGCATGCCCGCGAGGACGCCCGAGGAGCCCTCCGCCTTGGCTTCATCGTAGAAATAGCGATAGACCTCGCGCGGCGCGCGAAGGTCGGGGTCCAGCTTGCCCTCGGCGGAGAGGAACATCGTCCGCGGGATGTATTGGCCGTCCGGCCCGAAGTCTTTGAGTACGTCCTTGTTCTGGTCCTGATCGAGGCGGATCATGACGAATTTCTTCGCCAGCTCGACCACCTTCGCATCGTGGAACACGCCGCTGTAGTTCTTGCAGTGGGGACACCACTCGGTATAGACGACCAGGCAGATCGGCTTGGCGTCCTTCTTCGCCTCCGCCACGCCCTCGGCATAGGAGCGCCAGGCGATCCCGGCATCGTTCCAGTCACCGCCCGCATGGGCGGGACGAACCGGCAACGCGAGGAGCACGCCGAACACGGCGAGAATTAGGGCGAAAGGGGTGCGAACCAGAAATCGGCGAGTCTGCGGCATAAGCGTCGGCCTCCAAGAAGGCGCGAATCCTACCACCCCGCCGCGCGGAGAGGTCCGAACGGCCCGGCAACAGCCCAGCGAAACCGAATGTAGGTCCAGCTCAACCCTGAGCTGGAGCCGATCACGGGCGAGCTGGAGCCGCTCACCTCGCAGCTGGGCCAGACCGCTTCCGAGCTGGCCCGGACCACCCCGCAGCTAAGCCAGATCACCTCGGAGCTGAGCCAGATCGCCTCTCCGCTGGACCCGCTCACTCCTGTGACGAGCCAGACCGCCCCGGAGATTGTCCAGCTCACCTCCGAGCTGAGCCGGATCACACCGGAGCTGGAGCAAAACGCCTCCGAGCTGGAGCGGCTCACCCTCGGGCTGGAGCGGATCGCCCCCGAGCTGGAGCGGCTCACCTCCGAGCTGGAGAAAATCACCCCCGAGCTGGAGCGGATCGCCCCCGGGCTGGAGCAGATCCCCGGCGGTCTGGCGGGCGGCCGTACATCTCTGCGCCGCCACGGGCTCCGCACCACCCAACCCCCCGGATTCCTCGCTCCCGCTCGGAATGACGGGTTCGGGAGAGCTTACCAAAGCGGGCAGTTTCCTTCTGGCGCGGGCTAGGTTCTCCCGGCCCGTGCCGGTGCCGCCTCCTCGCGGTCGATGTCGGCGCGGACTCCGGAGCGGCACTGCCTCCGTTCCTTCAGGAGTCGGAAGGGCGATTCCGCTCGAATAGCCACGGAGTTGTTTCCGAAGCCGCCGCGCGACGGTCTCGATCGATCCCTACCCCACTTCCCTACCGGCTTTCGAAATCCAACCGCGCCGGCAACGCGCCTTCCAGCTCCAGAAGGCGCCGCTTCATCGGCAGACCGCCGGCATAGCCGGTGAGCGAGCCGTCGGCGCCGATCACTCGATGGCAGGGGATGATCACGCCGATGGGATTGTCGTGGTTCGCCAGCCCCACCGCGCGCGCCCCTCCGGGGCGACCCAACGCGCGGGCGATCTCGCCGTAGCTCTTGGTGGTACCGAACGGGATACGCAGCAGCTCGCCCCAGACCGAGCGCTGGAATTCGGTGCCTCCCGCGGGAGTGAACACACCGAGCGGCAGGTCGAAGGCGCGTCGCGAACCGGCGAAGTACTCGTCCAGCTGTTTCTGGGTCTCTGCCAGCGGCGGAGCTTCGGGATCGTTGCCCGCCTCGGCGAAGCGGCGCGCGCGGGCGGTTTCGCAATCCTCTCGCGACTCGCGGTTCTCCAGGCAGATCAGCTCGCCGCCCCGGGCGACCGCGAGCACCCAACCGAGAGCGCTCGCAAAGATCGAGAACGAGGTCTCTGCCGCCATCGCCGATCCGCTACGGCTCTAGAACCGCCGCATCAGCCCGACCACGATGCCCCGCACCCGCACGTCGGCCGCCGGAACGCGAATCGGCTGCATGGTCGGATGGGCGGGCTGTAGGCGGACCACATCGCCCTCGGGGTAGTAGCGCTTGAGCGTCGCTTCGTCGTGGATCAGCGCGACCACCATTTCGCCCGGTTCGGCCAGTTCGCGCCGCTGGACGACGACGAAGTCGCCATCGTGAATCCCCTCGTCGATCATCGACTCGCCGACCACGCGAAGCACGTAATGGTCGTTCGGGCGGGCGTTGACCAGAAAGGTCGGCACCCCCATCCGCTCGCGGCTGTTCTCGTCCTCCACCGCTTCGAGCGGCCGGCCGGCGGCGATGTTGCCGAAGAAGGCGACCATCGGCTCGGGGCTCCCGAAG
The DNA here is from genome assembly GCA_038248205.1 of Thermoanaerobaculia bacterium. Lineage (GTDB taxonomy): Bacteria > Acidobacteriota > Thermoanaerobaculia > Multivoradales > UBA5704 > DASYKS01. The sequence continues at coordinate 7,804 of JBBRUC010000032.1, forward strand.
TCGGTGCCGGGGATTGCCCGGATCAGCTCGATACCCCGCTTTTGGTTCCAGTCGCGTTGCAAATAGCCCTTCTGCTGCAAGAGCTTCAGGTGCTTGTAGACGGTGCCGTAGGAGCGGTAGCCGAAGCGTTCGCAGATTTCGCGATGGGTCGGCGCGATGCCGTGCTTGCCGTGAAATTCCTGGAGGAAGTCGAGGATTTTCTTCTGGTTCTCGGTGAGGTACGCCGGGCTGGTAGGCATGGAAATCAGCCTAGCGCAAATGAGGCGGAAGGCGCAAGCGTATCCCCTGTGCCATCGCCTGTATAGTCTGTTTTGCACCTTCCTTGACAGGTTTGTAACGCCGCTCCTACACTCCAGCCGGTCTTGATCTCGACTTCCGGGGCGCACCGCATCACGGCAGAAAGGCCGTTTCGCTCCGAACGGATGCCATGAGCGCAACCCCAGAATTAGCCTTCGAAAGCCACGCCCTGCTCAACGGCCTCCGGGTCGTTATCCATCCCGATCGGTCGCTGCCGCTGGTGACCGTGAACCTCTGGTATCACGTGGGCTCAAAGAACGAACTCCCCGGCCGCACCGGGCTTGCCCATCTGTTCGAGCACATGCTGTTCCAAGGCAGCGAACACGTGCCGACCAACGGCCATTTTCGCTACGTCCAACAGGTCGGCGGCGTGGCCAACGGCTCGACCTCGCACGACCGGACCAACTATTACGAGACGCTCCCTACGGCCCACCTCGATCTCGGGCTCTGGCTCGAATCGGACCGGATGGGCTTTTTGCTCCCCGCGCTCACCCAAGAGAATCTCGACACCCAGCGCGACGTGGTGATCAACGAGCGGCGCCAGCGGGTCGAGAACCAGCCCTACGGCCAGGCGAGCGAGCGACTCTACGCCCTGCTCTATCCGGAGGGGCACCCCTATCGGTGGCCGGTGATCGGCACGCTCGAAGACATCGCGGCGGCGACGATCGATGAGGTGCGCGCCTTCTTCCGCACCTATTACGCGCCGAACAACGCGGTGCTGACGATCGCCGGGGACGTCGATCCGGCCGAGGCGCTGGAGCGGGCCGAGGCTTGGTTTGGCGAGATTCCGCACGGCGAACCGATCCCACCGGTCGTTTTGCCCCCCAACCCGTTCCCGGAGCGAACGGAGGAGGAACGACGCGAGGTGTTCGCCGACGAGGTGCTGATGCCGCGGGTCTACATCGCCTATGCGACGCCGCGCTACGGCAGCCGGGAATGGTACGTCGCCGACATGCTCTCCTCGCTCCTTACGGCGGGCAAATCGAGCCTGCTCTACAGCGATCTGATCTACGACCGCCAGATCGCCCAAGAGGTCGGCGCCTGGGTCCACCTGGGCGAGGCCGCCGGCACGTTCACTCTGGTGGCGACCGCCCGACCGGGAGTGACCCCGGCGGAGATCGAAGCACGGCTCGGCGGCCATCTGGAGCGGATCGCCGCGGGCGAGATCGATACCGCCGCCCTCGAACGGGCGCGCAAACGGGCGCTCACCGACTACTTCGGCAACCTCCAGCGGCTCGACATGCGCGCTGACATGCTGGCCCGCATGACCACCTTCTTCGGCGACCCCGGCGGCGTCAGCCGCGAGGCCGACGTCTATAAAACCATCAGCGCCGAAGAGATCTCCCAGTTCGTCGCGACCTGGTGCCGGCCGATAGATCGCGCGAGCCTGTGGATCGTGCCGAAAGACCCGTCATGAGCCCGGTCCGCCGCGACGAAGCGCCGCCGCCCACCGACGCGCGGGGGTTTCGCTTTCCGCCCTTCCTCCATCGGCGATGCAAGAACGGCTTGGAAATCTATGCCGCGCGGGTGCCGCGGGTGCCGCTTGCGACGCTCGAATGGGTCTTCCCCGCCGGGGGACATTGGGATCCGCCCGGCCTGCCCGGCCTCGCGACCCTCTCCGCCTCGCTGATCGACGAAGGAACGGCGACCAGCTCGTCGTTGGAGATCGCCCGCCGCGCCGAAGATCTCGGCGGCTACCTCGCGAGCTACGCCGAGTGGGACTACGGCGCGGTCGAAGTCGGCCTGCTGGCGAGCGAGCTGGCTCCCGCGTTCGATCTATTGACCGAGGTGGCGACCGCGCCGATCTTTCCCGAACGCGAGATCGAGCGGCTGAAGAGCCTTCGCACGACCGAGCTCGAACGCCGCCGCTTCGAGCCCGGCACGCTCGCCGACCAACTGCTCGCCCGGGTTCTCTACCTCGGCACGCCCTATGCCGAATCGCCGCTCGGCACGATCGAGAGCGTCTCTCGGATCGGCCGCGAGGAAGCGCTCGACTTCTACCGCCGTCACTATCCGCTCGGCTCGGCAACGCTGATCGCGGTCGGCGATCTCGATCCGGAAGCGCTCGCCGCCGAGGTCGAAGCCAAACTCGGAGAGAACTCGACACCGCTCGCACCGCCCGCCGCCGAGATCACGCCGACGAACCGGACTGGCACCACGATCCATCTGATCGATCGCCCCGGCGCCGCCCAGACCGAGCTGCGGCTTGGCCACGCCGCGGTCGGCCGGCGCCATCCCGACTTCGTGCCGCTCTTGGTGCTCAACACGTTGCTCGGCGGCAAATTCACCAGCCGAATCAACCTGAATCTGCGCGAGCGTCACGGTTACACCTACGGCGCCACCTCCCGGCTCGGCGGGCGCCTCGGCCCCGGTCCGTTTTCGGTCGCCGCCGCGGTCGCCACCGAATCGACCGGCGCCGCCGTGCGCGAGGTTCTGTTCGAACTCGATCGTATCCGCACCGAGCAGGTGTCGGAGGACGAAATGGAAGAGACCCGCCGCTACATCGCGGGGGTTTTTCCCTACTCCTCGCAGACGCTCGGCGACGTGGCGAAGCGCCTGGAAGTGCTGGCGATCTACGGCCTGCCCGATGACTATTACGATCAATACCTTACGCGGCTCGCCACGGTCGATCGCGCCGAGTTGCTCACCCTCGCCTACCGGCACATCCGCCCCGAACAGCTGGCGATCATCGCGGTCGGCCCGGCGGACCAGCTAGAACCGCAGCTCGCGGCGCTGGGGCCGGTCGAGCGGGTGCCCTCCGCGTAGCCCGAGAGGAGACCGATAAAAATGGAATACCGCAGCCTCGGCCGTACCGGCTTGAAGGTCTCGCCCTTGTGTCTCGGCACCATGATGTTCGGCGCCTGGGGCAATACCGATCGGGCCGAATGCATTCGGATCATTCACCGCGCGCTCGACGCCGGGATCAATTTCATCGACACCGCCAACAACTACGCGGCCGGCGAATCGGAAGAGATCGTCGGCGACGCTCTCGCCCAACGCAGCGCGCAACGCAACGAGATCGTGCTCGCGACGAAGGTGTGGTCGCCGATGGGGCCAGGGGTCTACGACCGTGGCCTGTCGAGGAAGGCGATTCAGCAGCAGGTGGAGGCGAGTCTGCGCCGCCTTCGGGTGGAGGCGATCGACCTCTATCAGACGCACCGCCCCGATCCGACGGTGCCGCTCGAAGAAACGCTCTCGGCGCTCACCGATCTGGTGCGCCAAGGGAAGGTTCGCTATCTCGGCTGCTCGACCAACCACTACGAGGGGCCGGGACCGTGGGAAAAACGCCTCGCCGCCTGGGAGATCGTCGAGTCGCTCTGGCTCTCCGAGCGCTCCGGGTTCGAGCGCTTCGTCTGCCTGCAGCCGCCGTACAGCATTCTGCGCCGGACGATGGAACTCGACCACTTCCCGATGACTACCAAGTTCGGGATCGGCAACATCGTCTGGAGCCCGCTCGAAGGGGGCTGGCTGACCGGCAAGTACCGCCGCGGCGAGGCTAATCCGGCCGATTCCAGCCGCGCCGCAAAATGGGTGGGCGATGTCGCGAACCCGAAGTTCGAGCGCCGCCTCGACGTCGTGGAGCAACTGCTGCCGATCGCCGAAGCAAAGGGAACTTCGCTCGCCCGGTTCGCCAACGCCTGGGCGCTTCGCGATCCGGCCGTCACCTCGATCATCGTCGGCCCGCGCACGATGGAGCAGCTGGAAGACAGCCTCTCCGTCCCCGACATCGAGATCACGAAGGAAGAGGCCGAGGCGATCGACCGGCTGGTGCCCCCGGGCACTTCGGCGCTCTAAAACGGAACGGTTGTGGAGTGCGCCGACGCGTCGGCGCTTTGGGCGATCGTGGTGATGGAAAGACTCCGGTCAAAGCGGCGACGTGTCGCCGCACTCCATAACGGTTCGCTGGGGTTCTTCGTGCGCCGGCAAAGCAACCGGCTCCTACGTACTCCGCTTCCGGCCGTCGAGCCAGCTCTTGTAGGCTGAGAGGTGGCGGATCGCGGTGGAGCGGTCGCCCTGCTTTTCGGCGATGCCGGCTAGGTTCCAATGGGCGTCGAGATAGCTGGGGTCGATGGTGAGCGCGGCGCGATAGGCCTCGACGGCCTCGGGGAGCCGGCCGAGGTCTTCGAGGGCGACACCGAGATCGAACGCGGCGGTGGCATTGCCGGGCGCGGCGGCAAGCGCCGCCCGGTAGTGGCGCTCGGCTTCTTCGGGAGCGCCCGCCTCGTGCCGCAGCCGGCCGAGATTCAGATGCGCGTCGGCGTGATCGGGGGCGAGCGCCAGCGCCCGGGCGTAGGCGCGTTCGGCCTCGCCTACGTCGGTCTCTTCCAGCTCACAGCCGAGCCGATACCAATCCTCTTCATCCAGCTCGCGTTCCTTTTCGAGCCGCGCGGCGCTCCGACGGGCGATCGGCGCGGCCTCGCGGGCGAGGTCGGCGACCGCGAAATCGAACAGCTCCTGGCCGGAGGCGGGAATCCAGGTCGAATGCTCGTCGCGCGCCACCACCTCGCCCCCTTCGGCGAGGATGCGCACGGCGGAAAGCGACCGGCCCTGCGGGAGTTGCTCGCGCAGCCGTTCGAGCGCATGGCGGATGCGCCGGGCAGGAACCCTCGCGTCGCTCAGCTCGCGCGCGGCACGCAGAAGAACCAAGTCTTGGAAGTGAAAACGCGCCTCGCCGCCGCCACCCGTACCGGGGGTGAGCACACCGGAACGGACCCAGGCGCGCAAGCGGGGCTCGGTGATACCGACCAGCCCCGCCGCTTCGCGGAGGGTAAACCCCGCGAGCGGCGCCGAGGGAGCGGCGGCCAGCTTCGCGCGCGTTGGCGAGGAGCGCGACATGGACCCCCAGTCTACCGCCTGTGGATGGCAGCGGGGATGGGTGGCCCCGCCCTGAAGCCCGCGCGGGCGATAATCGCCCGCGGATTCCTCTCCTACCCGCGCGCGGCCTTCTTGCGCATGGGGGTCACCTCGGCCAATTTCTCGTCGTCGGCCGCTTTGGCGGGCTTTCTCGGGGACGGCTTGGCCGGCTTCCTCGCCGCTTTCGCGTCGCCCTTGCCGGTGTCGCCGGACTTGGCGAGACTCGCCTTCAAGGCTGCCATCAGGTCGATGATCTGCGCCTTCGGCGCCTCTTCGACCGCGGCGGTGATCTCTTCGCCTTCGACCTTCTTGTCGATCAACGCGCGGGTCTTCTTCTTGACCTCGTCCTCGTACTGCTCGGGCTTGAAGGTGTCGGCCGCGATCTGATCGATCAACATCTTCGCCAGGTTCAGTTCCGCGGGCTTCACTTCGGCGCTGCCGATCGGCACTTCGGAAAAAGCGCGAATCTCGTCGGCGTAGCGCAGCTGCTGCATCACGACGCCTTGCTCGTAGGGCCGGAGCAGGACGAGGTAGTCCTTGCCGCGCGCGCGGTAGCGGGCGATCGCTGCGCGGCCGGTATCGCGCATCGCCTGGGAAAGCAGCAGATACGGCCGGTCGCCGCCTTTGTCCGGCCCCAGATAATAGGTCTTCTCAAAATAGATCGGATCGACTTGGTCCGCCGGGATGAACTCGGTGATGTCGATCGCGTTGGTTGGCTCGGGCGTCAGCGCTTTGAGCTCGTCGTCGCTGAACAGAACGTATTGCCCCTTGGTGTACTCGAAACCCTTCACCATCTCGTCCTTACCGACGACCTCGTTGTCGGTGGGACAGAAGTATTGCTGCTTCAATCGCGTACCGCACTTCTTGTGCAGCATGTTCAGATGGATGCCGCTCGCCGCTTCGCCGGTCGCGTAGAGCTTGATCGGGATCGAGACGAGGCCGAAGGAGACGGTGCCGGAGGCGTAGGCTCGTGCGCTCATGGGAGCGCTATCATACTCCGGTCTAAACGCCGATGAAACCAGAGAAATCCGCCCCCGCCCGCAGTGGTGCCGCCGATCGAGGCGGCCTCGCGAAGTATCGCGCGAAACGCGATGCCGGTCAGACCCCCGAACCGATGGGGCTGGACGGCGCCGAACGGCCGCGCCTGTTCGTCGTCCAACAGCACGCGGCGCGAGCGCTTCATTGGGATCTGCGGATGGAGATCGGCGGCGCGCTCAAGTCGTGGGCCGTCCCGAAAGGCCCATCCGACGATCCGCACGAAAAGCGTATGGCGGTCCACGTCGAAGATCATCCGCTCGAATACGCCGATTTCGAAGGAGTGATTCCGAAAGGCAACTACGGCGCGGGGCAGATGATCGTCTGGGACCGCGGGCGCTACGTGCCGCTGCTCGACATGGAAGAGGGCCTGGAGACCGGCAAGCTGCTGTTCGAATTGAAAGGTTACAAACTGCGCGGCCGGTGGACGCTGGTGAAGCTCAAGAAAGACCCGACCGGCTGGCTGCTGATCAAAGAGCGCGACGAATGGGCGAACGCCATCGGCGAGGCGGGGTTCGCCAACACCTCGATTCTCTCGGGACTCACGGTCGAAGACCTGCGCGATGGCGACCCGCGCGCCGAGGAGATTCGCGCCGAGCTGGCGCGGCTCAAAGCGCCCGAGAAGACTCTTTCGGCGAGCAACGTTCAAGTGATGCTCGCCGAGCCCCGCGAGCAGCCGTTTACCCGCGAGGGCTGGCTGTTCGAACTCAAGTACGACGGCTATCGCCTGCTGGCCGAAAAGTCCGACGGTGCGGCGCGCCTGTTCTATCGCAGCGGCCGCGACGCCACGCGGACTTTTCCAGAAATCGCCCGCGCGATCACCGCGCTCCCCTACTCGTCGTTCGTCTTGGACGGCGAGGTCGTGGTGGTCGAAGAGTCGGGGCACCCGAGCTTTCAGCGGCTCCAGAAGCGCGGCCAGATCGGCGGCGCGCTCGAAGCGGAGAAGGCGGCGGTCGAAGACCCGGCAACGCTGTTCGCCTTCGATCTCCTCGCCTTCGAGGGGTTCGATGCCCGGCCGCTGCCGCTGCTCGAACGCAAACGCCTGCTCGAACGGATGCTGCCGCAGACCGGCGTGATCCGCTACACCGATCACGTGGATACCCGCGGCGTCGACCTCCACGGCGCGGTCGCCGCCCTGGGCCTGGAAGGGACCATGGCGAAGCGCGCGGCCGGCCCGTACCGCAACGGCCGCCACGCCGATTGGCTGAAGATCCGCATCGACCGGACGGGCGACTTCGCGGTCGTCGGCTGGAAAGAGTCGGAATCGCGCGGCCGGCCGGGTTTTGCCGGGCTCCACCTCGCGGTGCGCGACGGCAAAGAGTGGCGCTATGCCGGCAGCGTCGGCAGCGGTTTTACCGAAAAGCAGCTGAACGACCTGCGGCAGACGCTCGAACCGTTTCGGCGCGAAAAGCCGATCGCCACCGGCGCTCTGCCGAAGAGCGGCCGACACGTTTGGGTCGATCCCCAACTCGCCGTCGAGGTCCGCTACAAGGAGTGGACGAAAAGCGGCCATCTGCGGCACCCGGTCTTCCTCCGTCTACGCGACGACAAGCGGGCGGAAGAGTGCGTGCGGCAAGGAGCGGCGATGGATTCCGACACCACGAACGACGACGACGGCGCCGAACCGCCCTTGCCGCCTCCGCCTTCCGCCTCGAAACGGAAGCTCACGTTCACCCACCGGGAGAAGGTGTTCTGGCCGGAGGAGGGGTACACCAAGGGCGATCTGATCGACTATTACCAGGCGATCGCCCCGTCGATCCTGCCGTATCTCGCCGAACGCCCGCTGGTGCTCGACCGCTACCCGGACGGGATCGAAGGGAAGTCTTTCTATCAAAAGGACGCTTCGCGCTTTCTGCCGGAATGGATTCGCACCGTGGTGATCCGTAGCGAATCGGGCGAGCAGGGGCCGCGCGACATCCACTACATCCTGTGCGACGACGCGGACACTCTCGGGTTTCTCGCGAACCTCGGCGTCATCCCCCTTCACATCTGGGCGAGCCGGGCGGACTCTCTCGATCTCCCCGACTGGGCGATCCTCGACCTCGATCCGAAAGGCGCGCCGTTCGCGGACGTGATCGCGATCGCCCGCTTCTTGGGCGACTTCCTATCCGAGATCGGCTGGACGCCGTTCTTGAAGACCAGCGGCGGCACGGGGTTGCACATTCTCCTGCCGCTCGGCCGGCAAATCGGCTTCGAGCAGGCACGCCAGCTCGCCGAGGTGATCGCCCGCCACGCCGCCCACGAACTGCCGAAGATCGCGACGATCGAACGCAACCTCGCCTCCCGCCGCGGCCGGGTCTACATCGATTTCCTCCAAAACGGCCGCGGCAAGCTGATCGCCGCGCCGTTCTCCGCCCGGCCGCGCCCGGGAGCTACGGTCTCGACGCCCCTTCGCTGGGACGAGTTGAAGAGCACGCTTACGCCAAGCAAATTTACCATCCGCTCGGTCCCCCGCCGGGTGCGTACGCTCAAAGAAGATCCGCTCGCCGGGGTGCTCGAGATGAAACCTGACTTGGCGGCGATCCTGGAAGCGCTGCACACCCGGGTGGCTTAAGGGAGAGCGGCGAAGAACTCCGCGATCGCCTCGATCCCCTGTTCCCGATTCTGCGCCTCGGTCCGACCGGAGCGGACTAGCGGCTTCCATGAGTGCTCGCCCGATTCGAGCCATTCGATCCGGATCACGGGCGAGAGCGAATAGCCCGCGACATCCTCTCGCGTACCGAACGGGTCGCGCGTCCCTTGGACGATCAGCGTCGGAGTGCGGAGGGTCTCCAGGTGCGCCGTGCGCAGCTTTTGCGGCTGGCCCGGTGGGTGAAACGGATAGCCGAGGCCGACGAGCCCGGCGGCGCCGACCTCGTCGGCGATCAGGCTCGCCATTCTCCCGCCCAGCGACTTGCCGCCGATCGCGACCCGGCCGGCCGTATCCGCCGCGACCGCCGCGTAGGCCGCGCGCCACGCTTCCAACAGAACGGGCGACCGATCGAGCGGCCCGCCGCGCCCGCCTTCCCGCCGCGCGTGCATGTAGGAAAACTCAAACCGCGCGACGCGAATCCCCCGCTCGGCCAGGCCTTGGGCGATCGCCTCCATGAACGGCGAATCCATCGGCGCCCCGGAGCCGTGGGCGAGGATCAGGGTGATGGCGGCATCGGAGGGACCGTTCCAGAGGAATTGGGGCATGACGGTATTTTGCCCTGGTTTGGGCCGGACGATAGTGTCCTGGTTTGAATTTGCTCGGCTCCTTCGTGTGCGCGCCTTCGGCGCTGCCAGTCGGCTGCGCAATTCAAACCAGGACACTACCTGTCGATCGGCCGCAGACCTCGGCTATCATGGCCGTCACCCCCATGGCCAAACGTACCTCGCCGCCGCAGGAGCCCGTGCCGTACGCCAAAGCGCGCGCCGCTCTCTGGGTGTTGTCGGCGCTCGGCATTCCCGTGCTGTTTAAGGTCTGGCAACCCGATTTTCCGCAAAACGAGGCGGCGGAGATCCCGGTGAAGGCGGTGGTCGCTTGGATCGTCGTGGCACTCCTCCTGATTCGCGAGTTCTCTCCTCGGCTCAAGCCGAAGCAAGCAGGGCTCGCGCTTTCGGTCGCCGCGCTGCTTGCCGTCTTCGGCTACTTAAACTTCGGTAGCTTCCACGGCAGGACCTACATCCACCATTGGGAACAGTTCCACTACGCGCTCGGCGCCAAGTACTTCCCCGAGTTGGGTTACGACGGACTGTACGCCGCCTCGATCGAGGCGCAGCGCTCGCGAGATCCTGACGCCGGGCTGAACCCGTCCTATCGCGACCTGCGGACGAACAAGGTGGTGGCGCTCGATTCCCCGGCAGAGGTCGCCTATCGAAAGTCCGTCGTCGCGCGGTTCAGCCCCGCGCGGTGGCAGACTTTCGTTTCGGATCACGACTACTTCGTCACCCACAACGATCCCGGCTACCTTGCCTCGATCCGTCTCGATCACGGCTTCAATCCCCCGCCGAGTTGGACCTTCGTCGCGCGGATCTTCGCCGGCTGGCCAAAGATCGACGAGGGTACTCTTTCCGCCTTCGCGACGCTCGACCTGTTGCTGCTCGCAGTCCTGTTCGTCGTCGTCTCCCGAACCTACGGCACGCGATGGGGATGCGTGGCGATCGCGCTGTTCGGAATCAACTACGCCGGGCGCTACTTCTGGGTCGGCGGCGCGTTCCTCCGCGAGGACTGGCTCGCGGCGGTAACGATCGGCATCTGCCTGCTCGAACGAAAGCGTTTCGCCTGGGCTGGCGCGGCGTTCGGCTATGCCGCGGCGGTACGGATCTTTCCCGTGCTCTTCCTATTCGGCCCGGCGGTGCTCGCCACGCGCGCCCTGCTCGCCCGCGAACGGCCGCGATGGGTGCTTCAGCTCGGTTTGGGCTTCCTCTTGGCGATCGGTCTTGCGCTTGGCGCCGGCAGCCTCACCGGTCGCGGACCCGCGGCGTGGGGAGAGTTCGCCGATCACATTCAACAACATTCCCATACCTGGCTCACCAACAACGTGGGGCTCGCGGACGTCGTTCTCTACGACGGCTCGACCATGCGCCGTGAGCTGGTCGATTTCTCCCTTCCCGAGCCGTGGATACTCTGGCAGGCCAAGATGGACGCGGTCGCCCAGGCACGGCGCCCCGTGCTCTGGATCGCGCAGGGCTTGCTGCTTCTGATGGTCGGCGCCACTTCGTGGCGCCTGGACCTGCCGCGGGCGGCGATGCTCGGAATCGTCGTGGTCTTCGCTCTCGTTCTCACCACCTGCTACTACTGGCAGATGCTGCTGATCGTGCCGCTGCTCCGCCACCGGGGGGTGCTCTACGGCACGCTCGCCGTAAACCTCGGGCTCTTCGCGCTCCACTTCGCCACGCCATCGTTCGAGATGCGGTACGGCATGATGTCGTGGGGGCTGCTCCTCGTATTCCTCGCTTACCTGATTCCGCAGGCATGGAAGGCGCTCGCCCGTCGAGGCGAGGTCGAGGGGAACCCACTCCCCGCCACCGCCTCGGCGCCACCTCGACTGCCAGAGGTCTTTCGCTCGCCACGGCCGCCGCGAGGCGCGGGCCGCGGGCACGCCAAGCGGTAGCGGCGCTTTGTCTCCCTACCCGACTGGACGGCATGGCTCCCACCCGTCGGCATGTCGCGCTCCCTTGCGCATCGGCTTACCGTCGAGACGAAAAGGAGGTACGCCATGATCCCGCACACCAAGGCCGTCGTCATCGGCTCGTCCCTCGGTCCCGAGAGCGATCTGCTGGTCGCCTCCGGTCTGGGGCTCGCCCGCGCGCTGGGCGCCGCGGCGGAAGTCGTTCATGCCTATGCCCCGATCACCCCCGTGTTCTCGACGTTCGAAGGTGCCGTCGTGATGCCGCAGATCACCGACGACGAGAGGAGGGGACTCCTCGAAACCCTCGAAGCCCAGATCGCCCGGTTGAACCCACCGCCCGCGGACGGCGCGTCTCCCGCTTCCCCGGCTCTCAAGGTTTCCGCCTGGCTCGGCGAAGGCTCGGCTCACCGCCTTCTGGTCGAACGCGCCGCCGCGCTCGACTCCGATCTGATCATCGTCGGCAGCGTCGAAAGCGGAAAACACAATTGGACTTTTGGCTCGACCGCCGATCGCGTCGTCCGGCAGGCGCCTTGCCCGGTGCTGGTTCTGCGTTCCGGTTCGCGGCTCCTTCCCCACCGCGTCCTGGTGCCGGTCGATCTGTCGCCAACCTCTCGCTGGGCGATTGAGAGCGGCCTGGCCCTGTTCGCGCCGCTGGAAGAGACGCCGACCTTTGAACTCCTCTTCGCGCTTGATCCTTTCGACAGCGCCGGCCTCCGGCAGTTTCGCCAGGATCAGCTGATCCGCCTCGCCGAGGCCGAGCTACAGCGCATCGCGACGGTCTTCGAATCGCGGCGCGGCGCGCTCGTGCAGCGCAAGGTGCGGGTAGGAAGCGCGGCGACCGAGATCCTCGCCGAGATCGAGGAGCGTCAACCGGACCTGGTGGTGGTCGGCACTCATGGCTATGGCGGCCTGGAGCGACTGCTGCTCGGCAGCGTCGCCGCGCGAGTCGTCCGATCAGCTCCGGTGAGTGTGCTGGTCGTCCCGCCGCGGGCCGGGCGCCGGGCGGAGGAGGAACGGTACGACGCCGCCCAACGGGGACCGGAAGGAAGCTACGTCTCCGACGAGATCCACCCGCCGGCCGCTTGAGCCGGGCCGGCCTCTACACCTCTTGTCCGGGAAGGAACGGCGGCACCGGGCAATCGAGCGAATCGGCAATGGCGCGCAGCAGCTCGGCTTCGGCGACGGTCACTTGGCGATCGGAGATCACGCAGGCGGTTGCCGCTTCAAGCAGGCGCTTCTTTGCCTGCGGCACGAGGTCGGCGAGTGAACGGAGCGCCCGGTCGATCACCTCGGGGGGGCAGGCGTCGCGGGCGGCGAAGGCGATCGCCCCGGCCTCGCCACCGAGAAAGCGGAGCGCGGAATCGAAGCTCGCCGCCGCCTGTGGCTCTTCGGAGCCGCAGGCGTGGCCGAGCGCGGAGAGGACGAGCCCCGTCTCGGTCGTGCGGTCGGTCAACGTCGCCGTCGGCGCGCCGCGCGCACGCGTACCCCCGAAGACCGGCCCGAGATGGCGGACCAGCGCCCGCTGGAGTACCAGCTCGAACAGAGAGACCCGCGAATCGGCGACGATTAGCGCGTGGGTCGTGGCGCGAAACGCATCCCATTGCGGACGCGAAAGTTGACGTAAGGCGGGCAGCGCGAGATCGAGCAGCGGCAGGCGCACGGCATCGGGACAGCTCGCGAGGAGGCTCGCGGCGCGCTGGGTCTCCTCAAAAAGAAAACGCCCGGCCCCTTCGAGCGCCCCCACCTGGACGATGCGCACGGCCGGATCGTGATCGAGCAGCAGTGCGAACACCAGCGCCGGAGCGGTCGCCGGCTCCCGCGCCCGTTCGCGCAGGCCGGTGGGCAAGGCGGCGAGGAAACGCGTCGCATGATCCACGTGCGACGACCGGACGGTGCCGACCCGAGCGGCGATCGTCTGCTTGCCTCCGAGCCCCACCACCCCCGCGGCGAGCAACTCGTCGTCGGCGGGAACCGTTCCCAAGAACCCGGCGGCGAGCCTTGGCTCCGCTTCGGTCGTCGGCGCGAGGGTGCCGTCGAAGGACGGATCGAGCCGACGGATTCGATCGACCAGCGGCGGATGGGTCGAGAGAGCCGCGAGCCAGCTCGCTTTCAAGCCGTTCGAGAAGTAGAGGTGGCTCGCTTGCTCGGCGTTCGGGTTCGCGATCTTCGAGCCTTCTTTGGCGCCGCCGATCTTCTTGAGCGCAGAAGCCAAGCCCCCCGGATCGCGGGTGAACTGTACGGAGGAGGCGTCGGCGAGAAACTCCCGTTGGCGCGAGACGCCGCTCTTGATCAACCGGCCGAAGAAGACACCGATTCCGCCGATCGCGATCAGAGCGAGGCCGAACAGAGGGATCGCCGCGCCTCCCCCCTTCTTGCTGCTGCCGCTGCTTCGCCCCATGCTGCGCAGGATCCAATAGCCGATCAGCGCGACCACCATCAGACCGTGGAGCCAGCCGATCAGGTGCAGGTTCAGCCGCGCATCGGCGTTCAAGATGTGCGACAGCTCGTGGCCGATAACCCCTTGCAGCTCGTCGCGCTTCAGGTTGTCGAGACAACCGCGGGTGACGCCGACGATCGAATCGCCCGGCGCCCAACCGGCGGCGAACGCGTTGACCCCCGGTTCCTTGTCGAGCACGACGACCGACGGCACCGGCAGTCCCGCCGCGAGCGCCATCTCCTCGACCACGTTGAGCAGGCGGCGCTCGGCGGGATCGGTTGAGTTCGGGGCGATGCGGCGCGCACCGAGAAGGTTGGCGATCGCTTCGGCACCGGAGCGCAGGCTCCAGACTTTGTACAGGGTGGACAGGGCGATCACCGCGAGCGTGATCACCGCCACGGGCAAGAAGACCGAAAGGTTAAAGAATGCTCCGCTCTCGCCCTTCTCTACTTTGTAAAGCAACAGGCGGACGGCGAGGTACACGCAGAGCACGACGCCCACGACGGCCGCCATGAAAAACGCCACCAACCGGCTGGTGTTGCGTTGGGCCCGCTCTTGCGTGGCGAAGAAATCCACCGCTAGGGCTCCCCCTCCTGCCCGCTGCGTTTAGGTGAACGAAACCTTGACCGCTTCGCGCTCGACCGGCACGGAGATCTCAAACAGGGTCGCGGGCTGGAAACCGAACGCGCCGGCAAACAGCGCGGCGGGGAAGCGCTCGCGCCCCGTGTTGTACGCCATGACCGCGTCGTTGTACGCCTGGCGCGAGAAGGCGACTTTGTTTTCGGTCGAGGTCAGCTCCTCTTGCAGGAGCGCCATGTTCTGGTTCGCCTTCAAGTCCGGGTAGGACTCGGCGAGGGCGAACAGTTTGCCCAGAGCGCCGGTGAGCGCACCTTCCGCTGCCATCGCCCCCGCGACCGCCTGGGCATCGGCGGGGTTCGCCGCCGCACGGCCGACGGCGGAGCTGGCGGTGTTCCGCGCCGCGATCACCGCTTCGAGCGTCTCGCGCTCATGCTTCATGTAGCCCTTCGCGGTCTCCACCAGATTGGGGATCAGGTCGTAGCGCCGCTTCAGCTGGACGTCGATCTGCGCGAATGCATTCTTGAATCGGTTGCGCAAGCCGACCAAACCATTGTAGAGACCGACCGCCCAGAAGATCACCAGGGCGACGACGACGAGCAGAACGATCAGGACAGTCATGCGGACCTCCCTTGCGTGTGGGTTACGAAGCGGGATGCTATCACCGCGATCGGCGGGCGGATGGGCCACAACCTCGGGGGTAGAGACGCCCCAGTATCTAACCCCAGCAGAAACGGGGTCCACAGGCGTCGGGGCGTCTCCAACGCCACAACCACCACCGGCGCCAGCCACGCGGCACAGGCGGGCGGCTATCGTGAATCGGATCATGGAAACGGGTTCCGGCGCGGGCGTCGGCGATCGTGGTGAATCGGAGACGCCCCGACGGGCTGGCACTCGGATGGGTTCGTGGTTGGGTACTGGGGACGTCTCTACGGCGATTCGCGCTGCGGTGTTGGCTTTTGCGATCGTGGTGTTTCGGAGACGCCCCGACGGGCTGGCACTCGGATGGGTTCGTGGTTAGGTACTGGGGACGTCTCTACGGCGCATGCGGCGATTCGCGCTGCGGGGTTGGCTTTTGGATCGTGGTGAATCGGAGACGCTCGCCCTTGGACGCAGAACGTCACGGCGTAGGCGGCCGGCCAGGCGTAGTTTCAGCCCAGCAGCCGGGCCGAGGGTACGCGGAACCGGTTTCTGAACAGCAACCGCTCCATCCCCTGCCCCCTCCTACCCCCCGATCTCCCGCAGCGCCGCTTCCAGCTTCTCCCGTTCGACGGGGTTTTGCTCCATCGTGAGGGCGCGGCGGAAGCAGCGGTCGGCGTTCTGTTTTTCGTTCAGCTCGTAGAGGTAGATCGCCCCTAGAGTCTTCCAGAGGTCGCCGCGACCGGGGGAGAGGCGGAGGATCTGCTCGTAGTACTGGGCGGCTTCGCGGGTACGGCCGAGTTGGTAGGCGGCGTGGGCGGCGTTTTCGACCGGTACGGGGTTGGCGGGGTCGCGGCGCGCGGCTTCGCGGAAGCTCGCGAGGGCCGCGTTGACGTCCCCTCCTTCGGCCTGGGCGACGCCGAGTTCCAGGAAGACTTGCGGCGCGAGGGCTCCCGCGTCTTTGGCATCTTTGAGGATCTGGATTGCCTCGGGCCGGCGACCGCTTTCGCGCAGCAGGCGGGCCAAGTTTGAGGCGGATTCGGGTTGGGAGGGATCGAGCACCAGGGCACGGCGGTACTCGCGCTCGGCTTCTTTCTTCTTGCCTTGGGCGAGGTAGCAGCCGGCCAGGTTGGCGATCGGGATCGTCGACAGGTCGTTTTCTTTCAAGGCGCGGGTGAAGGCGCCGATCGCCTCGTCGATCCGGCCGGCCTGCTTGAGGCAGAGGCCGGCGAGGTTGAGCGCCGGAAAGTTGTGGACGTCGCTGCGAACGATGTCCAACAGCTTCGGTAAGGCTTCGTTGCATTTCCCCTCTTGGATGTCCTCGGCGGCCCGGTGGAGGTATTGGGCGATCTCGGTCCTCCCGCGCGGATCGGGGAGGTCGCGCACGACGGCGCCGCCACCACCGCCCGTGACGTAGCCAAGGCTCGCGAGTTTCTTTCTCTCTTCGTCCGAAATCTCGGCATTGGCGCGGAAGACCCCATCGAGCGACTCGCCCATTCGCTTGAGTTCCGCGCGCATCTTCTCGCCCCATTGAGCGACGGCTCGCGGCTGCTCGGGCGCCAAGTCCCGGCTTTCGCCCCCTTTCGAACGGAGGTCGTAGAGGCTCGGCTTCGGCGCCTGAAGGTAGAGGAAGCGATCGTTGGCGAGCGAACGGAGGGGATACCATTTGTAAGCGAAGAACGGCAGGAACGACTCGGTATACGAGGTCCGGTCGCAGCTCTCTTTGGCCGTAAGGGGCCAGAGGCTCGCTCCGTCGAGGCCCGTCGCAGGCAGACCGGCTAGTGCAAGTACGGTCGGCGTAACGTCGGCCGTCCGCACCAGGCAATCGCGAACGACGCCGGAACCTTTCGCCCCCCCTTTGGCCGCCGGGGCGAAGCTCGGGCCGGCGAAGATCAATGGCACCCGGCGCGCGGCTTGGTAGATCAGGACGCCGTGGGTTTTTTCGTCGTGCTCGCCGAGCATCTCACCATGATCGCCGACGACCACGATGTCGGTGTCGGGCGGCAGTTTTTGAAGCAGAAGGCCGATCTGCTCGTCCATGAACGCGATCTCGCCGTCGTAGAGCCGGTGCGGTCCCTTGATCGAATCGGCGAAGCGGGTGGGCGGCCGGTACTCCTCGTGCGGATCGTAGTAATGGACCCAAAGGAAATAGGGCGCTTTGAGCTTGCCGAGCGTCGAAATAGCCGCCGCGGTCGTTTTGTCGGCCGCCCGTTCCTCCACCTCGGTGCCGGTGGCGTAGCCCGATTCGAGATCGTCGTCGTAGGTTCGGAACCCTTGGTCGAGACCGTGGCGTCGCGCGAGCACGATCGCCGAGACGACCGCCGCAGTGTCGTAGCCGGCGCCACGCAGCCGCTCGGCGAGGGTGTCGAACTTGTCGTCCAAGCGGAACGTGCCGTTGTCGCGCACACCGTGGCGCGGCGGGTAGAGACCGGTGAGGATCGTCGAATGGCTGGGCAGGGTGATAGGGGCCGCGGTATCGCAATGGGCAAAGCGCACACCCCGGTCGGCCAGGGCATCCAGATTGGGGGTGTGGGCGAATGAATTTCCCCACTTGCCAAGATGATCGGCTCGTGTAGTATCCAGGGTCAGTAAAACCAGATTTCGATTCTTGCGGTCCGGGTCTCGAGCTTCACGGCGTACGACGGAGGATGAGTTCTCCCGCACGGCTTTCTCCTCGAAAGCCAACGCCCTGACACCCCAGCCGACGGCGACCGCAAGCAGCACGGCACCGGCAGCAAATCCGACGTGACGATGTACGGCGTGGTCTCGGCGTTCGCCGGGGCCTGCAGCGGTAGAAGCTCTTTCCTGACAGGGGTTTCTCATCTTGAGGCTCGCATTCTCGAAGGTCGCCGTGGCGCGGCAGTATAGCGCCCCTATAGACGCCGTATCGCGGGGTCCCCCGAGTGCATCTCGGTGTGCCGCAGGTCCGTTTTTCCTCTTGTCCCTAACCGTACCAACCTACTCATTACCCCCCCAAGGAGGGGGACAAGTCCATGAACGATATTGTGCGCCGCTTCGCGGCAGCCGCTCTCCTGACGGCCGGTTTTTCGGCCGTCCTGCCCGGCACCGCAGCCGCTCAAATCATGCAGCAGCACGAAGGGAGCACCCTTGCGAGCTTATCGCTGGTCAGCGACAAGCTCCACCCGAGCCCTACGCTCGAAGAGATCGATTCCGTCCGCGGCAATATCGCCTCCAACCTCGACGCAGCGTGGGCGTCGTTCGCGGTCGAGCATGGCGCCTGGAACGCCCAGATCGACAGCCGTAGCGGGCGCATCGAATCGGCGGAAGGCACGGGCATCGCCTGGATTCCGGGTCGCGGCAACCGCTTGACCCTCGCCGACCTGCAAGGCGTCCTCGGAGCGAAGAGCGCTCCGGATCTGTCGGTCCTCGAAAGCATCGCCCGCCGTTTCGTCGACGGCAACTCCTCCCTCTTGGGCCTCTCCGCCAAAGATCTGACGTTGAACACCGGCCGCTCGGGCAAGATGGCCGATTACCTCTGGTTCGTCGATTTCGACGTCACCCGCGCAGGCATTCCGGTCGAGGGAGCGCGGGTCGTCTTCCGCGTCAACCACGGCAACCTGATCCAGTTCGGCCTGGAGAACGTGCCGCCGGCCGGCCTCAAGATGCCCGCGGTCGCGATCACCAAAGAGCAGGCGTTCGCCACGGTCGCCAACTATGTCGGCGGAATCGTCCGCGGCCAGGACCGGATCCTCGACGCCGGATCGCTCCACCTGCTGCCGACCGCTGAGCGCGACAGCCGCTTCGCCGACGGGTTCGAGTTCGCCAAAGGTTACGGCCTGGCCTCGGTGTGGGAAGTGAAGTTCCATCGCGAAGGAGCCCAAGGCACCTGGCGCGCACGGGTCGATGCGACCTCGGGCGAGTTGCTGGAACTCTACGACGTCAACGACTACGCGCAGGCCAACGGCGGCGTCATCCTGTCGCTTCCCTCGCTCGCCGATACGGTGCGCGCGATGCCCTTCACCAACGTCGCTGCCGGCGTTTACGCCAACTCGGGCGGTTTGTACAACTTCACGTCGGCCACCACCAGCAGCCTGGCCGGCCAGTATGTGACGATCACCGATCGCTGCGGCTCGATTTCGGCGGCGAGCAATGGCTCGGGAGACATCCCGTTCGGCAGCTCCGCTTCGGGCACCGACTGCACCACCCCCGGCTCCGGCGGCGCGGGCAACACCCGCTCGGCGCGCACCCAGTTCTACTGGTTGAACCGGATCAAAGAAGTCGGTCGCGGCTGGCTGCCGAGCAACACCTGGCTGAACGCCAAGCTGGTGGCGGACGTGAACCAGGTGGCGACCTGCAACGCCTATTGGGACGGCACCAAGGTCAACTTCTTCAAGGCCTCCTCGCCGTGCGGCAACACCGGACAGATCCCGGGCGTGTCGATCCACGAGTACGGCCACGGCCTCGACAACAACGACGGCAACGGCTCTTCGCCGGACAACGGTACGGGCGAGACGATCGGCGACTTCACCGCCGCGCTGGCGCTCCACCAATCGTGCGTCGGCCCGGGCTTTCTGACCAGCAACTGCGGCGGCTACGGCAATGCCTGCAGCAGCTGCACGGGCGTTCGCGACATCGATTGGGCGAAGCACTCGCGGAACACCGCCTCGACGGTGGCGAACTTCACCCAGACCACCTGCCCGCAGCCCTCGGCGAACAACCCGAACTACGTCGGCCCCTGCGGCAAGGACGCGATCTCGCGCGGTTCGACGGCGAACAAGCGCGAGGGGCATTGCGAGTCGCTGATCACCTCGGAATCGCTCTGGGATTTCGCCAACCGCGACTTGCCGAGCCCCGGCACCGGGTCGGCGTGGACGATCACCGATCGGCTCTGGTACCTGTCGCGCTCGACCGGCACCCAGGGGTTCACCTGCAACACGAGCGGCACCACCTGGACCAGCAACGGCTGCAACACCGGCTCGATGTGGAAGGTGATGCGCGCGGTGGACGACGACAACGGCAACCTGAACGACGGCACCCCCCATGGCGGTGCGCTCTATGCCGCGTTCAACCGCCACGGCATCGCCTGCACGACCGACACTGGCGCGAGCACGACGTTCGCCGGCTGCACCCCGCCTTCAAAACCCACGATGACGCTAACCCCGGGCAGCAACTCGGCCACCGTGTCGTGGACGTCGAGCGGCGCGGGCGTCGTCTATGACGTCTATCGGAACGAATCCGGCTGCAACGCCGGCTTCGTCAAGGTCACCAACGACACCGGCAGCACGTCGTTCGCCGATTCGGCGGTCGCCAACGGCACCCCCTACTAATACCAGGTGGTCGCCCAACCTTACGGCAACGAGGCCTGCGGCGCCGCCCCGGCCACCTGCCAGTCCGTGACCCCGGCGGCGACCACCTGCACGCCGCCGGCCGCGCCGACCGGCGTCTCCGCCACCGCCGCTTCCCAAACCCAGGTGAACGTCTCGTGGAGCGCGTCGTCCGGCGCCACCTCGTACAACGTCCTGCGCTCGACCACCAGCGGCGGACCGTACAGCTCCGTTGGAACCTCGGCCACGACCTCGTTCTCCAACACCGGGCTCACCTGCGGTACGACCTATTACTACGTCGTCCAGGCGTCGAACGGCACCTGCGCTTCGGGCAACTCAGCCCAGGCGACGGCCACCACCAGTGCCTGCTCCGGCGGCAGCAACGCGGTCGTCACCGCTTCGGCCACTCCCGCGCTCGCGATTCCGGACAACAACACGACCGGCGTCACCTCGACGATCAACGTCGCGGCCTCGCAGACGATCACCAGCGTGAGCGTCACGGTGGGGATCACTCATACCTATCAGGGCGATCTCGAAGTCGCGTTGATCGGTCCCGACACCACGACGGTGCTACTCCACAACCGCACCGGCGCCGGCACCGACAACATCAACACGACCTACGCCATCGTGACCGTCCCGAACCAGGCGCTCACCGCGTTTACCGGCAAGAACACCTCGGGCGCCTGGAAGCTGCGGGTCCGCGACCTCGCCTCGACCGACACCGGCACGTTCAACTCCTGGAAGATCACCTTCAACGGCTACTCGACGGCGACCGCCGGCTTGGCGATTCCGGACAACAATACGACCGGCGTCACCTCGACGATCAACGTCGCGGCCACCGGCACGGTCACCAGCCTCTCGGTGCGCGTCGCCATCACCCACACCTACCAGGGCGACCTCGAAGTGGCCCTGATCGGTCCGGACAATACGACGGTGCTGCTGCACAACCGCACCGGAGCCGGCACGGACAACATCTCGACGGTCTATTCCGACCTGACCGCCCCGGCCCAAGCGCTCTCGGCGTTCACCGGCAAAGCGACCAACGGCGCCTGGAAACTGCGCGTCCGCGACCTCGCCTCGACCGACATCGGGACCTTCACCTCGTGGGCACTCGACCTGCGATAGGCATGCGCGGGTTCGTTTCGACCGAAAAGCCCCAGAGAAAAATGTAAACCGGGGTTTTCGATCGCAGCATCCGAGGCGGTAACCGGGCCTCTCCCTTTCGAGGGGGAGGCCCTTTTTCTTTGGGGTCCGAAGTTTGAATTGCGAAGGCGATTGGCAGTGCCTGAAGGCGCGCTCACGTTGGAGCCGAGCAAATTCAAACTAGGACACTACCCAACCCTGTACCCATTTGCGCATGTCTACGCACCAGAGTATGCAGACGCACTTCGTCATAGAGGATTCCATCGCTTGCACAGCCTCCTGATCCCGCCCTCCGCCCGGCGGTCGCGTGGCCCGCCGGACCGTCTTTTAGCCGGCATTCACCTCGGCTCCTCGGAGCACGAAACGCCAACGCCACATCAATGCAGAACACCCCCAGGGAGGGGGAAGCGCTATGAATGTCAACGTGCGTCGTCTCGTGACAGCCACCCTTTTCGCGGCCGGATTCTCGACCCTTCTACCCGGCACGGCCGGCGCTCAGAAAGCCAAGGAACCGAACGAGGCACTCGATGCCCTCACCGTTCGCAGCGAGCGCCTGAACGTCAGCGGTTCGATCGACTCGATCGACGCGCTGTCGAGCGCGCTCACGCCGGTCATCAACCGGAGCTGGACCGACTTCCTCGGCCGCTACGGCGAATGGACCGCCTCGATCGACAGCCGCAACGGCCTGATCGGATCGGCCGATGGCGCGGGTATCCCCTGGGTTCCGGGGAGAGGCAACCGGCTGGTCCGCTCCGAGATCGCCCGGTACCTCGGCGACCGGTCCAAACCCGACCTCTCGGTGCTCGAAGCGATTGCCCGCCAGTTCGTCGCCGACAACACCTCGCTGATCGGTGTCGACCCCGCCACCCTCCGGCTCAATACCGGGCGCTCCGGCCAACCGGCGGATTACCTGTGGTTCGTCGACTTCGACGTCACGCGCGGCGGCATTCCGGTCGAAGGCTCGCGCGTCGTCTTTCGGGTCAACCACGGTAACTTGGTCCAGTGGGGCACCGAGTACCTGCCGCCTGCCGATGTTGCCGTGCCTCCCATCAAAGTGAGCGCAAAGGCCGCGTTGACGATTCTGTCGAGCTATGTCGGAGGGTTCTCGCCGCTCACCGACAAGGTGCTGGAGAACGGCACGCTCCATCTGCTGCCGACCGCCAAGGTCGACGGAAAATTCGGCCAGGGGTACGAGCTGAGCAACGTCTATCAGTTCTCGTTCCACCGCGACGGCGTGCTCGGCACCTGGCGCGCCCGAATCGACGCCGGGTCTGGCGAGATCCTGGAATTTGCCGACGTTAACGAGTATGCCCAGGCGAGCGGCGGCATCTATCAGAACTCCCCCACCACCGGCGCGGAGATCGTCCGGCCGATGCCGTTCACCAACCTGTCGACCGGCGGCTTCACCAACTCCGGCGGCGTCTTTGCCGGCGGCAGCCCAACCTCTTCGCTGCAGGGCCAGTATGTGCGCATCACCGATACCTGCGGCTCGATCTCGCTCGGAACGAACGGCTCGGGCGACCTCGCGTTCGGCACCTCCGGGGGCACCAATTGCACGACACCGGGGGTCGGCGGAGCGGGCAACACCCACTCCTCGCGCGAGCAGTTCTACCAGGTCAACCGGATCAAGGAAGTGGCCCGCGGCTGGCTCCCCGCCAACACCTGGCTCAGTCAGCAGTTGCTGGTCAACGTCAACCTCAACCAGACCTGCAACGCGTACTGGAACGGCAGCTCGCTCAACTTCTTCCGCTCGGGCGGCGGCTGCAACAACACGGGCGAACTCGCGGGCGTGTCGCTTCATGAGTTCGGACACGGAATCGACCGCAACGACGGCACCGGCACCGCGCCCGAAGGAGGCACCGGCGAAGCCTACGGCGACACGACGGCGGTGATCGCGCTGCATGCCTCCTGCATCGGACCCGGCTTTCTCTCGTCCAACTGCGGCGGCTACGGCGACGCCTGCACCTCCTGCACCGGCGTTCGCGACGTCGACTATGCCAAGCACGTTTCCAACACCCCGGCGACAGTTGCCAACTTCACCCAGGTCCGTTGCGGCGGCGGCTCCGGTCCGTGCGGCCGTGAGGTCCACTGCGAGTCGTACATTCCGTCCGAGGCGATTTGGGATTTCGCGAACCGCGACCTGCCCGGACCCGGCCTGGGACCCGCCTGGACTACGCTTGACCGGCTCTGGTATCTGTCGCGCTCGACGGCCACGAGTTCGTTTTCCTGCACTACCGGCGGTACTTTCACCAGCAACGGCTGCAACGCCGGCTCCTGGTGGAAAACGATGCGCGCCGTGGACGACGATGACGGCAACCTGGCCAACGGTACCCCTCACGGCGGCGCGCTCTTCGCGGCGTTCAACCGTCACCTGATCGCCTGCACCACCGACGCGGGCGCCAGCACCACGTTCCGCGGCTGCACCTCGCCCACGACTCCGACGATGGCGCTCACGCCGGGCAGCAACTCGGCAACCGTTTCTTGGAGCAACTCGGGCGCGGGCATCGTCTACGACGTGTTCCGGAACGAAACCGGCTGCAACGCCGGCTTCACCAAGGTGGCCAACGACGTGTCCGGCACCTCGTACGCCGATAGCGTCGTGGCGAACGGCTTTACCTACTACTACCAGGTCACCGCTCATCCGTCCGGCACCGAGGCGTGCGCGGGCGCCCCGTCCACCTGCCTGTCGGTCACTCCGGCTTCGGCGCCCTGCACGCCGCCGTCGGCACCTACGGGGGTCAATGCCACGGCAACCGGCCTGACCACCGCCACCGTATCGTGGAGCGCTTCGGCCGGCGCCACCGGCTACAACATCCTCCGCGGCACCACGTCGGGCGGCCCTTTCACCCTGATCGGCACGTCAGGAACCACGTCGTTTGCGGACACCGGCCTCACTTGCAATACCCCGTACTACTACGTAGTCCAGGCCTCGAACGGCACCTGCGCCTCGGGTAATTCCGCGCAAGCCACCACGACCACCAATGCCTGCCCGGTAGGCGGCAACCAGGTGCTGACCTTCTCGACCTCTCCCGGGACCGCGATTCCGGACAACAACTCGACCGGCATCACCAGCACGATCAACGTCGCCAATTCCCAGACGATCACCAGCGTGAGCGTCACGGTCGGCATTACCCACACCTACCAGGGAGATCTCGAAGTCTCGCTGATCGCCCCGGACAACACCACGGTTCTTCTGCACAACCGAACCGGAGGCTCGGCCGACAACATCAACACGACCTACAGCATCACCACCGCCGCCGCACAGTCGCTTACGGCGTTCACCGGCAAAAACACCGCCGGGGCCTGGAAGCTGAAGGTGCGCGATCTCGCCTCGATCGACGTCGGGACGCTCAACAGCTGGAGCGTCACCTTCAACGGCTACTCGACGATCGCACCGGGCACCGCGATTCCGGACAACAACTCAACCGGTATCACCAGCACGATCAACGTAGCGGCGACCGGCACGGTGAGCAGCCTCTCGGTCAAGGTTTCGATCACCCACACCTATCAGGGAGACCTGGAGGTCGCCCTGATCGCTCCGGACAACACCACGGTCCTGCTGCACAATCGGACCGGCGGCTCGACCGATAACCTCAACACCGTTTACGCCGACCTGACGACTCCGGCACAGTCGCTCTCGGCGTTCACCGGCAAGGCCACGAACGGCGCCTGGAAAATTCGGGTGCGCGATCTCGCGGCGATCGACGTCGGAACGCTCAATTCATGGGAGTTGGACCTTCGTTAAGTAGGCCGTCCCCCGGATCGGCGTGCCAATCGATGGGGCCTCCTCCCAACTCGGGGGGGGCCTTTTTTGTCCAGAGGAGGCACCGTTTCTCCCTCCCAAGATTTCTAGATCGAAAGTTGTACCCTTTTCTCCACCTAGAAGCACTACGAATGACAGACCACATCCTCCTGAGGATCACGGCTGCTTGCCCACCTTCTCAGATGTCGAGTTCGAACGCAGTATCTGGCCGCGAGGTCTACCGACCCGCAGGGGAGAACTTTAGCCGTTTCACGCTGTTTCACCATGTCAGACAAACAACGCAGTAAGAACACAACACCCCCAGGGAGGGGGTACGCTCTATGAAAGTCAATGTGCGTCGTCTTGCGGCAGTCGCGCTACTTGCGGCCGGATTTTCGGCCGTCCTGCCCGGCACCGCGGCCGCTCAGATGGTCAAGGGAAAGACCGAATCGCTGGATGCTCTCTCGGTTCGCAGCGAGCGCTTGAGCCTCGGTAGTGGGATCGACTCGATCGATGTATTGTCCTCGGCGTTGGCTCCGGCGATCAACAACGGCTGGAACCAGTTTCGCGCCAGCTACGGCGAGTGGACCGCCTCGATCGACAGCCACAGCGGCCTGATCGCTTCGGCCGACGGCGCCGGCATCCCCTGGGTCCCGGGGCGCGGCAACCAGCTCACCCGATCCGACATCGCCTCGTACCTCGGTGCTCGCTCGAAAGCGGATCTCTCCGTGCTCGAAGCGATTGCGCGCCAGTTCGTGGCCGACAACGCCAAGCTGATCGGCGTCGACCCCTCTTCCCTGGTTCTGAGCTCAGGGCGTTCCGGCGCACCCGCCGACTACCTGTGGTTCGTCGATTTCGACGTCGTTCGCGCCGGCATTCCGATCGAGAATGCGCGCGTCGTCTTCCGCGTCAACCATGGCAACCTGATCCAGTGGGGAACCGAGAACCTGCCGCCGGCGGGCGTCGCCGTGCCCCAGGTCAAGGTCACCTACAAGCAGGCGCTCGCGAACCTCGCGAGCTACGTCGGCGGCCTCTCGCCCCTCACCGACACGATCATCGAGAACGGCACGCTGCACCTGATGCCGACCGTGGTCTCCGACGCCCCGGTGGGCAAGGGTTATGAGCTCACCAACTTTTACCAGTTCTCCTTCCACCGCGAAGGCGTGATGGGCACCTGGCGCGCGCGGATCGACGCCGCGACCGGCGAGATCATCGAATTCGCCGACGCGAACGAGTATGCGCAGGCGACCGGCGGCATCTATGAGGACTCGCCGACCACCGGTCCCGAGATCGTACGGCCGATGCCGTTCACGAACCTGTCGACCGGCGGCTACACCAACTCCGGCGGCGTCTTTGCCGGCGGCAGCCCGACCTCTTCGCTGCAGGGCCAGTACGTGCGCATCACCGACACCTGCGGCTCGATCTCGCTCGGCGTCAATGGCTCGGGCGACCTCGCTTTCGGCACCTCCGGCGGCACCGACTGCACCACGCCGGGAGTCGGCGGCGCGGGTAATACCCACTCCTCCCGCGAGCAGTTCTACCAGGTCAACCGGATTAAGGAAGTGGCCAAGGGCTGGCTGCCGTCCAATACCTGGCTGAACGCGCAGCTACTGGTCAACGTCAACCTGAACCAGACCTGCAACGCCTATTGGAACGGCTCCTCGCTCAACTTCTTCAAATCCGGCGGCGGTTGCAACAACACCGGCCAGATCTCCGGCGTTTCGCTCCATGAGTTCGGCCACGGCATCGACCAGAACGACGGCACGGGCACGGCCCCCGAAGGCGGCACCGGCGAGGCGTACGGCGACACCACCGCGGTCATCGCTCTCCACGCCTCCTGCATCGGAGCCGGCTTCTTGAGCTCCAACTGCGGCGGCTACGGCGACGCCTGCACCTCCTGCACGGGCGTCCGCGACGTCGACTATGCCAAGCACGCTTCCAACACCCCGGCGACGGTCGCCAACTTCACCCAGGTCCGTTGCAGCGCCGGCTCCGGCCCGTGCGGCAAGGAAGTCCATTGCGAGTCCTATGTTCCCTCCCAAGCGATCTGGGACTTCGCCAACCGCGATCTGCCGGGCCCGGGCTTGGGACCGGCCTGGACCACCCTCTCCCGGCTCTGGTACCTATCGCGCTCGACGGCTACCAGCTCGTTCTCCTGCACCAAGACCGGCACCTTCACTTCGAACGGCTGCAACGCCGGCTCCTGGTGGAAGACCATGCGCGCCGCGGACGACGATGACGGCAACCTGGCCAACGGCACCCCGCACGGCGCCGCGCTTTACGCCGCGTTCAACCGCCACTTGATCGCCTGCACCACGGACGCCGGGGCAAGCACCACGTTCAACGGCTGCACGCCGCCCTCGACGCCCACGATGACGCTCACCGCGGGCAACAACTCGGCTTCGGTCTCTTGGACCAACTCGGGCGCGGGCGTGGTCTATGACGTGTTCCGCAACGAGTCGGGCTGCAACGCCGGCTTCACCAAGGTCGCCAACGACGTTTCCGGCACCTCCTACGCCGACAACGTGGTGGCCAACGGCTTCACCTACTACTACCAGGTGCTCGCGCATCCGACGGGCACGGAAGCCTGCGGCGGCGCTCCGGCCACCTGCCAGTCGGTCACCCCGGTTTCGGCGCCCTGCACGCCGCCCTCCGCCCCGACCGGCGTCTCGGCTACGGCGACGGGCCAGACCACCGCCACCGTTTCCTGGAGCGCCGTCTCCGGCGCCACAGGCTACAACATCCTCCGCGGCACGTCCTCGGGCGGCCCGTACACCCAGGTCGGCACCTCGACCACCACGTCGTTCAACGATACGGGCCTCTCCTGCAACACCGCGTTCTACTACGTGGTCCAGGCGACCAACGCGCCGACTTGCGCTTCGGGTAACTCCGCCCAAGCATCCACCACCACCAGCGCCTGCTCGGGCTGCACGACGAGCACGCTGTACTCGAACACCTTCGAGAGCGGCACCGGCCTCTCCAACTGGACCAAGGGCACGTTCGTTTCGGGCGGCTCGACCACCAGCTGGCGCGGCATTCAAACCTGCACGGCGCAGGGCGGAACGAAGATCTTCCGTTTCGGCGGCACGAGCTGCACCGCCAACTACGCGAGCAACAACTTCAACTACGCCCAGCCGAACGGCGCAGGCGGCATCGCGGTTCCGGCCGGTTCCAACACCGCCCGCCTGTCGTTCGGCCATCGCCGGGCGTTCGAGTCGGGCTATGACGGTGGCACGCTCGCGGTCTCCGTCGACGGCGCGAACTACACCTACGTTCCGGCCTCGGCGATCCTCACCAACGGCTACACCGGCACGATCGCAGCCGGCTGCGCTCCGTCCGGCGCCGCGGGAGCGAGCGTTTGGACCGGCACTTCGACGGCGTTCTCCACGACCACCGTCGATCTCGACGCGGCCTGCAACGCGGCCACCGGCGGCTCGGGCGGCTGCGCCGGCCAAAGCGTGCGGATCGCGTTCACGTCGATCACCGACTGTTCGGTGACCGGCGACGGCTGGTTCCTGGACAACGTCACCGTCCAGGCCTGCACGCCGTAACGCCGTACCTCTTAGTACCGTCAGTCCGTCGTATCCGGGCCTCCTTCCCAAGCGGGAAGGAGGCCTTTTTCGTCCCCGCCCAAAACTCCATTCAAATTTTTGTACCGGATTGCCCCTCGCCGAACACTCTCTCTGGTAGGAAACCTGTTTTTCCAACCCTTGGGAGATTGTCGCGTTGCCGAGCGCTCACGCCAGCCCTGGCGTCTCCAGATGTCGTGGTCCCCCCTGCGCCGGAGGTGCATTCGTGCGTCTTCGTCCGGCTCAGTCCGGGACTTTCAACTCCCCATTTAGAGACCAGCCCCCAAGGGAGGGGGGAACCTTATGCATGCTCATGCGCGTCGTATCGCGGCAGCCACCCTTTTCGCCGCCGCTTTCGCGGCAGCCCTACCTGGCACCGCGTCCGCCCAGATCATCAAGGACGGCAATGACTCCTTCAGTGCGCTCTCGGTGACGAACGAGAAGTTCCAGCCCGGCGCCGCCCTCGACCCGATCGACAACGTCTTCGGCATCCTGCCTTCCGGTGTGGCCTCCGCCTGGGCCAGTTTCCAAGCGACACACGGCCCTTGGAGCGCATATATCGACAGCCGTAGCGGCTTGATCGAATCGGCCGAAGGGGCGGGAATCCCCTGGGTTCCCGGCCGCGGCAACAACCTGTCCCGTGCCGACATCGCCGCCGCTCTCGGCGGCCGGTCCGTTCCGGACCTCTCGACCCTCGAAACCATCGCGCGCAATTTCGTCAGCGCCAACGCCACCCTCCTCGGGCTCGAGGCGAAGAGCCTGGTGCTCAACCAGGGACGCTCGGGGCAGCCGGCCGATTACCTCTGGTTCGTCGACTTCGACGTTACCCGGGCCGGATTGCCGATCGACGGCGCCCGCGTCGTCTTCCGCGTCAACCATGGCAACCTGATTCAATTCGGTCTCGAAAACCTGCCGCCGCCGGGCGTCGCCGTTCCCAAGCTCGCGGTCGACAGCACGACCGCGTTCAAGATCGTCTCCGATCGGGTCGGCGGCATCGATCCGGCCGCCGACAGCGTTTTGGACGCCGGCTCCTACCGGCTGATCCCTGCGGCGGTTCGCAACGACCGCTTCGCCGAAGGCTTCGGCTTCGGCAAGGGCTACGATCTGGTGGGCGTGTGGGAAGTCAAGTTCCGCCGCGACGGCGTCTTGGGTACCTGGCGTGCCCGGGTCGATGGCGCGACCGGCGAACTGCTGGAGCTTAGGGACGTAAACGACTACGCGCAGGCGACCGGCGGCGTGATCTTGACCCCGGGCACGGAAACCGTCCGGGCGCTGCCGTTCACCAACATCTCGACCGGCGGCTTCGCCAACTCGGCCGGCGTTTACAACTTCACCGGCTCGACCACCACCTCCGCGCTAAACGGCCAGTACGTTCGCTCGCTCGACACCTGCGGCTCGATCTCGCTCACCGCGAATTCGACCACCGGCGATCTTGCGTTCGGTACGTCGTCGGGCAGCAACTGCTCGACTCCGGGGGTCGGCGGCGCGGGTAACACTCGCTCCTCGCGCACCCAGTTC
Organism: Thermoanaerobaculia bacterium; assembly: GCA_038248205.1. GTDB lineage: Bacteria > Acidobacteriota > Thermoanaerobaculia > Multivoradales > UBA5704 > DASYKS01. Next base: position 37,995 of record JBBRUC010000032.1, read on the forward strand.
TATTGG
>JBBRUC010000033.1:0-37724 GCA_038248205.1 Thermoanaerobaculia bacterium
GCTTCACGCCGTTTGGGGAATTCCCAGGGGTGGGACAAGTCCGGCGGTCCTCGTGACCGCCTATCGGCCGGATCCCGTTAAGTGGAGCGCCGATTTCAGGTGCAGGAGGATCTGATGGTGAATTCGAGAAAGAAGCTGGTTCACGAAGGCGACTATGTCGCCGAGGTCGAGGTCGAGCTTGTCGGTTCGGAGGAAGGGTGGGGGCCGTATCTGACGCTCGGCGAGGTCGAAAAGCTCGACCAGGTGCGAGAGGCTCTTCGCCGAGGTGATCTCGGCTCTGCGAGTCGGATTGGGAAAGTCTTTCACTTGATGCCGATTTCGGCCTGAGCCACCGACCCTTCCCCCCGCCCGGCCTTCGCGAGAGAATGCCGGTTCCGCTCCGGACTCCTGAGGAGCCGGCGCTCCCGTTCGATTCGACCTTCCACCCGACCCGAGGGGCTCGAAGAAGACCCGCGAGAGAGGCCTGTCCGTGCAGACGCTTCAAGAATTGATCCTCCGGTTGCAGAGCTTCTGGGCCGAGCAGGGCTGTGTGATCCAGCAGCCGCTCGACCTGGAAGTCGGCGCCGGCACCATGCATCCCGACACGTTCCTGCGCGTTCTCGGCCCCGAGCCGTGGAAGGTGGCCTACGTGCAGCCTTCACGCCGGCCGGCCGACGGCCGTTATGGCGACAACCCGTTTCGCCTGGGCAAGCACCAGCAGTACCAGGTGATTTTGAAGCCCGCGCCGAAGGACGTGCAAAGCCTGTACGTCCAGAGCCTGGAGGCGATCGGGCTCGACCTTTCGATGCACGATCTGCGCTTTGAGGAAGACAACTGGGAAGCGCCGACCCTCGGTGCCTGGGGGCTCGGCTGGCAGGTGATGCTCGACGGCATGGAAATCACCCAGTTCACCTATTTCCAGCAGGCGGGTGGACTGGAACTCCAACCGATCAGCGCCGAACTGACCTACGGCCTCGAACGGCTGACCATGTTCCTCGCCCAGGCGCGGAGCATCTACGACATCGGCTGGGTGCCGGGCGGCGTCGACTACGGCGAGGTCCGCCATCAGGAGGAGTACGAGCTGTCCAAGTACTACTTCGAGATCGCCGACGTGGATTTCCTGCAAGTGATTTTTGACGGCCAGGAGCGCGAGGCGAAGCGCTGCCTGGAGGCGGGGCTCGTCCTGCCGGCCTACGAATGCGCCCTCAAATGCTCCCACGCCTTCAACGTCCTCGACGCCCGCGGGGCCGTTTCGGTCACCGAGCGGGTGGCGTTGATGAAGCGGGTGCGCGATCTGGCCTGCGCCTGCGCCCGGGGTTATGTCGAGAGCCGCGAGCGGCTGGGCTTTCCGCTGCTGCGCGGCACGATCGGCGCGATGTCCTCCGGGGCGCCCACGGCCCCCGGGAAGGAGGCCTGATCATGGCGGAGATGGCGGAGAACCAGACGGCGACCGAAAACCCGAAAGGCGAATTCCTGCTCGAAGTGCGCAGCGAAGAGATTCCCGCGCGGATGCTCGAACCGGGCATGCGGGAGCTGGCGACCCGCGTGTTCGAGGACCTGATGGCGCGCGGCGTCGGCCCGCGCGAGGTGGAGACCGGCTATACGCCGCGGCGGCTGGTGTTGATTCTTTCGGGGCTGCCCGAGCGCGAGGCGGACCGGGAAGAGCAGGTGCTCGGACCGCCCGTGCGCGCCGCCTACGACGCGAAGGGGGAGCCCACGCCCGCCCTGCTCGGCTTTGCCAAGCGCTGCGGCGTGGCGCCCGAAGAACTGACCCGGATCGCGACCGAGAAAGGGGAGTACCTGGCGGCCAAGCAGCACACCGACGGGCGGGCGACGCGCGAGATTCTCTCCGAGCTGATCCCGCGGATTCTCGCCGGAATCTCCTGGCCGAAGACGATGCGTTGGGGCGCCGGGGATGGCCCGTGGGTCCGGCCGGTCCAAGGAATGCTCGCCCTGCTCGATGGAGAGGTCGTGCCGATGACCTTCTTCGACGTCGCGGCGGGCGATTCGACGATCGGCCATCCGATCCTCTCGCCGGCTCGCTTTTCGGTGACCGGCGCCGCCGATTACCGGGCGAAACTCACGGCGTTGGGGCTGGAGGTGCGGCACGCCGTGCGGCGCGAACGGTTGCACGCGGCGATGACGGCCGAGGCCACCGCGCTCGGCGGCAAGCTGGTCGAAGACGATCCGCTGCTCGACAAGCTGGCGGCGCTGTGCGAGATCCCGGGCGTGATGTCCGGCGCGTTCGATCCGGCGTTTCTCTCGCTGCCCGCCGAAGTGCTCGCCACCAGCCTGCGCGATCATCAGAGCGCGCTCACGGTCGAGGGACCGGAGGGACTGATGCCGGCGTTTCTGACCGTCATGGATCGGCCGGATGACCCGTTGGGCCGGGTCCGGTCGGGCAACGAGTACGTGGTCGCCGCGCGACTCGCCGATGCCAAGTTCTTCTACGGCGAAGACCGCAAGGGCAAGCTCGCGCCGAAGGCGAGCCGGCTCGCCAGTTTAGGTTTCCACGAACGGCTCGGCACCTACGGCGAAAAAGCGGAGCGGTTGGCCCAGCTCGCCGAGGGGATCGGCAAGCGCTTGGGCCTTGCCGCCGCCGAGATCGAGCAAGCGGCCGAGGCGGCCAAGCTTTTGAAAGTGGATCTGACGACCGAGATGGTCAAGGAGTTCACCACGCTCCAAGGCATCGTCGGCGGCATCTACGCCCGCGAGGACGGCCATCCGGAGGCGGTCTGGCAGGCGATCTACGATCAATATCAGCCGGCCTCGACGGAAGATTCGATCCCGCGGGGGCGAGTCGGTCAGATCGCGGGTCTCGCCGACCGGATCGACACGCTGGTCGGTATCTTCGGCCTCGGGTTGATCCCGACCGGCTCGAAAGATCCGTTCGGCTTGCGTCGCGCAGCGCAGGGGGTGGTGCGGATTGCTCTGGAAGGATCGCTGTCGCTCGACCTCGAAGCGGTTGCCAGAGAGGCGGTTGGCCTCTACGGCGACAAGATCAGCCGCTCGGCCGACGAGGTGCAGACAATTCTGCGGCCGTTCCTCCACGACCGGATTCGTCACCTGCTGAGCCTCGCCGGCTACGCCTACGACGAGATCGAAGCGGCGCTCGGCGCGGGGGCCGTGAGCCTGCCCGATCTGGCGGCCCGGGTCGCGGCGCTCAAAAAAGTGCGCGGCGAGGAGCGTTTCCTGTCGGTCGTCCTCTCGGCCAAGCGGATCGCCAACATTGTCAAGGACGCCGCCGAGCACGATCTCGATTCGGCGGCCCTCAAGGAGCCTTCCGAGCGCGAGCTGTTCGACGCGTTTTCCGAGCTGCGGGCCGAGATCGTCGAAGCCCTGGCCGAGCGAGATTACGAGCGGGTGCTGCTCAAAACCGCCGATCTAGCCCCGGTGCTCGACAAGTTCTTCGTCGAGGTGCTGGTGATGGATCCCGACCCGGACGTCCGGGCGAACCGGATCGCGCTGCTCCAGGCGATCCACCGGACGATCTCACGCACCGCGAAGTTGACCGAGATGGTGGTCGATAAGGCGGAATTGCGGGGGCGCTAGTCAAGCCTCCAGCGGTTTCAGCTGGCCGTACAACCAGGCCCGGGCGCTCGCCCAGCGCCGGTTGACGGTCGCTTCGCCGATTTCGAGCGCGGCGGCGGTTTCGGGGATCGATAGGCCGCCGAAGAAACGCAGCTCGACGATTCGTGCCTGGTCGGTGTCGAGATCGGCGAGCCGGTGGAGCGCCTGGTCGAGAGCCAATAGGTCGACCTGCGCTCCGGCGACCATCGCGAGGCTGTCGTCCAGCGTGATGGTCATCGCGCCGCCCCCGCGCTTGGCCGCCTCATGACCGCGGGCGTGATCGACCAGGATGCGCCGCATCACCCGCGAGGCGAAGGCGAAGAAATGGACCCGGCTCTGCCAGCTCGCCTGGCGGCGGTCGAGCAGCTTCAAATACAGCTCGTTGACCAAAGCGGTCGGTTGCAGCGTGTGGTCGTGCCGTTCGAATCGAAAGTGGCGCCGCGCCCTTCGCTTCAGCTCGTCTTCGACTAGGGGCATCAGTCGATCGAGCGCTTGCTGGCTCCCTTCGTTCCAATCCAACAAAAGTGCGGTGACGTCGCTCGATTCCATCATCACGGCGTGCCTCCCGATCCGTCCGCGGCGCGATAGCGTGCCGCCTCCACCGGGCGTCCCCAAGCGCTGTAGAGTTCGGCGAGCAGGCCGAGATCGCGCGGCGACGGGGGTTTCGATCCTACTGAAGTCTTACGTACGAGGAGTGCCAGATGTGACTCGGCCGCGGTAAAGCGCCTTTCGCGCAAGAGCGAGGTGCCGAGCGTTCGGTGGCCCGCGAGCACCCAGGGGTCGGTTTCCGGCAGGTTCTTCGCGAGCACGGCGAGGGCCTTCTCCGCGAGCGGCGTCGCGGCCTTCGGGTCTCCGCCTTTAAGCTCTGCCTCGGCGAGCGACAGGCGGACCATGGCGACATTTAAATGATCCTTGCCGACGGTGGATTCCAGCACGGTGAGCGCCTCTTGGAAGCGGGTTTTCGCGCCGCCGAGGTCGCCCAGCTCGATCTCGATCGAGCCCAGGTTGTTGAGCGCCGCGGCGAGGTCGAGGGGCGGCGTCGCCGGGTTGGCGCGCGAGATGTCGAGCGCTTGAGCATAGTGGTCGCGCGCTTTGGCGAGGTGCCCCTGTAGGCTCTCGAGTTCGCCCAAATTGTTGAGGACTCGCGCCACCTGGGGGTGGCGCGGCCCGAGCGCCTTGCGGCTCGTCCGGAGCGCCTCTTCGAGCAGGGCGTTCGCCTCGTCCCAGCGCGCCATGGTAGACACCAAATGCGCCAAATTGTTGAGCGTCGCGGCGGTGTCCGGATGACCGGGCGGCAGTGCCTTGCGGCGCAGCTCCAGCGCCTGGCGGTAGAGCGTCTCGGCCTCGTCCCGGCGCCCGGCGACGAGCAGCAGATCCCCCAAGTTCTGGCCGACCGTCGCGCGCAGCGGATGCTCGGCGGCCGTCGTCGTGTCGAGTACCGCGAGCGCGTTGCGCAAGAGCGCCTCGGCTTCCTGGGCGCGCCCCTGACGTTGGCGTAGCAGGGCCTGGTTATTGAGCGTGATCGCAAGATCCGGGTGCGACGCCCCGTACAGATGGCGCTCGATCGTCTCCGCCTTGTCGAGTTCCGCTTCGGCTTCGGCGAAGCGCCCCTGCTCCACGAGGAACAGGCCGAAATCGTTTTCTCGCACCGCGACGTCCGGGTGATCGGCCCCGAGGGTTGCGCGGGTCAACAGGAGCGCTTCGCGAAAGCGTTGCTCGGAGAGCTGGGGCCGGTGGTCCTGGCGATCGAAAATCGCGGTGCGGTGGAGCACCCCGGCGATCGTTTCACTGTCGTTTAAAGCGCGCGCCGCGGCGAGCGCCTCGGCGAATAAATCGGCGGCCTCTTGGCGCTCGCCTTTCAGCTCCAGGGCGCGGGCCAGAGACACCAGGGCCTCGACCGCGGACTTGCCCGGCGGCGGATTCCGGCGGCGGATCGCGACCGCTTCGCGCAGATGCTTTTCAGCGCCCGCGAAGTCGCCCGCCAGGGTCTGCGTCTCGGCCAGCTCCTGGAGCACGTCGGCCACCGCGGAGCTGTTGGGCGCCTCGGAGGCAAGCCGCTCGGTAAGGGCGCGAGCGAGCGCCGCCTCGGCCTGGGCGTAGAGGCCGAGGCCCTTGTACGAGCGGCCGATCGTCAGCAGCAGATCGCCCAGAGCCGCGGGCTCGCGGCCGAGTTCGCGCTCGATCTCGCGGGCGCCGCGGTCGAGCAGCTCGCGGGCGGTGAGCGCCGCGCCCCGCGCCTGGGCCGGGTCGGGGGAGGCGAAGAGCTGGGTGAGGAAGGTCGAGACGGTCTCCGCGCGGTGGGTCTGGCGCAGCAGGGCCAGGCGCTGGAGCCAGAGGATGGCGACCAACGAGGCGAGGACCAAGAACGCCGCCGTGGTCGCGGACGAGGCCCACGCATGGCGGCGCAGAAACTTGCCGCTGCGATAGAAAAAAGTGTCCGGCCGCGCCTGGACCGGCCGGCCGTCCAAGTGGGCTTCCAGGTCCGCCGCGAGCTGTTCGGCCGAGCCGTAGCGCCGCTCGGGCTCTTTGGTCAGCGCTTTGGCGAGCACCGTGTCGAGATCGCCCGCGAGGTGGCGGGAGAGCTGGCGCGGCTCGGTCGATCGCCGGGCCGCCGCCTCGTCCGGGCCGACCCCGCGCGCGCCGGGTTCGAGCGGCCGCAGCACGGCGACCGAAGGGCGCTCGGGCTCGTCGTGCACGATCGCCTCGGCGAGCCGCTCCAACCCGGCGCTGCGGATGCCCAGGCGGTAGGGGGAGCGGCCGGTGAGCAGCTCGTAGAGCAATACGCCGAGCGAATAGACGTCGGAGCCGGCGGTGATCGGCCGGCCGGTGATCTGCTCCGGACTTGCGTACTCCGGGGTGAGCGGGGCGACCCCCAACTCGGTCGCGAGCACGGTGAGCGAAATCGCGCTCGGCTCCAGGATCTTCGCGATGCCGAAGTCGAGCAGCTTGGGTTCGCCCTCCGGCGTGACCAGGATGTTCGCCGGTTTGAGGTCGCGATGGACCACCAGGTGGTGATGGGCGTACTGCACCGCGGCGGCGACTTTGCCCAGCAAACGCAGTCGGGCCTCCACCGGCAGGCGCAGGTCGTCGCAATAGCGGTCGATCGGAATGCCCTCGATCAGCTCCATCACCAGGTACGGCTGCCCGGCCGGCGTCGTCCCGCCGTCGAGCAGGGTGGCGATGTTCGGGTGGTCGAGCTGGGCGAGGATCTGCCGCTCCGTGCGGAAACGCGCCACCAGCTCGGGGCGCTGGTACGGTCCCTCGAGAACCTTGATCGCCACCGGTTTCTGGTAGACGTCGTCGCCGCGCTCGGCGCGGTACACGGTACCCATACCGCCCTGCCCCAAAGGCCCGAGAATTTTGTAGGGTCCGAGGTTCTCGGGCAACGCCTGAAGCGGCGCGTCCGCGGCGATCGGATCGGTGGCGAACGACGCGGCCAGCGCGGGGGGTTGGTCCAAAAACCGGTCCGCTTCGACGTGCCAGCCGAGCAATGCTTCGACTTCGCGGGCGAGATCCGGATCGCTCGCGGCGAGCGCGGCACGCGCCGCCGACCGCTTCATTGTCGGCAGTTCCACCAGCTCCTCGAAGCGGGCGCGCACCTGATGCCATCGTTGCCGGTTTGTCGCCATAGGGATTGAGCGGCCTTCCTGAGCTTTCAGCCGCTTCGCAGTCTAGCGCCCGCCGCCGTTCCGGACGAGTCGGGTGTTGTAGAGAACGTCATGGGAGGTATGAATCATGAGAAATCAGTTGGCAACGGTCCTCTTACTCCTCGGCGGGGCGCTCGGTGGCGCATCCGGTGTACAGGCGGCCTGCCCTCCGGAGGCCCTTCGGCCGTTGGTCCTTCCCGGCGCGCACGTCGCCTATCTGTCGAAGTCGGACCTGGGCCTCTCACAGGTCTTCGGCAACGTGCAGTGGACCGCCCCGCTGCACGGTGTAGTGACCGACTTGGGCGATCGCCTGGCTTTTGCCCCGGATCGGAGCTTTTGGGACATCGGTGTCGACAGCATTCTCATCTCGACTCCCGGACGCACCGAGCTGCCGAAGACCGTGCAGTGGGTCGCCGCAACGCGGCCGGAAGTGATTTCGGTGGAAGACTTCGAAGATCCGGAAAACCCGAACTGGGATTTCGGCACGTTCGACCCCGACGCGATCAGTCCGCTCGGCAAACTCTCGGGCAATTACGGGCTTCGCTTCACCAGTACTCCGTATGGCGGCTCGACGTCCGTTACCTCGGCGGGCGAGGAGACCATCAACGGCGCAACCGCCGGCGGCGGTGCCGTCGCGAGCTGGCGTCCGCCTGGCGGCGGCGGGATACACGGAGGCACCTGCGGTGAGCAGGGGTGCCCGGAGGGGGTCTGGTACCTATTCCTTCAAGCGCGGGGCAACAGCGACGGCCTGGGCGATCATTCGGTCTTCGTCAAAGAGTTCGAGCAGGTGGTTCTGATCGGTCTCTCGACCGAAACCACCCTGCCCCAGGGCACCGAACCGACCGCCATCGCGTCGGTCACTCGTGAGCCGCATCTCCTCGAGCTGGTCCATTGGCCGAGCGCCGACGGCCGGGGAACCGGCGCGGCGCTGTGGATCGATGGCATTCAGGAACTGGCGATCGAAACGCCGGTTTCCTTCGCCCCCGCTTCCTTTGCGCGCACCTCTACGATCTCCAGCACGACTTTTACCTTTCACGAGGTCCCGGCCACCCCGTCGCCGCTCGCCCCGGATCTCTTCCATTCCTTCGACGATCTGGCCGTCTTTCAGGTTCCGGCGGAGGCGCGCTTTCACTGTGACGTGGTCGACGGCTTCGATGGCGGGGTGATCGATTCGGCATGGACCCTCTACAACGCGGCCAATCTGACCCCTCTCTCAGCCGCCGGGCTGGTCGGTAAGATCGGGCTCGATGTCAACCTCACGAATCAAGGAGGCAATGTCGGCGGGCAGTTGCAGTTGGTCGGAGTGGTCCCGAGCGATCGCCGCGGTCTGCGGTTTCGATTCGATCCCAATGAGGTGGATTTGGGGAGCGGGATGAGCCTCAATCTCGCTCTCGGGATCCAAACTCCCGCGGTGCCGCGGCCGTTCGCCACGATGCTCAAGCGAATCGCCAGCGGCTTGGCCTTGCAAGTCCAGACGCGGGACGACCTGGGGGGGGCCAAAAGCACCACGGTCGCGATCGCCGATGCGCCCCATGTGCTCGAACTCGACTGGCAGCGCTCGAAGACCGCCCACGTCGGAACCGGTTACCTACGGGTCTGGCTGGATGGGGTGCTGGTGGCCAAACACCTCGGACTCGACAACGACGGCCAATCGATCTCGGAGGTTCGGATTGGCGCCGTCGGGGCGTTGGGGGCCGCCAAAGGGCATATTTACCTCGATCAGATCGAAGTCTGGAACGAAGCCCTTCCGGGGCACTAAGCGCGGTTTCGGTTTCGTACTCTCAGGGCCTTTCCGTCCGGCTTTGGTCCGTTGGTCGGAAGGCCCCGCGATCACGCCAACCACCCCGCCACCACCCGCCCCACCTCCGCCCGGCTGAGCAGCGCCAGATGGTTCATCCGGTAGCCGATCCACCGGTTCCGCTCCGGAATCGCCAGGCTCCGCCGTTCGTCAGGATGCTGCCCCAGGGCGCTTTCGACCAGCACCAGGCCGTCACCGATCAGCCGGTTGGACAACGCTTGCCGATCCGCCGCGGTGGTGGCGGCGATGGCGTAGCACGCGACACCTTCGGGTAATGGCACGATCTGGCGGTTGTCGGGTTTTCGTTCGAAGCGGTCTTGGCCTTGCCAGTCTTGGTCGAGGAGGTTGCTGTAGCGCAGATCGGTGATTCCGGCGCTACGTAGTTGACCGATCTTGGCGAAGGGGGCGGCGTAGCGGCCCAGCAGAACGTCCACCCAGTTGCCGGCTCGTTCGAGCGGCGCGCCGTGGTGGGGTGTTGCGAGGAAGACGATGTTCTTGAGAGTGCCGGGCCAGTGTAGCGAATCCTGTTGCGCATAGTGGAAGGCGCTGCGGGTCACCAGGCCGCCCATGCTGTGGGCGAGGACGGTGAGATCTTCGATCGGCACGGGCCAGTGGGCCACCAGCCGCTCCAGCTGGGCGGAGAAGTCGCGACCGTTCTGTGAGATGTGGCGGCCTGAGTTGTAGCGGACATGGATCGGGGTGTAGCCGAGCTCCGCGGCGAGGGTTTCGCCGTGGTCGATGATCTGCCCCTCGTGCTGGGCGCGCCACTGCAGGTCGTTCATGCAGAGACCGTGGATCAAGACAAGAACCTTCGCCGTCGCCTCCGGCACCAGAGGTGAAGCCTGCCCATCGAGCGGCTTGCCCTGAAAGCGCAGTGTCATCGGGGTCGCAAGCGCGTTGCCGCTTGCGGCCAGGCGATCGCCCATCACGCCGTTGAGCGCCGCGAGGACCGCCTCGCGCTCCGGCGTCGAGGGCTTCGTCTCGTCGCTCGCGGCGGTTCGACGGTGTAGCCGGACGAATCCGCGATCCAGCCCGCGGCCCACCCCCCGCGTGATGCCGCGGATGCTCCGGAAGACGAAACCGGTGATGCCCCGGGTTCGTCCCGGTTCGCCGACCGGCGCGCCCAGCCGGCTCCAGACCGAATGGTGAACCCCTTCGACGATGTCGGTGATCCCCTCCGTCCCCTCCGCCGCCAATTGGGCGAGCGCGCGCAGGTCCGAGGCGCACAGGTGGCGCAGGGGGTGTTTCGGGGATTGGGTCTCTCGAGGGGCCATGGGAGCCGTCCGTTCCGGCAGGGACGGGTACTATAGCGAGGGTTTTCCGATCCCTCGCGCCCTCCCGGGCGGACTGATATCGTCCCGCCGTCCCATGCGCCGCTCTCCCGCTCTGCTTTGTGTCACCGTGCTCCTCCTCGGGCTGTCGTGGAGCTTGTACAAGGTCCATTTTCCGCCCGGGCCGATCGGCGACGAGCCGGCGTACGTGATGATGACCCAGAGCCTCTGGCACGATCACGATCTGGCCTACGACCACCGCGACCTGCTGCGCGCCTACCAGGCGTGGGACCAGGGACCGAACGGCGTCATCCTGTTCACCCGGGACGGCGGCAAGTCGATGTACTACGGTAAGCCCTACGTCTACCCGCTCGCCGCCGTGCCGTTCTACGCGCTGTTCGGGGTGCAGGGGCTCGTGGTGTTCAATATGGCGCTCTTCCTCGCCATGCTGTGGGGGGCGATCTGGTTCTGGCAACGGCCGGAGCGGAGCGGCCGGGCGACCTCGGCGGGGATTTTCCTCGGCGGCTTCTTTTTCGTCTCGGCGGCGTTCTGCTACGTCTTTTGGATGCAGCCCGAAGTCTTCAACATGGCCTGCCTGTTTTTCCCCCTGTTGATCTGGCTCCATCTGCGCGGGATTGCGAGCTGGACTTCGCGTCACCTCCTACTGATGGGTCTGGCCGGCGCACTGCTCGCCGCGGCGTATGTCTCCAAAGAGCCGACCATCCTGCTCGGCGCGCCGATCGGTCTCGACCTGCTCTGGCAAAAGCGGTGGAAGGGGATCCTGGCCCTCGCCTTGCCGGCCCTCTTGGGGCTCGCGGGGCTGATGGTGCTCCAACACCACGCGACCGGGGCATGGAGCCCGTACCGCGGCGTCCAGCGCCGGTCGTTCGAATCCGAATATCCGATCGAGAGCCGCAAGGATCTCTGGGCGCAATACCGGGGGAGCACCTTCGGTTCCTGGTCTGGTCTCGGGGTCGAGACCACGCCGCGAATGTTTTTCCGCGACCTCGAATACTTCCTGGTCGGCCGCCACACCGGGCTGTTGCCCTACTTTCCGTTCGCGCTCTTCGCGCTCGCGCTCTACGCTTTTGGGCCGAAAGACCGGTCGCGTCACCTGCTGCTCCTAGGAATCGTCGGCTACTGCCTGGCGATCTTGATCCTCCGCCCGAACAACTACCATGGCGGCGCGGGGTTCGTCGGAAACCGATACTTCGCGAGTATCTATCCGGTCTTCGCCCTTTTGCCCGGCGCGATCCGGGTGCGCAAGAGCCTCCTGCTGCCGTTCGCCGCCGGGGGGCTCTGGACCGCCGCGGTGGTCGCCGTGCCGCTGATCCAGATCGCGCCCGAGGCCACCCTGCAAACGCACGTGCGGCGGCCGTCGTTCCAGGCTCTGCCTTTGGAATTGACCTTGCTCCAGAAGATCCCGGGCTACTTCCTCAAAGGGTGGACCGGCGCGGTGTGGGTCGTGCCGAAAGAGAACTTCCACGCCCAGGAGCCGAATCCTGAGGGCGTCTGGGTCCGCGGCTCGTCGCGTTCCGAGGTCTATCTGGTGGCGCCGAAACCGATGACTTCGGTTCGGATGCGACTGCGTTCGCTGTCGGACCAGAACGTGGTGACGTTCCAAAGCCCGGTCGATCAGGTCACCGTCCGCTTCGACAGCGACGAGAAACGCCAGGGCACACCGATCGAGCTGCGCCTGGGGGAACCCTCGGCCCGCAACCTCGGTTTCTTTCCCGAAGAGAAGAAAGAGTATTTCTATCGCTTCACCCTCGATTGCCGGGATGGTGTGATGCCCGCCAGGCGCGAGGACCGCAATGGCGACTACCGTTACCTCGGTGTGTTCCTCGATTTTTCCGAGTCGGGGGGGTGAACGTGGGCGAAGCGCACAACACCTCCCCGCCGGATCTCGGCGACGTGGCCGCCACGTTAGAAAGCCTGCGGGCGGGGGTCCGCCAGCGCCGCGCGGAACTCGCGACGTTGGGCGACGGGGCCGAGGCCAAGCTACGGCTGCTCGACCTCAAGGCGAAGGAGTTCGTCGAAGAGCCGATCCCGGTTTCTCCGCGCCCGATCCTGGGCCGCGTGTTGATCTTCGGGCGCAAGGTCGCGTTCCACCTCGGCTTCAAGTGGTACATGCGGCCGTTGCTCCAACAGCAGAACCAATTCAATCAAGCGGTTTCGACCCTGGCGCAGGATCTGGCGCTGCGCCAGGACGAGATCGTTCGGCAGCTGGAGGGGATCGCGCGCCGGCTGGCGGAGGTCGAGCGGCGGCTGGAATCGTCCTCCGGCGCGACGGCGGATCGGCCCGCCTCCGGCCGGTCCGAGTGAGCCGCGCCGTGGCGGAACGGATCGCGCTCTGCGGCACCAAGGTGCCGTTCGTCTCCGGCGGTGCCGAGGTGTTGATCGAATCGCTCCGGGTCGAGCTGGTCGCGCGCGGCTTCGAAGTCGACGTGATCACCCTGCCCTTTGCCTGGACCACGCGGGAAAAGCTGCTCAAGAGCGCGCTCGCCTGGCGGCTGGTCGATCTCACCGAAGTGGCGGGCAAGAGGATCGACCGGGTGATTGCCACCCGCTTTCCTTCCTACTTGGTCAAGCATCCGAACAAGGTGGTCTGGCTGGTCCATCAGATGCGCCAGGTCTACGATCTGCTGGGCACCCCGCACAGCGATTTTTCCGATGCGCCGCGGGATCAGAAGACGATCGAGATGATCCGCGAGATGGATCAGCGAACGCTCGGCGAGGCGCGGGCGCTTTATGCGATCTCCAAAAACACGGCGAGGCGCCTGGCGCGCTGGAACCGGCTGGAGGCCGGCGTGCTCTATCCGCCGCCGAAGCTGGGAGAGGGGTACCGCGAGGGCTCGTTCGGCGATTATTTTCTCGCCGTGGGCCGGCTCGATCCGTTGAAGCGGTTCGACCTGCTGATCCGCGCTCTGGCCGAGACGCGGCAGCCGGTCCGCTGCAAGATCGCCGGCACCGGACCGGATCGGGAAGCGCTCGCCTCGCTCGCCGCCCGGCTGGGGGTGGCGGATCGGGTGGAGTTGCTCGGGTTCGTCGAAGACGATCGCCTGGTGGATCTTTACGCCGGCTGCCTGGGGGTGTTTTACGCCCCGTACGACGAGGACTACGGCTACGTGACGATCGAGGCCTTCAAGTCGGGCAAGCCGGTGGTGACGACGGCCGATGCCGGCGGGGTGCTCGAATTCGTCGAGGCGGGGGTGACCGGACTGGTCGCCGCGGCGGAGCCGAAGTCGATCGCGGCGCAGCTCGATCGCCTTTGGAACGAGCGCGATCTCGCGGCGCGGCTGGGGGGGGCCGGCCAAGCGCGGGTCGCCGCGATCGGCTGGGACGCCGTGATCTCCGAGCTGGTGAGGTAAGCCCCGTGCGGATCGCCTGGGTGAGTCCGCTGCCGCCCGAGCCGTCGGGGATTTCGGATTATTGCGCGGAGCTCTTGCCGCATCTGGCGCGGCACCCTGAGGTCGAGCGGATCGATCTGTATGTCGAAGAGGGTCGGCGCCCGAATCCGGTACCGGCGGGTCTCGCGGTCGAGGCGTTGCGGAATCTCGCCGCCCGGGCGGATCGCTACGACGCGATCGTCTACCACTTGGGAAACAACGGCGACCATCACGCCGAGATCTACCGCACGTTGTGCGTCGTGCCCGGCATCACGATGCTCCACGAATACATGCTCCACCATCTGGTGCGCGCGGTGACCTTGGCGCGGGGCCATCCGGCGGGGTACGTCGAGGAGATGCGCTACGCCTATGGCCGGTCGGGCCAGTCGATGGCGAAACGGTTTCTCGCGAGCGGCCTGCCTTTCGACACTTGGTCCTATCCTCTGTTCGAACGGGCGGTCGATGCGAGTCGGGCGGTGCTGGTCCACAACCGGCACGCCCGAGAAAGAATCCTGCGCAGCCGGCCGGCCGCCCGGGTGGGCGCGGCGCCGCTGCTGTTCGATCCGGCTTCCCTCGGCTTTGCCAACCTCGATCGGGCGGCCGCCCGGCGGGCGGCGCGCGCCGAGCTGGGGTTGGACGAAGGGACGTTCGTGGTGGCCTCGTTCGGGTTCGTCACCCCGGCCAAGCGCTTGCCGGTAACGCTCGAAGCGTTCCGCCGCCTGCGCCGGGATGTGCCGGATGCGCGCTATCTGATCGTCGGCGAAGTCTCGCCCCACTACGACTTTTCGAGCGTCCTGGAGCGCGGGCTCGAAACGGGGGTGCAGCTTTCGGGACGGATCCCGCTCGACGCCTTTGAGCGGGCGATGCTCGCGGCGGACGTCGCGATCAACCTCCGTTTCCCCACCGGGGGAGAGACCTCGGCCTCGTTGATCCGCCTGCTCGGCCTGGGTATCCCGACGATCGTCAACCGGAACGGCTCGTTCGCCGAGATCCCCGCCGGTTGTTGCCTGCCGGTCGATCTCGACGAGACGGAGACCGATCTGCTCGCCGCCTATCTCCTCCGGCTCGCGGGCGACCCTGATCTGCGCCGGGGAATCGGCGAAGCGGCGCGCGACTATGTCGCCCGCGATCATTCACCGGAGGCGGCGGTCGAAGGGTATCTGTCGTTCCTCCGGGGAGTGATCGCGGCGCGCCCCGAGCCGTATCGCGCGGTGCCGCCTCTCGCTCCCTGGCCGGAGGCCGAGATCGGTATCGAGCTGGTGGCCGAAGTGAGCGGCGCGCTCGCCGATCTAGGGGTGGACGAAGAAGACGAGGAGGCTCTGCGTTCGATCGCGGAGGTGCTCGTCGACCTGCGCCGTCCTTCGGGATAAGCGTCCTCCCACCTTCCGAGATAAGCTCCCGCCCGCTATGACTCGGGGAAAATGGGCGCTCGTCGGCCTCGCGGGTCTCGCCGCGCTCGTCGGCCATATCGGCTATTGGTATTGGCCGCGCGAGCGGGCCGCGATTCCCGATCCCGCCGATGCCCCGGCGCGGATGCTCGCCTCGGGCTCCTGGGATGCCTGTCTCTGGATTCCCTACCCCCATCAAAATCTCGGGGCGCTCGCCGAGGAGCTGGACGAGGCGCAGAGCTACTTCGGGGCGCTGGCCCGGCTGTCGGGCTCGGCGGAGCCTTCGATGCCCGCCTTCGGGCCGTTCGCGGTCCCTCCGGCGCGCGAGCTGGCGGCCTGCGCGGATCGCGGCAAGGAGCGGCTCTTGGTCTCCGCCCGGGTCTACCCGGCGCTGGCGCTGATCGCCAAGCTCGCCGGGCGGGTCGCCGGCAACCCCTGGCTTTCAGGCGGCGATGTCGAGGTCTCGAAGCGGCCGGCCACCGTGCGGTGGCACGGCACGCTCTGGACCGTCGAGGTCGGGCCTTCCACCCCCCTGCCGGACGTGGGCTGGTCGCCGGATGCACCGGTGCTCGGCGCGTTCCACCTGGCACTCCCCGCCGAAAGCTTTCCCGTCGGGATCTACCGCCTCGCGCATCGCGACGACACGCTGGACCTGACGCTCGAAGGCTCGCGCTTTCCGCGGGACGTGCCGTTCGATCCCGCCACCCTCACCACCGATCGCCCGATCCTGTTGGTGGTTGCAGGGGAAGAGGGCAAGACTCCGGCGGCGGCGTTCGCGTTCTTCGAGGGCAAGGGATCGCTCGGCCTGCCGAGCGGCGTTTTGTTCCACCCACCGCAACGGGCGCGCTGGAATCTGCCCGGCGGCGGCCTCGGCGGCCTGCTCGCCGACCGGCTGCCGCGCGGCGAAGCGGCCGGGTGGGAGATGCTGGCGCTCGACGAGAAGAGCCTCGAACGCGGCGTCGCTCTCGCCCCGGCGGTCGCCCGCCTGGCGCCGCCGGAAGGAGAGGTGGAGATCGGGGCTCCCCGCATCCGCATGGCTCTTTGGCTCGACCCCGAAGAAGCCCTGGGGGTGGTCGCCCGCATGCGCAAGGGGCTCGAAAAGTTTCCCCTCGCCCTCCCTTCCGACATCCAGCCTTGGCGCGACTGGGAGACCGTCCTCACCCCCGCTGCGCGCTGCCAACGCGCCGTGCTCTGGTCGACGGCGGAGCCGAAGGCCTTCCGGGTCCGCCTGTCGGGGTGCGGGTAGGGGCAGACCTGATTCGAGCGCTCTGGCGAGCTTCGCCACCAGGAGTCGCCCCGGTTCACTTCGGGCGCCTTGGGTGAGTTCGGCGGGTACCACGGAGGACAGGACCATTCGCGGCGCGTCGAATTCTTGTACCTCGCCTCCCTCGGAACAATCCTAACCGCCGATCCGTTCTAAAATCGGCATCCAGCTTCCTGCCCCGAGGTCGATCCCATGCGCCGCCGATTCGCTTCGCGCCTTTTGCGTCTTCTCGCCGTCGGCCTCTCGCTGTCCGTGGGGCATGGCGCGACCGGCGGGGCGCAGGGCGGTACGGCCGCGTCGGCTGAGCGCGGCTTTCCGCTGATTCGCGAGGTAATCCCCGCGACCCCGAATGCGGAGGTTCAAAACTTCGGGATCGCGACCGACCGGCGCGGTCTCCTGTACGTCGCGAACCTGAGCGGCCTGTTGATCTACGACGGCGCCTGGTGGCGGTGCCTCCCGATCGGCAAGGCGACGACCGCTTTTTCGGTCACAACCGATGCGGCGGGGCGGGTGGCGGTGGGGGGCATCGACGAGCTGGGGATCCTCGAGACGAGCGCCTCCGGCGAGCCGCGCTTCGTTTCGCTCATGCATCTGCTTCCTCCCGGCGAGCGCCAGGTCGGACAGGTTGGGGAGGTCTTCGCGACGCCGCGGGGGTTCCTGTTTTTCACCTCAGAAACCCTGATCGAATGGGACGGCACGAAGATCACCACGCTCGCCCGGGCGGCGGCTGGTCCGCCCTATCCGGGGGCTTTCGCGGTGGGCGGCGAGATCTACATGTCCGATGCGAGCGGCATCCAAAAGCGGGTTGGCGACCGGTTCGAGCGGATACCGGGCGGCGACCGGTTTCTTGGCAAGAGGGTCGATCAGATACTTCCCGCTCCGAGCGGCCTGCTCGTTTCGGTGCGCGGCGAAGGGTTGTTCTTGCTGGACCCGCTCCAAGGGGGCGCGACGCCGTTTGCGCCGGAAGCGTCGGCCTGGACCTCCGCGAATCGCTTGCAAGGCGGCGCGAGTTGCCGTCTGCCGGACGGCCGCTGGGCGCTCGGTTCGTACCTGGGCGGGTTGCTGTTGCTACGGCCGGACGGCGTGATCGACCAGATCATCGACACCCGGCTTGGACTGCCCGACAACTACGTGAGCGGAATCGACGTGGATGCCGAAGGGGGCCTGTGGCTGGCGCTCAACTCCGGGATCGTGCGGGTGGAGGTCGGCTCGCCGATCTCTACCGTCGACCGGCGGTCGGGGCTCGACGGCAGTGTGTACGCGGTCACGCGGCATCGCGAAAAGATTTGGGTGGCCACTCCCTCCGGGACTTTCGTGCAGGAGCCGTGGGACCCGAAAAGCGGGATTCTCCGCTTGCGCAAGGTCGAAGGTCTGCCGCCCGCCGGGTGGAGCCTGCTTTCGATGGAGGACGGGCTGCTGGTCGGCACGGCGTTTGGGATCTATCTCGTTCCTGATTCCGGGGCGCCGTCTCTCGTGCCCGGTTCCGAAGCGGTCGGCACCGCCTACACGCTGGTCCGTTCGGGAGTTCCGCGACGGGTTTGGGTCGGGGGAGACCATGGACTGGCGAGGCTCGCGCGGGAGGCGGACGGCTGGCGCTTCGTGCCCTCGGCCGCCGGACCGGATGCAGAAGTTCGCTCGATCGTCGAAAGCGGCGACACGGTCTGGTTTTCGATCCCGCTCGAAGGACTCTTCGGCCTCGGCCTTTCGCCGGGGGAGCCTCCTGTCCTCCGCCGCATCCCGGATAGCGACGGAACCGCTCTCTCTCGGATCGCCGGGCGGATCGCCGCGGTGCGCGACGATCACGTCTTCCGATTGGACGAAGGGAAGAGTCGGCTGGTCGAGGACTCCGCGTTCGCCCCCTTGGGCGTCGGGGGGAATTTCGTCCATCTGACGGAAGACGCCGCGGGCAACGTCTGGCGCAACAGCCGGCCGCCCGCCGTGTTCCTGCGCCAAGGGGCGGGCTGGGCGTCCACGCCCCGCTCGCTGATCGAGGTGCCGGCGCGGACGATCGAAACGATGTTCGCCGAGGAGGACGGTTCGGTCTGGCTGGCGGGCGAGAACGGCCTGTATCGAGTCGAGTCTCCCTTGCTTACGGCGGCGGCGCTCCCCGCGCCGCGTTTCGCCCGGGTGACCACCGGCCGCGGCGATTTTCTGTTCGGGGGTATCGCCGCGCCGTCCGACGTCGAGCTGCCGCGCCGCTTCACCCGGCTCCAGGTCCAGCTGGCGCCGCTGTCGTTTCGGGCCGGCCTGCGCTACGAAACGCGGCTCGATCCGATCGACGCCGAATGGGGCGAGCCGCGCGCCGACCCACGGGTCGAGCTGACCCGCCTGCCGGCCGGCCGCTACACCTTTCGGGCGCGCACCCTCGGGCCGAACGGGGAACAGAGCCCGGAGGCCACCTGGACCTTCCACGTCCTGCCCGCCTGGTACGAGACCCGGTGGGCACTGGCGCTGTGGGCGCTCCTGGCGTTCGTAGCCCTTCGAACCTGGGCAGGCCTGCGAAGCCGGGCTCTGCGCCGCCGCGCGGCCCACCTCGAACGCCAAGTTCAAGAGCAGACCGCCGAGTTGCGCCAGGCGGTGACCGACCTCGAACGCACTCAGAGCGATCTCGAAGACGCCAACGTCCGTTTCGAAGAGCTGTCCCTGCAAGACGACCTGACCGGCATCGCCAACCGGCGCCGACTCCAAATGCTCCTAGACGCCGAATGGCACCGCGCCCGCCGCCAACACCAACCGATCGCCTTCATCCTGCTCGACCTGGACCACTTCAAACAGCTCAACGACACCCGCGGCCACCTCGAAGGAGACTTCTGCCTCCAATCCGTAGCCGCCTACCTGGCCCAGGCCGTCCAACGCACCGGTGACCTCGTAGCCCGCTACGGAGGAGAAGAATTTGCCGTCCTCCTCCCCGCCACCGACCAAGCCGGAGCGATCAAAGTCGCCGAAAGACTCCGCGAAGGCCTGGAAGCCCTGGAACTCCCCCACGACCCCCTCGCCGGAAGCCACGTCACCGCGAGCTTCGGAGTGGCGGCGATGACCCCACTGCTCGGCCAGGAGCCCGAGGCCCTGATCGAAGCGGCCGACTTGGCGCTGTACCGGGCGAAGGAGGATGGGCGGAATTTGGTGAGAGCGGGCGGGGTGGGGGAGGAGACTGGGGAGATGAGATGGAGGTTGGGTTGACGAACGGAAGAGCCTTGGCGACCCGGCCGTAGCGGCCGGGAATTTCGGCGCGGAGCAAATACTTCGGGTAGCCCCTCGAATCTATTGGGCCGCGGCCGCGGCGATCCGCTCGTCCACCACTCGGTTCACTCTGCTCGGAAAATGGCCGTTTATCGCGGGCCGCCGCCTGTTCGACCGTGAGGCTAGGGTAGCTCCTGCCCTGTCGTATCTCGGAAGAAACGCCGCAAATCGTCGCTAGGGATGATGTAGCTGATCCCTTCGGTGCCGCCGGTGGGCCGGATGGTCACGGCGACTCCTAAAACCTTCCTTTCAGTTTCCAACACGGCGGGGCCACCGCTATTACCGGAATTAATACTGACCCCTGCGGACCCGAAGCGGTGTAGGTTCTTGTCATAAGTAAGGACTCCGATGTCGGAAAACGAAGCCTGATCCTCGCGCGGCGTGTCATTTACCAACGGATAACCAACAGTATAGACACCGATCACTTGGCTCGAGTTCTCGAATGCTTGGGAGCTTGCCAGGGGTATGGGTGGTGCTTGGGAACCGACTATCTCCACCAAAGCGAGGCCCGTCTCCTCGGAATATCCGGCGAGCTGAGCGGATTGGCTGGCACCCCGCGAGTCTACGACGCGCAGGCCGGAGGGACATTGATGGCTCTGACTAACCACCTGCGCTGCTGTGACTAGATAGCCTGGCGCCACAGCGAAGGCCGTTCCATAGTTGTCTCTCTGGCTGGCGCAATCAGCTGACTTCACCAGGAATACCGATTGGCGGAGTCGTTCGTCCCGATTCTCCAGGCTATAAGCACCATTTCGAGTGTCGGCTGTGGTACCCCGTTCAAACCAGCTCCAGTTAGTGAAGACGAGGAAGTTGGCGGCGGTGATTAAAAGGCCCAACATCAGTAACAGTGGTTTGACCCATCCGGGTGTTGGTTGGCTCATCGTATTGGTCTCCAAGTTCAATTGGTCGTCTCATTGAAGGGGGCTTCCGCACTCGGCGCACTGCGGACCTGCCGGCACGTTCATCCAGCAATTCGGGCACTGCACCAGCTCTGGCGCCTCTGGTGTCCGAGCCGGAGAGGGGATGCTAGGCTCTGGAGCCGCAGATTTGAAACCAGCCTCAGCTGCAGGCGTGGCCCGTGCCTCTGCCGTTTCCTCGGGGACAGGCGTGGTGGCTTCATTGAAGTTATAGCCGCAGGTTGGGCAGGGGAACTCATCCTGCCTCCCAGTAAACGAATAGCATCGGGGGCATGTAACGCGTTCACCTTTTCCCGGCATCGGTTTACCGCAGCGCCAGCAGTTATCGAGATCGTCAGGCACTTTCGTTTCCTGGCAGTGAGGGCAGGTTTCATGGCTCTGTGCCAGCTGAGTCTTGCAGTATCGACAGAACAACGCCGGCGCAGGAATCTCGGTGCTACAGACCGAACAACTGCGCATCGGTAGATCCGATAGCGGTGCTGCCGAAGAAGGCTTCGTGCCGGCTGGTCGGGGGCGTTCAGCTTGCGGCGGGCCCTCCACTTTGCTTCGGTCGAGCGCCAATACCTCGAGGAGTGTATTGCGCGGAGTGCCAGTAGCCCCCTTTGTGGTCACTACCACTTTTCCCGCGGGACGAGTATGGGCCTGTAGCGCCGTCTTGAACTCGTCGTACCGGAGGCTCTGCTCTGGAGGTTTTCCACGTAGACTTCGCAGCGCCTCGGCAAATCGAGCTTGGGCGTCGCGATCGGACAGGAGAGTCGTCAACTGCGACCTTGCTGCGTCTAAAACTGCGTAAGGAGGAGCATACTCAACTAAAGTCACCCCCAACTCTTCCACACGGTCTTTCCCGGGCGGGTAGACTACCTCGATGTAGAACTCGAGCAACAGGTCGTAAACTTCAAGCAAATGCATGCGGGCGAGCGTGCTGAGCAACGATTCGATCTCGTTCAATAGCTGGCGACGATCAGTTTCATGCTCGGCGCGACGATCGCGGTACAGGCGGTCGATTGCGTTCGCCTCCTCGCCCAGAGCAACTTGAGTGGCACGATGACCGTCTCGCCGGATGAAGCTGTAGGTCAGGGCTGGTTGCTCCGAGCCTTGAACCGCCTTTTCGCTGACTGCGATCACCCCCAGTACCCGGCCCAGAACGAACGCCCGCAACGCATCCGCATACCATCCTGCCTCGTCGTTGCGCTTCGGGATCAGGTCCCCAAACTGGAACCGGTTGCGATCGATGTGCAGCTCTTCCTTGTCGTCATGGCCCTCGTACGACTCCTTCAATCCGGCGGGAGACATCACCGAACTGGGGTAGAAGGCCGGAATCCCACCGACCTCGTTGTAGAAGACGATTGCGCCGCGATTCGTGCCTCCCAGGCTCCTGAAGCTGGGAAGCGAGTCGCCGGGCGCCAGAATCTTCTGCGCCAGGATGTCCTTGAACTCCTGCGCCAGTCGCGCCTCTCCGTCGAACAGGCCGATCAGGCAGGGTCGCTGGTCCGAAGTCACCGCTCGTAGCGGCACGTGGTCGATTCCCCGCTCCGGCCTTTGGACCCAGACTTTCGCCAATCGATAAGCGTCGCTGATTACCTTCTCGCGATCGGTCGTGCTCAGGCGTTCGCTGTCCAGTAGTAACTCGAGAGCATCCGGTTGCAGGTTTTGGCCCTCGAAGAAGCGCTTGCAGTGGGCCAGCAGGCGCTCCTCGACTTGGTCCATCGGCATTTTCGCCACCCGATCGAGAGCCGCTGTGACGGTGTCGACCTTGAAGACTTCGGCCAGCATCTGGTTGCCCACTTGCCGCAGGATCTCCGGACGAAGTTCCTGGCTGCCGGTCCAGGCCTCGTACCACCGCTCGGTATCGCCCTGGCGGTAGAGGCTGAGTTTCAGCTCGGAATGCTCCTGTGTCTCGAAGTAGCGTTCCTGCTTTTCCAGGCGGCCCTGCAGCTGGGTTAGCTGGACCAGTCCCTGGTAGTACCTGCCGATCAAGCCCTTGCCGGTGGCGTCGTTCTTGCCCAATAACTCATCCACCGCCTCGCAGATCTTGAGCCCCCGTCGCACCACCTGCTTCATGACCCGGGCGAAAAGATAGTTGTACAGTGCCCCTAGGTCTTCCGCATCGAGATCGTCCGCGACCAGATCGGAAATTTCCTGTGCCACGTCGTGCCGGCTGGCGAACCAGCGCTGCTCATAGCGGCTCACGGCGGTCATAATGCCTCTGACGCGGTCTCCCTGGCGTTGGGCTTCATCCGCCCAGGAACCGTAGGTGCTCTCGAAGTGGGGGATGTACTGGTAGTTCGCGTGACGAAGTACTTCTTTGAGCGCCTGGAGTAGAGAAAGGGCGTGATAGACCCCGAGGCGTGGATCATTGACATAAGTCTTGACCTGATTCTCGATGCCTCGCTTCACATCCTCAAGATACAAGCGGTAATTCTCCTCGATCGTCCGGAGCCAAGACCCCCATTCCTCCGGGTTGGCTGCATCCTCAGCGGCGAGTTCTTTCTCCATCAGTTCCAGACCGGCGCGAAGCACCGCAGCCTTCTGGCCTTTGGTGGCGCTCTCCACTTCCAGGCGCAAGTTGCGCGCCTTATCCCAGATGTGGCTGGAGAAACTCCTCGAGCTTGCCCGGTCGTATTTGAGGAGAGCGTCCTCAACCTGCATCCCCTCGATGATTCCTGCTCCGTCGCGCCGCTCGTACCGCCCCTGGACGAACTGTACATCCGGATGACTTAGAAAAGAGGTGAAGAGCTTCTCGAAAGGGTCTTCCAGTTGGCTACGTTTCCAGAATTCGAGAATCTCCCGCGCCAGCCGAGAGGCACAGGCATTGTGGACGCGGTTGGTGGGAAAGTGGATCGAACTCAAGCCGAAGGAGCTGAAGCGGGTGGGAAATACATCGCCCACCACCGCCTTCTCAAGCGCAGTGCCTTTCTGCCCAAGGGCTTCGTTCAGGAAGTTGTGAGTGTAGGCGTTAAGGGTGAAATTAACCAGGTTCACGCGAGTGGCACGCTTCATCCCGGCGAAGCTGCCGATCGAGAAGTCTTGGTACAGCACCTCGGCACACATCCGGTAGGCATCGTACTCTTTACCGGAAGAGCCGATCGAGATCCCGGCTTCGTTCCGGGAGTCGATCAAGTAAGTGGTGCTGAAGGGCGGCGGAGGCAGAAGGTCGACGTTTCTGCCGTCCCAGTTGGCGTAGAAGTGGTTTCCGAAGGAGTAGTGGTTGAGCTCCATCAGTGCCGCATACCCATTGGCCCGCATCCGCTTTTCCCCTCCGGCATAGCCGCCGAAGAAGTTAGGAAGGAGCAGGATCGCCACTCGGTCGTCCGAAGGAAAATATTTCTGGAGCAGGTAGCCCATGTCCAGGAACACACCACTTCCAGTACCGCCGGCAAGAGACGCAATGACATAGACGTTGATCCGGCCCGGGTCGAGGTCGAAACCTGATTCGGCAGCTCTGCTCAAGTTCGCTGCATCCTTGAGCGCTGCTTGCGCCCGTTCCAGATGTGAGCTTAAGCCCCGGAAATTGGAGTCATGGTAGAAGCCCAGGCGGCTCGCCATACGAATTTGACCCGCCCCTTCGCCCAGATTCCCCAGCTTGGCGATCTTCCCCTCGGGTCGGAACCAGCGCTTGATGTGAGGATAGGTGTTGATGTTGTCTACATATTTGGCGGTACCGCCTTCGATCGACAAATCTACTCGCTCGGCCGGGCTGAGTCGAACTTTGGAATAGAGGGGGTCGTCCTGTTGGCGAAGGTCGTACTGCTCCCGGCTGGCGGCCGTGGCATCTGTATCCAGATGTAGGTATTGCACGAAAGGCAGGTTCGAAAGCGAACCGTAGCGTTCCACCACAAGTCGGCGCAGGCGTAGTAGCACTTCCTTGCCGGTTCCGCCCAACCCGATCAGTAGAGTTGGGCTTACCAGCTTGTTGTCTTGGAGCGCCTTAGGAAGAGTCGATTCGAGTAGTAGTTCCAGGCTCATGATCTTGTTCCTTTATCCAGAAAGTCGTAGAGCCTTAAGCTCTGGTCTTGGCGCGGAACACCGAGAAGCCGAGCCAGAGCAGGAGCAGGAAGGACAGAACGATCATCGCCTCCGAGCGCCAGCTCCAGGTCGACCAGAGCTGGAGGTTGCCGTAGAAAAGGGTAAGGTGCCACCAGGTGAGGAACGCGTTTGCGCAGAGCGGGAGGAACAGACTCTTGGTGGCATCACCATCAAAGTAGCGGCGTGCCCAGGGGTAGAACCCCAGGTAGAACACCGCCCAGATTAGGATTGTTCCCACCAGGAATGGGAGCCAGGCGATCAGGCCGGTGGCTGGCGGAGGGTTGGTCGAACTCTGTGCCGCGCCTGGCATGGCGACGGTGGACGCGAGGAGCGCCAGGCCAAAAGCACGCAGAGCCATGGAACCACTAAATGGAAGGCGAAAGGCGAGTCGGTTCATGTCATTCCTCTCAATATCTGCTCTGAATTCATCAAGCTCAACTCGGCCGACGATAAGTTGGCCTCGGCCGCGAAGGGGACGGTACGGAGCCTCCCGAAGCTGGGGGGGGCGGGGATTTAGTGGTGGATGGCGGAGCGGCAGACTCTCCGCGGGCTGGGGATGCGGCCGACTCCGGTCGGCGCCTCTGGACTCCGCCCCCGCCGCCGCTGCCGGTCCTAGGCACCCCTTTGCTCCGGGACTCCAGGGGTTCGATCGCCACCGAGATGGAACCGGTCCGCGGCAGAGTCGCGAGGTAATGCCCTTCCGATACCTCAGCGCGAAGCTCCACCCCGGGCTCTGCTTTTAGATAGGGGTGGCCCGTGAGCGGTCGGCGCATCTTTCCAATCAGCGCCTCCAAATGGCGTACGTGATAGCTCTCAAACCGCCGTAAAATGATATTGCGTTGGACCTCTCCCACGGTGACTCGGTATCCTTGCCGATGCCCTAGAAAGAACAAGCCCGCTCCGAGTGCTGCCGCAATGGGCAGAAACCCCAGCAACAAGATCAATGCTCTGGCGCTACCGGAAACTAGGACAAACGAAACCATCTCCGTCTGCGGGATCGCGGCGATCGTTTCTTCGTCTCTGAACTGGAACACTTGGGACGCTTTCTCGCTGCCAAAGACTCCGGTCAATTGCTTCTGTTCAAAACGAACATCGACTCCGTCGAAGCTCATCTTGACGGGGCCTTCGTATACCGCCCTAAGGCCGAAGAGACCAGCCTTGAACCAGGAGCCTACCGAGCCAATCTTAAGCCTTACGGGTTTCAAGGAGACTAGATCCTTTGCGAAGGCGCTTGAAGCGAGAGGAGGTAGCCCCCGCACCTCTCCCTTGGTCGTGTCGAACAGACCTGCTGGAAGGTCCCCGAGGTCAAATTGGCGAGCGGTCTCTGGGTCGGGCTTGAAAGGCCCCACAACCGCGAGGATGTAACGGCCTCTGACGACAGTGTGAAGACCCAGGTTGCTGCGAATCTCACCCTGAAGAGGCAGCACCAGTTTTTGACTCTCCCGAAAGCCAAAGCTTTGGTTGCGCAGGCGCACCTCAAGCGCCGGCTCGAAGCGAAGGTCAACGGGAGCAATACGCAGGTCTTTCAGCTTCAGATGCTGCTGCTCCTCGAACAGGTCCACAGTCTTGCCGTCGACCGTCCGCGTGGCCTTGGCGAACACATGCTGCAATTTCCGATCGAAAGTTGCCAGCGTTTCCCGGTTCACTTCTTGCTCCGAGATCAGGATCGCGTACGCGGCAAGGTCGGAGCGCTTACCATTCCAGGGATCCCGGAACGGGAATTTGAACACATGCACAGAGCGATATCGGGGCGTGTCGCGAAGAGTTTTGTAGAAGTCGACGATACCTTGGTCGATGCTTCCACCAGGTGTCTCCACGATGTTGTCCGTGATCAGCCAGACAAGACCTTCGAACCCAGAGGAAACACGCTCCAGGCTCTCCTTGAGGAAAGTGTCCCGGCCCCAGTCCTCTACCGAGCCGAGCACCTCCATGTTGAATTGCGAGAGCGGCCTTGAAGAATGTATCTGCCGAACGTCTGAGCCAGAAAATGAGCCGCTCGAGGTGGACAGCCAAACACTGGCTTCCCTCGCGTTGAGCACACTCTGCCGGAGGATGAAGTCTTTCATCCAAGCCCGGAACTGCGGGTACTCGCGAAAGAAGCTCACCCCCAGCGCGGTCTTTCCAACCCCTTGAGGCCGATATCCGGGATACATGCTCCCGGAGTTGTCCAGGAGGATCCGAACCGGAAGGGGCTGACCCGGTTCCAGCACGGCACGAACGGGTAGCGCCCACCCGAAAGCGAGGAGGGCGAGCAAAGAGAGTCGAAAAGCAGTCGAGCGCCGCGTCACGTCATCCTCCTAGGCCCTCTCGGACCGCTGCAGTCGAAACACCGTGAGCATGCCGTCCTCGGTACCGGCAGCTAGAAAGTCCTCGAACGCGGCCAGGGCCGAAACTGCAGCGTAGGGGTCTTGAGACACCCTGACATCGGTTTCTCGCGGCAGATTTTCCCAGCTGTGGAGCCGCACGCGGCCGTTGCCCAGGCCCAGCACCACCGCCAGGTCCCGCCAAATCAGGGGAGGTCCGGCCATCGGGTCGAGGACGGTTTCCTCGTTCTTTCGGGATAGGAGTTGCATGCCGGCGCTCTGGAGAACTACGCCGTCCTGCTTGCCGGCCAGGGCAAACGAGCGAACGTCCGAGGCCAGTTCCCCGTCCCACCGCGAGCTCTTGAGATCGATACGGCAAAGCCGGCGTCGCTCTTTGAACACGGCATAGAGCAGGTTGCCGATAGATGCCGGGGAAATCTCGGTTAGCAAGCCTGCTGGTGCATCCACGATTGGCTGCGGCAGGGTGCTGAACCCGCCATTCTCTCGGCGCACACGGTAGAGCCGCAGCCCACTCGGCACCTCGTCGAGGAAAAGCACAGTTCCGGGTTCCGCCGAGCTGAGGATCGGTGCGGAAAGCGTCTGGCCCCGATGAAGTACCTCTGGAGGGGACAGTCGCACCCCTTTGCTTGTCGCTTCTGCCCTAAGAGTGACCAACATCGAGCGCCCTGCAGAGTCCGCTAGGACCAAGAAAAGGCTGGCCCCGAAAGCCAGCGGAGGGTGGACGATTTGTCCTGGGAGTTTGTCGGAGTAGATCACGTTGGGGTCGCTGTCAGCCTCCAAGCTGGCCAGTGGGGTCACAGTGACCTGCTGTGCCCCCGGAAGCCAGAGGAAACCACTCGCACATGCACCCGAATGAACCACCTCTGAGGCTGACCGCCATTCCCTAAATATCTTCCCGGTAGGTACCTCGAAGGCTGCCGTTTCCCCATCCGCCGACGTGGCGAGAAGGAGTCCCTCGTAGAACAGCAGGCTCCGGCACGGCCCTTTGAATCGATGATTTAAAGCCGATTTTAGTTCCAGCTCCGCGAAAGGGATATCCAGTCTTTGCCCAATGAGGCCCTGCCGATACGGTCCGCCCTGGTATTGGCTCCACTGGCCGGCTTGCTCCGCAAGCCCATGGCTACAGCCTTGACAAAACCGTGAAAAGCGACGGTTCAGGGCCTGGCACTCGCTGCACCGCTTTACTCTCCGGCCGCAGCGGGGGCAGGCAGGGGCCTGGGCTGGAACGGCGTCGTGCTCGCAGCCAGGATAAGGACACAACTTCAAGGTTGGCGTGCTTGGCACGGCAACCGGAGGAGAGGGTACGTTAGACACGGTTTACGATCACCTCCGGGCGCTGGAGGATCTTTTTCCCTCCGGCTGTGCCCCTCTCTAGGAAGCCGTTGCGAACTACGCTGAGGATCACTCCGTCCGCCAGGTGGGGCTTGGTGTCAGAGGCCTTGGCCACATGGAGGCTGCTATCGAAACGCTCTTGCCCAAGCCGGATCTCGATGGGAATAATTCCAGCCCAGTCGAGGGCGGCTTTAGCGAAGCTGTACGCTCGCTTTAGCTGGTCGCCGCGAGACCGGTCACGCTCTAGCATCAGCACGTCGGCAAAGCGGAGGAAGTCGGTTCTGATCCAACCCTTCACAGAAAAGCTGCTCAGCCGGTCGGCAAGATCGGAGAGTTCTGCGGTGGCGAGGAGTTGCAATCCATCCCAAACCCGGAACAAATGGGTTTGGCTTTGCGGTTTCTCCCTCGGAGCGGTTGGGCCAACGGAAACCGCTTGATTCCCTGGTGCCGAAACGACATCTCGCAGTCCGGAGAGGCGGGTCGAGAAAGACCACCAAGTGTCATACGGGCCACGTGCGAGCAAATAGGCCGGTTGTGCGGCTGGGTGCTCCCCAATAGCCTCGGAGAGATTGGTGATCAGCAGCGTATTGAGGGGTAAACGGAGCGCTGCCTCACCCTGGTGGGGTGGCACTGTCACCTCTGCGCCTCGCTCGGCCTCAAAGGCCGATAGGATGGCGTCCACTTGTCTCCGCTTCCGGAAACCTTTCCAGGTGGTCACCAGTTTATCTTCGAGGCTTCGGCTAAGCGTGTCTAGCACCAGATCTTCTGGCATTGTGACGGGCGGTAGGGCCGCTGGCATCGACGCCTTAGGCCCCTCGACCGTAACGGACCGGGGAAGCGGGGCGATAGGTCCTGGTGCGGTCAATCCTGGCCTCGCACCTTCCCCAAGCCGACGGATGAGCGTACCAACCTGACTTGCCAGTCGCTTCGCTTCTTGATCAAGTCCCTGGATCTTCTCGTCATAGCTTGCGGTGACTGTTTGAAGAGTGCCCACAGCGGCAGCAATGCCTAGAAATTGTGGCTGCACCGGCTCCCGTTCAGCAACTTTTGTAACTAGATCGAGAACTTGCTCCTTAACTTTCCTGATGTCATTTTCAAGCAAAAAACCTCGATCCTCCGGGGGAGGCACAGTCGAATCGGCTTTTAAGGTTTGGTTAATACCCTGCGGTCGACTTGTCTCCTGCTTTGTTGCCCGACCCCTTAGAAAGCGAAGTGCAAAGAGCGTCAGCAAGGAAGTCATAACCGCGAGACTGACGACCTTGAGGTACGGGAAGGGTGTAAGGTTCGGAACACCAGATCTACGATCCTTGAGATCGGCCTTGAACTCCTTCAGTTCCGAGGTTAGCTGCGTGATTCTTTGGTCGAGGGCAGCAACCGGCTGATGGTGGAGCCATCTGATCAGGGGGCGAAGCCTTTGTCCCAATTCCGCAGGGCTGCTTTCAAGAGAAAGCGCTTCTACGCCTGAAGCAGCAAGAATCTTATCTGCAAGACTATGTTCCGCGCTAATCTGACGGCCATTTTTGAGAGCATTCTCCAGAAGCTCCAGGCACTTCGCGAGGTCACTGCACAGAGTCTGCTGCGGCTCGTTCTTGCACCTCGAGGTTGCTTCAATCAGTGACGTTGCCAAGGCGCTAACGGTACTATCTTCTAGCTGCCCGCAGCTAGCCGCCTGAATTTTGGGGAAGTCGCAGATGTAGTCGCCTTTCTTGATACCAAGATTCGCAATCTTCTCGAATGAATCCGTTGGGCATTCGGCGAAAGTCGACTTTCCTGCAACAAGGAATACCCACAGGCTGACCGCCTGCGCAGATCTACGTAGCATCACCTGGTTCCTCCCTGCGATCACCACCATCCGTTGTCCTCGTCTTCCAGAGCCAGCGGCGCTATGTCGACCGGTTGGTTGTCGGCATACACAGTTAAAGCGCGGTCCTTGTCCACTTCGAAAAGGAGTTTGCAGCCAGGCTCTCCACTTTGCGTAAGGTTAGAAATATTCTTATCGACCAATAGAAGTGTACCGAGTTTCGGCTCCAGCCGCTTCGATTCTCCGGTGCTCTGGTAGATCCGCAGTCGGAAGGTCCCATCCTTGTTGATCTCGGATGGTTGGACAAAGTGCTCCGCGGAGGTCGGATACGGAGTGCCCTGGCTGAGAATCTCCTGGAACTCCAGCCGAGTGCCTTTCCTCCGTACCGGAATCCCGTAACTCACAGGAAGCACCCGTCCCGAATTCGGAAGAACGATCCCGCCCTCGCCGGTTGAAGCTTGCTGCTCGGCAGTCCGAGCAGCGCCCTGGGAAACGCAGATCTTCAATAGTTGGGGCTCCCAAAGCTGAAGATAGCTCTTACCTCGAAAAAGGGGCTTTCGCATCGCGCCCGGCTTGTCGGTCTGCGCGCGCCGCGCTTTCGTCAGAAGGTCCCGGACAGCGGGCATGAGGCTCTGCCGTCCAGTGTGAAGGAGGTAATCAACCTCCGAGGCAGGGAGCTTCGCCACCGCCAGAGCACGCTGGGCAAGATTCTCGCAACGATCCAGCAAATCGCTGACTAATACTTCAAACCTCTCCCCTTCAACTTGAATCGGCACGGGTGGGGAGAAAGATCTAATCGCGAAGCGCTTTTGCGGATGTTCAACTGGGAGAGGAACTTCCGTTCCCCGAATCTGGACCACGAATCGTTCGGTTTCCGGCTTCGATAGGCCCATCTTGGTCTCCTCCGCGAGAATCTTCCACTGATCGCGTGCCCCCAAGACAAGTGATAGGTCATCGCTGGACCATCCTTCTTGAGCGGCTCTCTCCAGGATCTTGCGCCGTGGCTCTAGAATCAGGGAGAAGTCGAAACCCTCCGCCAGAGCGTGCTTCGAAAATTCTAGCAGCAACTCTTCCATC
Organism: Thermoanaerobaculia bacterium; assembly: GCA_038248205.1. Lineage (GTDB taxonomy): Bacteria > Acidobacteriota > Thermoanaerobaculia > Multivoradales > UBA5704 > DASYKS01. The sequence continues at coordinate 31,024 of JBBRUC010000033.1, forward strand.
AGGCGGAAGTCGAAAGTGTCCCCCCCGACGCGACTGTCTCCGAGATTCGACTTGATCTCAAGCCTCCAGCTGCCTCCTTCTGCCTCAAGGAGCCGTGCCACCGAGATATCGAGCGTTCCGCCGCCATGGTCGTAGACCAAAAAATGCACTTCCTTCTTCGACTCCAGTTTGCTTTCTAAATGCACCCCTTGGGAACCGGCAGCGTTTTGCAGATGGTGTACGAAGGCGAAAGCCGCCGCGGAAGGCTCATAAAGAATCATGGCCTGTTCGCCTGCTTCCACCTCTCCTGATTTTCGAACAGTTGACTGTAGGTTGATCTTTCTGCACGCATTCAGCAGGGACTGAATTTGAGGGTCGTAGAAGGCGGCGGGAACAGTAAATACTGCTTCTGCAATCGTGAATCCCTCGCCCCTGAGGTGAAGCAGTTCGTACTCGGCATATTCCTTAAGAGATCCAAGTAAGGCAGCTACAATATCTTCCGGCTGTCGGCTGCTGCCACCTAGGTTATCGTCACGGGCATCGGTGCCCAGTAGGCGCTTGATCGACCGTACCGTACCGTCAGGGTACTGTCGCGATGCGTTCACCGCGCGCCTGCCAATATGATAAACAGCATCATCGCGGCTTGTTTCAAATACAATCAGGCTAGGAATCAGGAAATCGCTCTCGGTATCCCCCACACCGAGGGACCGGTCCTTCACCATCCGCAGTCCGGCAACTGGATCAAGCAATGCGACTACGGAATTCGTAGTACCAAAGTCGATTCCAACGAAACCGTCGTACGGGCGAGTCTTCACCACACCCAGACGGATAGGCAGCTTCTCAAGGACTTCATTGCCGGGCCCTAGGACCTGAAGCGTCGTCTCATGATTTCCAGGCTCACCGGGGAGGAGCCTTAGTTTGACCTTGACACTGGCCACTTCTAGTCCGCCCGATCCGACTTGCAATTTTGGATGAGAGACGTCTGGGTCGGGTGCTCTAAGGGTTAGTCTGCCCTTCGGCTCTAAGATCGACACCCAGGGCGCTTCACAATGGAGGCTCTCGATCTCGAGATCCACCGTGCCTCGGTTGGTCAGGTACACTTCGCGGTAGATGGGGTAGGCGGGCAGTACGCGCGGCTCCGCGATGAGCTTCGGCTCTACGGCAAGGTCTCGCCGGTAAGGTCGGCCCGACGCCGGCACCGTGAAAGGGTCGATCTGTTCTCCAAAGAAGAAGCGCAAGCCCGCGTCTCGAAGGCTTTCTTCAGGATCCCCCAGCGCCGTGTCCCAAATGACTTCGAAGACGCGCCTTTCCCCTACCGGGATCTCGGCCGGTACCAGGGCACCAAGACCAAGTCGCAGTTGCTTGGTCCCCTGAGGTTCGATCGCCGAAAGCCTCAGCGGTAGGCCGCCGCGATTGGCCAGGGTCAGTTCTCTTCTTGCCTGTTGGCCTTGGGCGATCTGGCCAAAGTCCACCGAGGCCGGCTGAAAGAGCACTCGCGGCCCGGCCTTGACCGTGACCGGAACGTCCAATGTCTTCCTTGGATCCTTGTCTAGGCGGCACGAAAGAACCTGATGTCCCGTTGTGAAGCCTTCCGGGAGCTGTGAGGCATCAAGCCGAAGTTGGAAGCTTTGCACTCCTCCTGGAAGCAGGAGATACTCATCCGGGTCTACGCTCAAGCCCGGGATTAGCGCTCCTTTGGGAACGATCGTCACCAGTACTGGTTGATTGCGCTGATTATGGAGTGCGAAGTGTTGCGGCTTGCCGATCTTTTCGATCAGCATAAGGCCGTTCCCTGGAATCGCCAGCGCGACTCCTGCTTGGAAGTTCCCGCAAAAGCCGCAATACAGATCCTGGGGTGCCAGTAGCCAGCCCTTGCAAAGGCTGCATCGCCGCGCCTTGGCCGGCTCAGGCGCATGGGCAACCTTGGCCTCAGCGACTTCCATGTTTGTTATTCCCGGCAATCCGACATCGGCTCTCGAAGTCCACTTTGGTATAGATACCATCCTCGATCAACACTTTCATCTCCTTGGCTGTACAGACAGGGCCAGCAGCGCCCGTCACCCGCAGTCGATAGCTTCCGAGCGGTAGGTCCTCTCTCGTCCAAGTGTTGCGGCTTCCGCTTCCCCACAATTGATAGGTAGAGGCGCCTGGGCCCTGAAGGACAACAGTGCCGCCGGACGGAAGGTTATAGATCTCCAGAATTCCATTGCCGGTAGCCTTCGATGGAGTCGGCTTGGGTGTCGCCGCCTGATGCCGTGGTAACGCAGCGGGCGTGGGCTCTGCCAGGGCGACAGGCTTTTGCCTGTTCTCCACGACACCTCCGGTCAAGGCTGGCGCCTGTTTAGGAGGCTGAGGTGGGTCCCATTTCGATTGAACGAACGGGTCGGGATCGGTTTGAGTTCTCTTGTTCGGTAGCGGGACAGAAGGCTGTGAAGGTCGAACCACCGGGCCGGGTGCGGCCCAAGGATTCTCAACCGGCATCGGGACCTGGCGGACAAGAAGTACCAAACCCACGCCCGCGACGAGCAAGGCAATCCAACGGGCCGAAAGCCACCGGAGACGTGCGCCCGGCCGGGGCGCTATTTGAGCCTGCTTCGCTTCTTGAAAGGCCAGCCCAACGTTCCGTACATCCGAACCCGTCTGCCGAAGTTCGGGCTTCTTCGCGGGAAGAGCTCGGCGGTCGTTGGCAACGCGCGAAAGGCTGGGCAAACCGCCTGTTTCTACCTTCAAGCCACTTGGATTAAGTAACACCGGCCCCCCCGCCGTCTGCCTCAGCACTCGACCTGCACCCTCGACCGGGACATCCTTATCGTTCACCTCGATCTCCTGCCAGGGCGCCCCACGACCAGGAAGGCCTTGCTGTTCTGCCACCAAGTCGTAGAACAACTGGTTCGCCTCCACATGACGCGGCTCCAGCTCCAGGGCTTCCTCGCAAGCTTGGATTGCCTGTACCAGATTTCCCTTGTCACGAAGATTCCGAGCCAGATCAAGGCAAGCCGCCACCCGAGCCTCGGCAACAGCTATAGTGATTCCGCTCCGTGGCAGCGCCGGTTTTGGAAACACGCGAGTCACGCTTGCACCTCTTGTAAGCCGTTGCCTTGGAAAGTGAGAGAAGCCCTGTGCTCCCGAAACCAACCTGGCCGGACCCAGATAATCTCGATCCAACACCACAATAGTACAGGCCTGCTATCAACTTGCGCATAAGCCAACGCAGCCACCTTTTTGAAGCGCTTTCCAGCGGCTTTAATGAGTGCTTTGTGCGGCGCTTGAAGAAAGAGAGATACGCGGTCGGCACCAGGTTCGATAGTGGGCCGCGGCAGATCGTCGTCAGAGATCTGTTCGTTATCCACGAACACCTTGAGATGGCTGACCTTAACTCTTAACCCCTTCGAGTGGTGGACCTCGAGTCGAAGAGCGGAGGCGACGTCTTTCCAAAGCACAAACTCAGAGGCAACTCTCTCTTCTTGATGCCTGTCCCAGAACCAACGAAAAGCGTAGGTCGCTCGTGGCTCTACCCCCAACCTGAGCTTGTCCGTGGCGCCATTCTCGAAGTCGGCCGGCAGCCCTGAGCCGAAGCCACCCACCAGTTCGGAGTAATTTCCTCCTCTCTGCGTGGATGCCGCCGAATCATTCGTGGTCGCCAAGTATCGTAGGAGCCCCAGGGAGGGGTCTTCCTCCTGTCCTTCATCCATGACCGGCTTCACGTCTTCAATTTCTGAGTGTTCAGTTTTTGCAAGTTCCGCCGGGAAGTAATATGAATGCACCAGGGCAGCAAGTTTGGTCTGCGCCCTCGCCAATCGCTTACGATCACGTTTGTTGGTCAGGCTCTCGTGAAGGAAATCTCGAAGGCGCCCAGCCTCGTGGATACTTGTCTCCGAGAGACTCTCCTGAGACACAGCCTTCTCCAGCTCGCGCAGCTTCTCCCTGGAAGCGGCGTTGCGGCCACTAGTGGATTCTGTGTCTCTACGTCTACTCATCACCAGGCCTTACTGATGTGCGGCAACATCCAGAGCGCTGGACTCAGCCAGAACTCCGCCTCCGAAACGTTGCGTCCTTTGATCAGTACCTTTTTGGGCGTACCTTGGAGCCGCCAGCACCCAACTCCTGCAAATAGGAGGACGACGAAGAGCGCGACGACCTTGTGGGGTGCAGACAGATCGGAATCGGTCCAGAACCACAGAAGGTAAACAACAGGAATCACGAAGCCGCAGGTGATTCGACAAACAGGAGTCCAGATTCTGGCGCTCGCAAATTCTCTGACCCACTCAAGTTCACTCTCCCTCGCTCTTTGACCCGTGTAGGCTATGCCTGCAGAGAGCAGAAATGCGAAGAACAGCAGCCAATAATTTAGTTCTGTAAGCCTCCCCATTACCAGAGAGACGAGCGCAGCACACATGAGGGCCAGGGATGGGATGTCGATGAATTTGCGGAATGGATTCGGAAAGCCATAAATGCAGTAGGAATAGATGTCCTCGCGTGATGCATCGGAGATCCTCAAGTGAAGCTTGCCCTCCCAGGAGTGGCGTAGGTCTTGCTCATCTTTCGAGATGGCCTTCAGAAACGAACGCGGATACATGGTCCAGATATTGGTATTGTCATTCAGGGCGACGAGTTTGGCGTTCTCAACTCTGATGTTGCTTTCACACCAAACAGCCACGAAGACCTCAGAACCAAGAACGAGGGCATCGACTATGAAGTTTCGGCCCAACTTGTCGCGATCAGGTTCCTCCAGTGGACGGGGTCTCACTATGCGCTCGATTCGACCCGTTGAAGAACTGATGGTCGCTCGGGCTGAAGTCTCTCGCTCCACGAGTATACGTCCTGTCTCTGCTGTGCGGTCTGATGGGGCCGTGCTGCCAACGACTTGTGGATCGCCAGGATCAGTTCCGGCCGGCGCCAGGTTGATCTTGATAGTAAGCCAATGAAACCAATACCGAGTCAGTAAGCCAAAGAAGAGAAGTATGGTGGCGACGGCAAGTTGTTTAAGGTCTGTCTGTCCGAGAATGCCTTGGGGTACGGTAATAGAGTACAGCGGCAGAGGTTGAGGCATTTCGGTTCCAGTGTTCATTTCTAAGGAAACCACTGCGGGTGGAATGACCCCCGCTAGGGTTGCGGCAGATTTGCTTATCGTTACTGGATCTTTGATCACCTTCCACGAGTAGTCTTTGGGGATTGTGCTCGGTTCGAGATTGGATGATCCAAAGCACTGATTTTTGCTGTCGGTCTGATCAGAGATGGATCGGGCAAGATATCGACATTGATTGCGGGTTGGTTGCAGTCCCAACAAGAAAGTATCTACGATGTAATGACCTTCGCCACTGAAGAGGCTCGAATCGGGCAGGACGAGATCCGGAAATGATGTGCTCCAGGAAGTGCATGCTTTGGCCACCGGAGATAAGGCACTGAGGCCGGTCAAATTTTCAGGAGTTAATACTGAGCGCGTGTCGGTTGCGCCTGAAGCGGGACTTCCTGGATATCGGCAGGGGAATGTCAGCGACTGCCTGAACGTCGCCTTGCGCAGGTGGTCTTGCAGCTTAAGATCTTCTCCCTGGCGATATCGAACATAGAGCAACTTGCGAGGAAAGTTCGATGGAATCAGAGGAGCTAGGTCCTGAACGACACCGCGCCAGTCCTTGTTGATGGCGGATGGAATCCCAAGTACTGCATTCGTAGCGCTGAGCGTCGCAGTAATCAGGAAACTAGCGCCACTCACTGGAAGAGGAAACCCATTACAGATCGATGGGGAAGTTGGTCTGGGCAAAAATAGGCCGGAAGCGCTATGGGCAAACATGCCAACGCTATGAGGCTCCCCTTTGAGATGGCGATTGGGAGTCGGATTGGTAGGACTGGGGCGAGGGTCATTGTCGCCGTCTGTGACGACGAGGAAGAATTGACGCCGTTCTGGCCGTCCTGGCCGTTCTGAGGAATTGACGTAGTTGCAAAGGCCTGGGCCCTTCTCCTCGATCGCGTTAGCGATTTGTTTCACGACATTCGGAAGGTTTGTGAACGCAAATGGGTCTTTATTCGGGTCCGAATTCCTCGCCGCTTTGCGTGCTTCGAACAAGCGGTAGAGGCACTCCTCCAACTCGACGCTTCCTCCTCCTGGATCGGCTGGCGAGAGGTCGCAGGACTCCTCAGGGTCGGTAGACTCCGGAGTGTAGTCCTCGGCAAAAGTATCGAGGTAGAGCTGGTCCTTCGGCGTCGCTGGAAGTTCATCCACAAGCTTTCTAAGGAGAACCAGCGTGACGTCGTAGTCCTTGGAGTAGCTCCGGGACATATCCAGCACGATCCGCCAATCGATGGGACGGTTGTAGAAGTCGGCCAGTGCATGGCAATAGGCGTTCTGGCAGTTCTGGTAATCTCCCAGCGGTAGCTGAGATTCTCTCGTTCTGGAACACCCCGTCAGCGAGCCGAGGAGGAGGCCTAGAGCAAGGGCACCGCGTAGCGTTCTCACCCGCAATAAGACGAACGTACCGCCGAGTCTCAGCATTGCGCCGGAGCTTTCCGTGTAAGCCAAAGGTATGAGTAGTGTGAGCAAAGACTACCAGAACGCGCGAGGTTTCACAATCAGGCGAAGATTCGACAGTTCAGCATAGGGATATACCTCTAGTCAGTAGTGTCCGGTTAGAAGTCGAATAGAATCAGTTGGTTAGAGGCAGGCATTGGTTCGGATTGGGATCGGTCGGGCCGCAAGGCGCATGAAACCTGGGTTTTCTCGAAAA
>JBBRUC010000034.1:0-37287 GCA_038248205.1 Thermoanaerobaculia bacterium
CCCATCGGCGTCATACCTCGCCCGGTCGCCCGTGGCATACAGGCGCGACCCGGCGTCGCCCGAATAAGGGTCGGGCACGAACCTCTGCGCGGTCAGGTCCGGCCGTCCCAGGTAGCCCCGGGCCAAGCCCGCGCCGCCCACCAGCAACTCTCCGTCGGCGCCCCAGGGCACGAGCTGCTGCTCGGGGTCGACCAGGTAGATTCGGTCGTTGGCGATCGGCCGGCCGATCGGCGCGGCGGAACCGGCATCTTCGCTCCGAACCGGGTGAAACGTCGCGTCGATCGCGACCTCCGTCGGACCGTAGAGGTTGACCAAGCGGGCGTCCACCCGATCCTGCCAACGGGCGCAGAGATCGCCGCTCAGGACCTCGCCGCCGCAAAACAACCACCGAAGGCTCGACACCTTGCCGAGACTCGGCTCGCCCAAGACCATTGCGAGCATCGACGGCACGAGCTGGAGGACGGTGATCCCTTCGGCGATCACGGCGCCAACCAGGGCCGCGCTGTCGCGTTCGGCGCCCGGTTCGGCGAGCACCAGGCGCGCGCCGGCGATCAGCGGCGCGAACAGCTCCCAGATCGACGCGTCGAAGCTCCATGAGGTCTTTTGCAGAACGCGGTCGTCCGCGCTCTGGGGAAACTCGCGGAGCATCCAAAGCAGCCGGTTGAGGATCGCCCGGTGCGAGACCGCGACGCCTTTCGGTCGGCCGCTCGAACCGGAGGTATAGATCACGTAGGCGAGATCGTCCGGCCCCGCTGCCGGGACCAGCGCGGCGGCTCGCGCGCCGCTCGGCGCGGGCACCGCGAGAGGTACCACCCCGAGAGGAGCCAACCGCTCGGCCATCCCCGGCTCGACGAAGGCGACGCCGACCCCGGCGTCGCCTACGACGAACGCCAGGCGGTCGTCCGGAAAGGCGGGATCCAGGAACACGTGAGCCGCGCCGACCCGCTGGATCGCGAGCAGCGCCACCAGCGCTTCGATCGAGCGCCCAATAGCGATCCCGACGCGGCTTGCCCGGCCGACCCCCAGGGCGGCCAAGGCGGCGGCACCCGCCTTCGCGCTCCGGTCGAGAGCGGCATAGCTGAGCTGGCGCCCGCCCTGTGCGACCGCGATTCGATCCGGCGCGGCGCTTGCCTGGCCGGCGATCTGATGCGAGAGCGTCGGCATCGCCCCGAGGTCGACCTCGGTTCGGTTCAGCCCGACGACCAGCTCCTCCGCCTCGATCGAAGAGACGATCCGCACCTCTCCCACCCGGGTGGCGGGCCGGTCGGCGATCCACCGCGCGGCTTCGAGGAACCGGCGCGCGAACCGCGCCGCAGCGGCCTGGTCGAAGCCCGGCCCGACGAGATCGACGCGAACGATCAGCCCCTCGGCGCGGCGCAGGCATCGGAGCCCGAGCACCGCCGGTTCCTGGCCTCCCTGGCGGCGCAGGATCTCAAGCCCGCCGACCGGCGCGGCATCGGCCTGTTCGAAATCGAAACCGACGGGAAAGAGCGTCGCGCCGTCGCCGCCCGCCCGCTCCTCGACGAAGGTGTCCTGCCACCGGGCGTGCTCGTCGAGCCGAGCCTGCAGTTCCCGATCAAGCTCGGTAAACGCCGCGTCCGGCCGCACGGCGACCTTGAGCGGCAGGATGCGCTCGAACGGCCCGACGGCGCCCTCCAGGCCGCCCAAGATGCGGCCGTCGAACGGCATGGCGAGCAGCGGTGCCAAATCGCCGGTCGACCGGCTATAGACGATCGCCCAGGCCGCGAGCAACGCGGCGGGGGCGAGCCGCAGGATCGGGTCGCCAGCGGCGGCCGCCAGGCTTTCCGAAGCGAACGATCGGCCGATTTTCCCGCCGTCTGCCGATCGCTCGGCCAGCGACGCCTCGGCCAATGATAGGCCCTGCCCCAGCCAATAGTCGAAGCCCTGCCGCGCCTCGCCTTCCTCGTCCTCCAGCAGCCCGGCGAGGACCTCGGAATAATCGATGTACTGCACCGGAAGATCTCGCTCGGCGCCCTGCGGCGAAGCGACCGCGACGCTCAGATCCCGCGCGATCACGTCGAGACTCAGGCGATCCGCCACCAGCACCGGCAGCGCAATCAGCAGCGCCAGGCGATCCGGCAGGCGGAGGATCGCGACGCGGGGCGACGGAAAGTCGTCCGTGCCCGCCTCGGCCTCGATCTCGGCGAACAGCGCATCGAGCTCAAGTTGGCCCTCCTCATCCTGGCCCGCAACGGCGCAGGAGCGTTCGAACAGCGGCAGCGGCTCCGGCGCGGTCGGCGACTGCACGGGCCACAACAGACCGGGAAGGCGCAGGAACCGGGTGCGGAGGCTTTCGTGACGGGCCACCGTTTCTTTCCAGGCTCGCTCGACCTGCTCCCGCTCGACGGCGGGGGGAAAGGCGACGACGAGCTCCGCCCACGGCAGAGGAAGTCCGGCCGCTCGCAACGCGAGCCACCGCCGCTGCTGCGGCGAGAGATTGAAGCCCGACTCGCTCATAACCCTCCTCCATCCCGGCTGCCGACGGTTCCCAGTCCGCGTCGCCGCGCGACCAACCGATCGGCCATCTCGCCGCTGAACCGTGCCGCTTCGCGCGCTCGGTGGTCGCGGTCGAGATCGCCCAAGAGACGATCGAAATCGCCGATCGAGGTGGCCGGATCGGCCACCGCCGCGCAGAGAACGGCCTCGTACGCTTTGAGAATTCTTGCCGCGCCGCCGGGGGTGAGGACGTCGCGTCGATATTCGAGCGTGGCGGTCAGCACGCCGTCGGACTCGACGACGTTGAGGATCACGTCCAACTGCGCGACGCCCCCGACCACCGGCAGGCGTTGAAATTTCAGGCCCGGCAACTCAATCGCGGATTCGGGGGCGTTCTGAAAGTTGACTTTCGCCTGGAACAGCGGCGCCCGATCCGGATGGCGCTCGATGCGGAGCGCCTCGACCAGCTTTTCGAACGGCAGGTTTTGATGGGCGAACGCCGCCAGCACGACGTCGCGCAACCGAGCGAGCAGCTGGCGAAAGGTCGGATCTCCCGCGAGATTTGCCCGCAGGACGATCTGGTTGATGAAGAACCCGATAATCCCTTCGGTCTCCAGCCGATCGCGGCCGGCGACATCGGTGCCGATCAGCAGGTCCTCGCGCCCCGAGAGGTGCCGCAGAACGACTGCAAAGGCCGCCGCGGAGACGACGAAGAGAGTGACCCCCTCGCCCTGCGCCAGGGAGCGAAGGCGCGCGGCGAGGTCGGTAGGAATGACGAACGAGTCGCCGTCGGCGGGCTGCACGCCGGCGGCGCGGGTTCCCTGGCGCTCGGCGAGGTCGAGATCGAACGCCGCGCCGGCCAGCCGTTCCTGCCAGTGCTCGACCTCCCGCGCCAGGCGGTCGGTCCCCAAGGTGCGTCGCTGCCACTCGGCATAGTCCGCATACTGAATCGTCGGCTCGGGCAACGGCGAAGCTTCCTCCGCGGCGAACGCGGTGTAGAGCGCGACCAATTCCCGGAACAGGATCTTGAGCGACCAGCCGTCCGAGACGATGTGATGCATCGACAGGGCGAGCAGGCGCTCCCGGCCGTCGAGCTCGACCAGGGTGGCGCGGAGCAACGGCCCGGAGGCGAGATCGAAGGCCTGCCGCGCATCCCGGCCGGCCAACAGCGCGGCCAGCGGCTCGCGAATCCGCGGCTCGATCGCCTCAAGGTCGACGGTCCGCAGGCGCGGCCCCCGCGGCTGGATCACCTGCATCGGTTCGCCCGCCAATTTGACGAAGACCGTCCGCAGGCTCTCGTGCCTGCGGACCGTTTCGGCCAGCGCCCGCGCCAGAAGGTCGGCGCGAAGGTGCCCGCTCGCCCGAACCGCGATCGACAGGTTGAACGCCGAATTTCCGGGCTCGATCTGATCGAGAAACCAGAGGCGCCGCTGGGCAAAGGAGAGAGGCATCGGCCCGGAGCGCTCGACCGCCAATATCGATCCTCGTCGAGCCGATCCGCACCCTCCAAGGACGCGGCGATCCGCTGCGCGAGCCCCGCGGGGGTCGGCTGCTCGAAGATCGCTCGCAGGGGCAGCTCCACGGCAAAGTCGCGGCGGAGCCTCGAAGCCAGCTGGGTGGCGAGCAAAGAATCGCCGCCGAGGGCGAAGAAATCGTCGGACGCCCGTACCTGCTCGATTCCCAGGAGGGCGCGAAACAATCGGAGGACATGCGCTTCCAGGTCGCCGTCGGGCGCCGCCGGGACATCGCCCCGAGCGTCGGCCGGCGTCTCCGGCGCCTCCGAGCCGGTCGGTACGGAGCGCCGCAGCCGGGCCCCGAGATCGCTGGTCGAAACCGCGATCGTGCCGCCGGCCCCGTGGTCCAGGATGCGCCGAAAACATTCGGCGCCCGAGGAAGGATCGAGACTCGGGCCGGCCTCGCCGCCCGATCCGAGCTGCCAGCCGTCCCAGGCGACGCTGATCCATCGGGTGGCGCCCAGGGCATCCTCGCGCTCCCCGATCGCCTCCAGCGCATGGTTCGCCGCAGCGTAGGCGGCAAAACCGAGCCCGCCCAGAACCGTCGCGAGAGACGAGCAGAGCAGGACGAAGTCCAGATCGCGCCCGCGCACGGCATTCGCCAGGTGGAGCGCCGCGAGCGCCTTGGGCGCTAGTTGGACTTCGCAGGCCCCGGCGTCGGTCTCCGATGCCGGGAGGTAGGCGGCGTCGCCGGCCACGCCGGCCGCATGAACGATTCCGTGGAGCGCGCCGAACCGCGCGATCGCCTGCTCGACGACCGCCGGGGCGAAACCCGGCTGCGACGCGTCTCCGGCGAAGGTCTCGACCTCTGCTCCCGCGGCCTCCAGCTCGGCCACGAACCGGAGCCGGTCGACGACCGAGGGAGGTCCCTTTTCGAGGGTCGTCGCCCAATCCCGGCGGGGCGGCAGGGGCACGGTGCCGCAGAGCAGCAGGCGCGCCTGCGCCGAGCGGACCAGCTCGCGGGCGAGGACCCGACCGACGCCGCCGAAGGCGCCGGTGATCAGGTAGACCCCCTGTCGGCGCAAGAGTCGGGGCCGTCCGCCGGACGGCGAGAGCGGCAGCGGATCGAATCCGAGCTCGAACCGCCGCCCGCGGCGTAACCCCATCAGAGCCTGGCGCGGTGGCGACGCGAGCTTGGCGGCGACCTGATCCGCCCAGCGCTCCCGCTCGCTTTCGCCCGGCAGGTCGACGTCGATCAGGCGGCTGGCGATCTCCACCGATTCCTGGCGAAAAATCCGCGCGGGACCGATCAGCGCGGCCCTCTCCGGACGAACCTCCGCTCCGGACTCGATCGCCAGCGCACCGCTGGTGACCACGTCCAGGCCGATCTCCCGACCCGACAGCTCGCGGTTGAGCGCCCGCAGGATCTCGAACAGCGCAAACAAACCCGCGGGATTCTCGCGCGAAAAAGAGGCGAGGTCCGACGGCTCGGACGCGCCCAGGCTCCAGAGGTGGAGGATGCGGCGCGGCGCCCGACCGGCGGCGGCGAGATCTCTGAGCCGGCGCGCGAAGCCGGCGCGCCAATCCTCCGCTAGGTCGAAGCTCGCGCGATTGACGGCGATGATTTCGATTCCGCGGTTCGCCAGGGCCGCGAGCAACGCTTCGGCGGACCGTTCCTCTTGATCGACGAGGGCGAGCCAGGGACCGTCGGCCACCGCGGGATCGGCGGCCGACGCGACCGTCGGACGCCAAAGAGGTGCGTAGCACCAGCGACCGGAGTCCGCGTCGATGCGCCCATCGGTCGGCGCCTCGGCGATCGCGAAGGGGCGCGCGTCGATCCAAAACCGACGGCGCTCGAACGGATAGGTCGGCAGGTGGACCCGCCGCAATTTCTCTCCACGATGAAGCGACCGCCAGTCCACCGCGGCGCCGTGCGCCCACACCTGCGCCAGGCTCCGCTGAAGCTCCGCCTCCTCGCCCCCGGCATCCTCGCCCGTCAGTCCGCCCACCACCTTCCAGCCGCGCCCTCCCTCCTGCTGCCGGGCCAGGCGCGACAGCGTTCGACCCGGACCCACCTCCAGCAGCAGACGATCCCCGGTGCCCATCAGCGCCGTGACGCTCGATCCGAATCGCACGCAATCCCGCAGTTGGCGGACCCAATGACCGACATCCCTCGCCTCGTCCTCCCGCAGCCAATTCCCCGTCACGTTCGACACCATCGGGATCTGCGGCGCCCGCAACCGGACCTTCGACAGCTCCCGCGCGTAGCGCCCCAGAATCGGCTCCAGCATCCCCGAGTGAAACGCATGGGAGGTCTCCAGGTACCGGCCTTCCCAACCCCGAGAAGACTGGCTCGACCACCAGCTCGACAGAAGGTCCCGCGGACCCGAGACCACCACCCGGCGCGGCGCGTTCACCGCCGCCAGCGACAGACCTTCGCCCAGGACCGAAGACACCTCTTCCTCGCCCGCCGCCAGCGCCAACATCCCGCCTTCCGACAGCTCCCCCATCAGACGACCCCGCAACGCCACCAGACGAGCCCCTTCTGCCAGCGTCATCACGCCCGACAACACCGCCGCCACGTACTCGCCCAGGCTGTGCCCCACCAAACCCACCGGCGACACCCCACAGTTGCGCCATTGGCACGCCAGCGCATACTCCCAGGCAAACAGCGCCGGCTGAGTCACCGCCGTCCGCGACAGCAGCCGAGACGACTCCGCTGCCGATCCCTCGCCGGACTCCGCCGCGCCGAACCAGGCTTCGCGAACGTCCCAGCCCAGCTCTTGGGAGAACAGCGAAGCGCTCTCGTCCAACGCCGCGCGGAACGCTTCTTCCTTCTCGTACAGCGTCCGCCCCAGGCCGAAACGCTGTACCCCCTGGCCGGGAAACGCGAACACCACCTCCCGCGCCCGCTCCCCCTGCCACTCGCCGCGCAGCAGACCCTCTCCGCTCGCCAGCAACCGCAACGCTTCGGATCGGTTGCGGGCGACCAACGCGCGACGGTGACCGAACGCCCGACGCCCGGTCTGAAGCGTCCAGCCCACCTCCGCCAGCGCATCCTCCTCGTGCCTCTCCACATGCCCCGCCAGGCGCTTCACCGACGACTCCACCGCCGCTTCGCTCCGACCCGACAGCGGCAAAACCACCCATTCCCGCCGGATCTCCGATTCCTCCGCGAGCGGCGCTTCTTCGAGCACCACGTGCGCGTTGGTGCCGCCGATCCCGAACGAGCTCACCCCGGCCCGTCGCGGCGTGTCCCCCCGAGGCCACTCCCGAAGGCGCGCATTGACGTAGAACGGGCTCCCCGCGAGCGACAGACCCGAATTCGGCTCCTCGAAATGAAGGCTCGCCGGGATCGACTCCCGCCACAGCGACAGCGACGCCTTCATCAGGCCCGCCACTCCAGCCGCGGCGTCCAGGTGACCCAGGTTCGTCTTGATCGAGCCCAAGGCGCAGCCGCCGTCCCCTTGGCGGCCGAACACCTGCTGCAGCGCCGCCACTTCGATCGGGTCGCCCAGCAACGTGCCCGTTCCGTGCGCCTCAACGTAGGAGATCGACGTCGCCGCCACCCCCGCCGTCCGCTGGGCCTGCGCGATCACCGCCGCCTGGCCCGCGACGCTCGGCGCCGTGTACCCCACCTTGTCCGATCCGTCGTTGTTGATCGCCGTGCCGAGGATCACCGCGTAGATCGGGTCGCCGTCTCGCTCGGCTTCCGAGAGGCGCTTGAGCACCACCACGCCCGCCCCGTTGCCCGGCACCGTCCCTCCGGATCGGGCGTCGAAGGCCCGGCAATGGCCGTCCCGCGAGGTGATGCCCCCTTCCTCGTAAAAGTACCCCCCCTTGGCCGCCGGATCGATCGACACCCCGCCCGCCAACGCCAGGTCGCACTCCCCCATCAACAGCGAACGGCACGCCAGGTGCGTCGCCACCAACGAGGTCGAGCACGCCGTTTGAACCGTCACGCTCGGACCCCGAAGGTTCATCTTGTACGACGCCTTCGTCGCCAAATAATCCTTGTCGTTCGCGATCACCGCCTGGCGGGCCATCGAAGGGTCGAGCCCCCCGGCGGTTGCGGCGAGCTCCAGCAGATAGCGGCTCAACCCGGATCCCGCAAAGATGCCGATGTTGTTCTGAGCCGGGTCGTAAGCGGCGTTTTCCAACGCCTCCCAAGCGCATTCCAAAAAGATCCGATGCTGCGGGTCGGTGATCTCCGCCTCGCGCGGGTGGAAGCCGAAGAACGCGGCATCGAAAAGATCGATTTCCTCAAGCGCACCGTTTGCGCGGACGTAGTTCTCGTCGTCGAGAACGGCCGCCGGAACGCCCGCCGCGCCAAGTTCCTCGGCGCTGAAGAATGAGATCGATTCGACCGCGTCCTCCAGGTTCGCCCACAGCTCGTCCGGCGAGGTCGCTCCCGGAACGCGGCAGGCCATGCCGATGATCGCCACCCCTCGCTCGCCTGGCGCCGCATCCATTTGGGTGCCGGACGCCGCCGCAACGATCGCCACCGGTTCGTCGAGGCGGGGCTCCTCCTCGCCGGCCTCGCCTCGAATCCGTTCGGCGAGAGCGGCAACCGTCGGGTGTTGGAAAAGCTCGAGCATCGTGAGGTCGCTCTCGAACACTTCTTCGATCCTTCGCCGCACCCGCACCAACAGCAGCGAATGCCCACCCAGGTCGAAAAAGTTGTCATGGATGCCGACCCTTTCGACCTCCAGGACCTCCTGCCAGATCGCCGCCAGGGCGATCTCGACTTCCGAACGCGGAGCTTCATAGCTCCCGGCGAGATCGCCTGCCAGCCCCTCGGGACGCGGCAGGGCACGGCGATCGATCTTGCCGTTCGGAGTCAGCGGGAAGCGATCGAGACGCATATAGGACGAAGGGACCATGTACTCCGGCAGATCAGCCGCCACCCATTCGCGCAGCTCGCGTGCCGTCGGCGCGTTCTCCTCGGCCGCCGAGAAATATGCAACCAGGCGGCGCTGGCCGCGGCCGTCTGCGAGCGCCACGACCGCCGCGGCTTCGATCCGCGGGTGGCCCATCAGCGCCGACTCGATCTCGCCGGGCTCAATCCGGTGACCTCGAACCTTGATCTGGAGATCCCGCCTGCCGAGGTATTCGAGGCTGCCGTCCGCGCGGTTGCGCGCCAGGTCGCCGGTGCGGTAAAGGCGCGCGCCGAGCCCGCCGCTCCAGGCATCCGGCACGAATTTCGAGGCCGTCAGCCCCGGCCGCGAGAGGTAGCCGCGCGCGACCCCCAGCCCGCCTACGCAAAGCTCGCCGACCACTCCCAAAGGCGCCAGAGACCCGTCGGGGCTGAGCAGCCGGATGACCGCATTGGCGATCGGCCGACCGATTCCAACCGCCCCCGGACCGAGGGAGGAGGCGGATGCCGAGAAGACCGAACAGCCGACGACGGTCTCGGTCGGCCCGTACTCGTTGACCACCCGCACGTCCGGAGCGTGCTCGGCCCAGAACGCCAAACTTTCGCCGCGCAGCGCCTCGCCGCCCAAGACCAGCGTACCGGTGGCGCCTGCGGCCGCCGCGGGCGGCAACATCTCCGAGAGAAGATCGAGATGCGCGGGCGTCAGCTTGACGAAACTGAAGCCTCCCCTTTCGAGCGCCCGGCCCAACCCTCCGAGACCTTCGCCGTCGGCCACCATTTCGATCGGTCGCCCGGCGAGAAGCGGCACGAACAGGCTGGAGATCGTCAAGTCGAAACCAATCGAGGAGTGGACGGGGGAACCGCCGGCCACGCCCAGGTACTCCTTCGCCGCCCAATCAAGATAGTTGACCGCTCCCCCATGGGGAACCATCACGCCGTTGGGAACGCCGGTGGAACCCGAGGTGTAGATTGCGTAGGCCAGATTTTCGGCATCGACCGCGACTGCGGCTCGCGCCTCCGGGTGCTTGGCGATCGCCTCTTCCTCCGCGTCGATCACGACCTGACGAGCCGAGGTCGCCGGAAGCCGCTCCACCAAAGACGAGCTGGTGATGACGATCGCCGAAGCGGAATCCTCGAGGATGACGCGCAAGCGCTCGCTCGGCATCACCGGATCCATCGGCACGAAGGCGGCGCCGGTTTTTAGCACCGCCAGCAGGGCGATGGAGAGCTCTAGCCCGCGCTCCAGGCAGATTCCAACGCGCTGTTCGGGAACGGCGCCAAGCTCCATCAGGCGGTGCGCGAATCGATTGGCCGCGCGATCCAACTCGCTGAAAGTCATCGTCCGGCCGTCCGCGACCAACGCGATCGCCTCGGGCTGGCGGTCGACGGTGCGTTCGAACAATGAGTGGATGGTGGCGGCGGGCGCGGTTTCGGCGGCCGTGTCGTTCCAATCCCACACCAGCTGATGGCGTTCGGCGCCATTGAGCAGGGGCAGGTCGGCGAGCGTCCGCCGCGGATTCGCGGCCACGGCCCCTAACAGGGCCTCCAGATGTCGCGCCAACCTCCGGATGGTGGCAGGGTCGAAAAGGTCGGTGTTGTATTCGAGGGCTCCCGAAAGCCCGCGCGCATCACGCTCGACGAACAGCGTGAGATCGAATTTCGCGGTCGGATTGGCGACCGCGCGCGAAGCGAGCGACAAGCCCGGCAGCTCCGGCAGCCGAGGCGGCTCCTGTTCGAACACCAACATCGTCTGGAACACCGGCGTGCGGGAGAGGTCGCGCTCCGACTGAAGCTCCTCGACCAATTTTTCGAACGGCAGATCCTGGTGCGCGAATGCGGCGAGCGATCGGGCGCGAAATCCGGACAGCAGGTCCGCGAAGGCGAGGTCTTCCGCCAGGTCGAGGCGGAGCGCCAAGGTGTTGACGAAGAAGCCGATCAGCGGCTCGATCTCCGCCGAGCGGCGTCCCGAGATCGGCGTCCCCAGAACGATCGTGAGCTGTCCCGAACTGCGATGGAGAAGCGCGCCGAACGCCGCGGCGAAGGTCATGAACAGAGACGCGTCGGACCGACGGGCGAGATCGCGAACGTCGACCGAAAGCGCCGACGGCAGGACGAATACGGCCCTTGCGCCACGGGTGGACTGGAGGCGCGGGCGCGGCCTGTCGGTCGGTAGGTCGAGCGGCGCCGGAAGTTGACCCAGCTCGCCGCGCCAGAACGCCAACTGGGCGGCCAGAACCTCGCCGTCGAACCAACGGCGCTGCCATACCGAATAGTCGGCGTACTGGACCGCCGGCTCGGCGAGCGGCGAGGTCGCTCCGCGCGCGAACGCCGGGTACAACGCTCCGATCTCCTGAAGCAGGATTCCGGTCGACCAGCCATCGGAGACGATGTGGTGCTGGATCGCGAGCAGGACGTGGCGCTCGCGGCGACGCAACAGCGCGAGGCGGAACAGTCCGCCGCGACCGAGATCGAACGGGCGCAAGGAAAGGTCCGTGGACACCCGGTCGTCCTCGGACGCCACCCGATTCTCCGGCAACGCTCCGAGATCGATCAGCGGCAGCGCCACCGGTCCCGCCGGCTCCACGACCTGCTCCGGTTCGCCGGCACCCAGGATGAAACGAGTCCGCAGGCTCTCGTGACGGCGCACGATCTCTTCGAACGTCCGCCCCAGCGCGCCGATGTCCAGGTCGCCTTCGATCTCCAGCGCCGCCGGAATGTGGTACGCCGGGCTCACCGGGTTGAGCTGATGCAGGAACCAAAGACGCCGCTGGCCAAAGCTGGTGGGCAGCGCGCCGTTGCGCCCGGCCGGCTCGATCGGAGGCGGCGCCGATTCCGCTCCTCCCGCCCGCATCGCCTGCTCGATGTGATGGACCAGCCCGGCCACCGTCGGGTTCTCGAAGAAATTGCGCAGCGAAATTTCGACCCCCAGAGCGCGACGCAGGCGCGACGCCAAGCGCGTCGCCAGCAGGGAGTGCCCTCCGAGGTCGAAGAAGTTGGCATGCAGACCGATCCGCTCGACGCCCAAGACATCCGACCAAACGCCGACGACCAGTTCTTCAAGCTCGGTGCTCGGCGCGTCATCGCCGATCGCCTGCGCGATCGAAACCCGCTCGGGCACCGGCAGCGCTCGACGATCGACCTTGCCGTTCGGCGTCGTGGGCATCGCGTCCAGAAGGACGATAGCCGACGGAACCATGTACGCGGGGAGCTTCTCGGCGACGAACGTCGACAGCTCGGCCGGCGTGGGCGTGGCGTTCCGATCTCGCGCCACCGCAACGGGACGCGTCTCGTTCCGGCGCTCCCGATGGACGGCATAGATGTTCGCGAGGCCCGTATCGGTGAGGATTCCGCCGCGGTCGATTGCCACCTCGAAGCCATGCCGCTCCAGTAGAGCCGAGATGCGCTCGAGGCGACCGTCGATGTCGTGCGCTTCGAGAACGACCTGGCGCACTTTCGGCCAGTCTTCTTCCCGCAGACCTTCGAGGACGTCGAGCTCGCTCTTCTCGACGTCGATCTTCAGCAGGTCGATTCGCTCCAGCCGCTGTTCGGCGATGACCTCCGAAAGCGTCCGCAGCCGGCATTCGTAGATCTCGCCCTCGAACCGGCCGGCGAGAAGCTCGTCGGCGAACTCGACCAACGAGTCGTCCTGGTTGCGCAGATAGGCCCGGGCGATTTTCTCGTCTTCGCTCGCGTCGGCGTAGGCTCCGGACATTCCCGACCAGGCACCGTAAAACGTGAATCGCGCCCGGCCCAAGGCCGCGGAGAGCCCGCAGTTGAAGACCGTCGTCTCCGGCGCGTGCAGGCCGAGGTTGACGCGCAGGCGTTCGAAGATCGGCGGAATCGGTTCGAACGCGAACAGCCTGACGCTCGCGCAACGCTGGCGAACGAACATCGAGAACATGCCGATGTTGGCGCCGACGTCGAAAACCGTATCGCCCTCGCGAAGGTCGACGCCGAAACGGAAATAGGAATCTTCGAGAAAGATCTCCTGGTAGATGAAGTCCGCCTCGCGATCGTTGACCGTCGACACTTCGAGGCCGTTCGGCAGCAGATAGAGGCCGGGGCGCGCCCGCTCCGGTCGTTTGTCGTACGGCACGACATAGGCGATGAGCCGGGGATCTTCGGTCTCTCCGCCGAGGATCACGACCGCCTGCGAAACGCCGGGATGACGGCGCAGAGTCGACTCGATCTCGCCCAGCTCGATGCGGTAGCCACGGACCTTCACTTGGTCGTCGATCCGCCCCAGAAAGAGCAGCGCGCCGTCGTCTCGATGGCGCACCAGGTCTCCGGTGCGGTAGAGCCGCGCGCCGACCGTGCCCGTCTCCGGGCCGAACGGGTCCGGAATGAAACGCTCCGATGTCGCCTCCGGCCGACGGACATATCCGCGAGCCAGTCCGGCGCCTCCCACCACCAGCTCGCCGGGCTCGCCGATCCCCACGAGTCGAAACTCGCCGTCCACCACGTAAAGGCGAACGTTGTCGATCGGGCAACCGATCGGAACCGCGCCGGCCACCGGCTCGAAGGTGTCGGGCCAGTACGCCGAGTCGATCGCCGTTTCGGTGGGGCCATAGAGATTGCACGGATCGATGCCGAGGTGCTCGCGGACCGCTGCGACCAGGCCCGGCGTCAACGCTTCGCCGCCGCAGAACAACCTTTGGAGCGATCGGAGGTCGACTCCCGACGATTCGTCGACGAAGGGAGCGACCTGCGACGGCACGAGCTGGAGCGTGGTCACCCGCTCCCGCTCGACCGCCTTCGCCAAGTAGGCGCTGTCCTGCTGTCCGCCCGGGATCGCCAGCACCAGCCTCGCCCCGGCGATCAGGGGGGCGAAGATCTCCCAAATCGAAGCATCGAAGCTGAACGAAGTCTTTTGCAGGACGGTATCCGAGGCGCTCAAAGGGAAACGACCCAGCATCCAGAGCAGGCGGTTGGCGATGGCGGCGTGCGAGACCATCACGCCTTTCGGCCGCCCCGACGAGCCGGAGGTGTAAATGACATAGGCGAGACTTGCCAGCGACGGCGGACCGGAAGCGCGAGCCGACGGCGGCGACGGAGGAGCCGGAGAAGATCCGAGGACCGACTCGTCGAGATCGAGCCGATGCCCACGGAACTCCGCAAAGCGCGAACCGAAAGGAGCCGGCGCCAGAAGAATCTCCGCTCCCGAATCGGCGAGCAGCTCGGCCAGCCGCGCGGCGGGATACAGCGGATCGAGAGGAACGTAGGCCCCCCCGGCACCGAGTATCCCGAGAAGCCCTTCGAGCCATTCGATCGAGCGCTCGGCGGCGAGCGCGACCAGACCCTCCGGGCGGAGGCCCGCTTCGGCGAGGCGCTCCGCGACCCGGTCGGCGCCCGCGATCAGCTGGCCGAAGGTTCGATGGCGATCCTCGAAAACCACGGCGGCGTGATCCGGCGTGCGCTCGGCTTGGGCTCTGACCAAATGATAGAGATCGTCGACCGGCAGCGATCTCTCGGTGTCGTTCGCCGCCCCGAGCAGCCAACTGCGCTCCTCGTCCGACAGCAGAGAAAGCTCTCTGCAACTCTGAGCGGGATCGCCAGCACAACCCGCGAGAAGGGTCGAGAGCTGCCCCGCCAAACGCCGCGCTTCAGACGGCGAATAGGCCGCCGGATCGAACTCGAAAGCTCCCGCGAGAGCGGCGGCGGCGGCCTGCCACCGGACCTTGGCGCGGAAGTGCTCGATCATTTCCTCTTCTCGCGTCACGATCAAGCGCGCGGTTCCCGCATCGATGGGATCGGGCGCCTCCTCGCAAGCGAAGGCAAGCGGCAGCACCCACTGTGAATGCGTCCCGCCAGTTTCCCGCGGCGCCACCGAATTCCAGGTGAAGTAATCCTGCCATTCGACCGCGCCGGCCAGCGAGGCGGCCACCGCCCGCGCGAAATCGGCGAACCTCGTCGCGCGCGCCGCTTCGACCCGGATCGGCACCACCCGGGTGAACAGCCCCGGAGAGCGCCGAATCTCCGGGTACGACCGTCCGGCGAGCGAAACCGCAAGCACCAGCTCGGCTCGCTGTCCGAGACGCGCCGCCAGCAATGCCCAGGACGCGAGCAGGAACGCTTCGAGCGGCACGCCGATCCGAACGGCCGCGGCGCGAATCTCGTCGGCAAGCCGTGAAGAAACCGGGATTTCGACCGAATCGGCAACGAAATCCGAACCCGCCGTCGACGCAGCGCCGCTCTCGGCGCGAATCGCCGCTTCGAGGCCCTGTTCGCTCCAATAGCGTCGTCCCGCCTCGCCTTCTTCCGACTCGAGGAGGGTCTGAAAAACCTCCGCGATGTCGGCATACTGGATCTCGGGCTCTGCGAGGTCCCGGCCGCCGATCTTCTCCGCCGCCTCCGCCAGCACGCCGCGAAGGCCGACGCGATCGGTGGTGAGCAGCGGCGCCGCGATCCGCATCCGGCGACCGGAATCGAGCCGCTCGACTCTTAAAGCCGGAGCTTTTGCCTCGTCCGGCCCGGCGCCAGGCGGAACCGGATTCCCTCCGAAGTCGATCGCGGCCTCGTCCTCGATGAACTGAAACGGAGCGACCAAGCCCGGAAGGATCTTCACCCGAGTCCGTAGGATCTCGTGGCGCCGCACCACCTCGCCCAAAGCATTTTCCCACTCCCCGGGCTCGATGGTTCCTTCGACCAGCACCTCGCATATCACTTCACGCAACGATGCGGACCCGGCCCAAACCTGCCAGGCGCGTTCCTGTTGCGGCGACAATCGAAAACCCTGCGTCATGACGATCTGCCCTCCTCCAAGGCGACGCGCATTGCGTCGGCCGGCCTCCTCACGATGTTCCCTGCGCCCTGCGCTTTACCTGTCGCAGCACCTGGGCGTGGTCCCGCTTCGCCACGGACGCCGCCGCGGCCCGGTCGCGCCGGTCCGCGTCCTCGAACCGGAGCTGCAGATCCGAAAGCCGCATTTCGGGCCGCGCGATCACCTCCGCGAGGAGGTCCTGAAACTTTTCGATCAGACTTTCTGCGGCGCGCCGCGAAAACGTCGACAACCGAAACTCGACGAACCCTTCGAATCGCTCGCCGGTGTCGACCAGGTTGAGCGTCAGGTCGAACGTCGCCCGCCCGCGGTCGAAGTCGATCGTCGAAACCTCCAATCCCGCGGAGCTCATCCGCTCCGATACGCGGCCCTGCAGCGTGAAGGCGACTTCGACGCGGCGCCGCGAATCGGGCTTGCCCTTTTCCGCCAGTGCTTCCACCACCGCGTCGTAAGGAACTTCGCGTCGCGCGGTCGCTTCGAAGTGGGCATCGCGGACCCGCCCGAGCAGACCGGCGAAGCTCGGGTCACCGGCCAAATCGCAGCGCAGGATGAGCAGATTGAGAAACGGACCGATTACCCGCTCAAGCTCCGCGCGGTCGCGAAGGCTGACCGGAGATCCGACCACCAGGTCGTCTTTCCCCGAGATCCGTCGCAGGATCACCAGGTAGGCCGCGAGCGTGACGACGAATGGAGTGACGCGGGCATCGCGAGCAAGGCTGCGAATCCCTTGCGCGAGCGCGTCGTCGAGCACCAGCGGCAGGGTCATCGCCTCAAGGCTCTGCGCGCCGATCTGGGTACCGAACAGCCCGCCTTCGGGGAGGTCTCGGAGCCGATCGCAGGTCGCCTTGAGCGCTTCATGCCAGGAGGGCTGGTCGACGAGGCGTCGCTGCCAGGCGGCATAATCCGCATACTGGAGCGTCGGCGCCAGGACGGCGGGACGGCCTGTGCGGCCGGCGTCGTACAGCGCAAAGAGCTCGCCGAGCAGGATCTCGATCGAAGGTCCATCGGCGATCGCGTGGTGCAGGACGACCAGAAGCGCCGACTCCTGCTCGGCGCAGCGCACGAGGGTCGTTCGACACAGCGGCCCACGCGCGAGATCGAACGATCGCTGCGCTTCGGCGCGAGCCACCCGCGGCAAATCCCGCTCGCGGCGCTCCGAGGACAACGCGGAGAGGTCGAGGACCGGCAAGCGGAACGCCTCCGCGCGAGCCAACTGAAACGGCTCGCCGTCGCGCGACACGAAGACCGAGCGCAACACCTCGTGCCTTTCGAACAGGGCGGCCAATGCCGCGGCAAGGGCCGATTCCGAAAGTCCGCCGCGAAGACGAACCGCGATCGGAATGTTGTTCTCGCCGCTCCCCGGCGCAAGCTGTTCGGCAATCCAGAGTTGGCGCTGAATGAAGGAAACGGGCAGCGGTCCGCCGCGCTCGACCGCGAGGATCGGCGCCGACACCGATTTCTCGCCTTCGATCCGATGTGCCAGGTCCGCGAGCGTCGGTGATTCGAAGAGCGTCGCCAGCTCCAATTCCGTGCCAAAGCGCTCGCGGATGGCCGTCATGACCCTCATCGCCATCAGCGAATGACCGCCGAGCGCGAAGAAGTTGTCGTCGGAACCAATCTCGATTCCGCCGAGCAGCTTCGACCAAATCGCCGCGAGCACGGCCTCCGTCGGGGTGCGCAGCGAGCGCGGCGCCAAAGCCGGCTCGGCGGCCTGCGAAAACTCCAGCAGCTTGCGGCGATCGACTTTGCCGCTCGCCGTCACCGGCAGCGCGTCGAGCAGGTGCAGCGAGGTCGGAACCGAGTAGGACGGCAGACGCTCGGCAAGGAAACGCTTGATCTCATCCGGGCCTGGACGCTCCCCGACCTCGCAGGTGCAGAATCCGATCAACGATCGATCCTCGCCGACGCCGCGCACCAGAACCACGGCCTCGCGGACGGCGGGATGCCTCTGAAGACTCGCCTCGATCTCACCCAGCTCGATCCGGAAGCCCCGGATCTTCACCTGGTGATCGATGCGACCGAGGTATTCGAGGTCCCCTCCGCGGGTCCGTCTCGCGAGGTCGCCCGAGCGGTAGAGGCGCCCTCCCGCCGCCAGGCTCCAAGGGTCGGGAACGAAACGGATCGCGGTTAGTTCAGGGCGTTCGAAATATCCGCGCGCAACCCCGCTTCCACCGACGAAGATCTCCCCCGGTACCCCTGTCGGCGCGATCTGGAAATGAGCATCGAGAACGAAGGTCGAGAGGTCTGGAATCGGCCGTCCGATCACGCTCCCCCCCGCCACGTCACCCATTCCGACCGGCCGGTAGGTTACGTGGACCGTCGTCTCGGTGATGCCGTACATGTTGACCAACCGTGGCGTCCGGTCGCCACGCCGGTCGAACCAACCCTTCAAGCCGGAGAGATCCAGCGCCTCGCCGCCGAAGACGACGGCACGGAGCGCAAGGTCGCGATCGAGCGTCCTCGACTCGCCGTCGACGGCAACGAGTTGGCGAAATGCCGAGGGAGTCTGGCTCAGGTCGGTTACGCGCTCTTCGACCAACCAGCGGAAGAAATCCTCCGGCGAGCGGCTGATTTCCCGCGGAACGACGACCAATTTGCCGCCATAGAGGAGCGCGCTCCAGATCTCCCAGACCGAGAAGTCGAAGGCGTATGAATGGAATAGCGTCCAGACTCGGTCCGCTCCGAAATCGAACCACGCCTCGGTCGAGTCGAACAGGCGGACCGCATTCGCATGGCTGACCAGAACGCCCTTGGGCTTCCCGGTCGATCCGGAGGTATAGATCAGATAGGCGCCCTGCTCGGGCGCCAACCCTAGCGCCTGGAGTGGTCTTGGAACCTCGGTGGTCGCGGAGTCCGTGCCGTCGATGAGCATGACCTCGAACGTTCCGGAGGGGAGGGTCGCCGCGGTCGCGCTCTCGGCCACGACCAAAGCGGCACCGGAATCGGCAAGAATCAGTTCCTGTCGCTCCCGAGGATAGGCGGGATCGAGCGGAACGTAGATCGCGCCGGACTTGAGGATGGCGAGCAGGCCAATCACCATTTCGAGGTTCCGGTCCACCGAGATGCCGATCTTGACCTCCGGGCCGGCCCCCCTTGCGACCAGACGCTGCGCGAGGCGCTCGGCTCTCCGATCGAGCTCTCCATAGGTCAGCGACCGGTCGCCGCAGACGAGCGCCGTCGACTCGGAACACCGCGAGGCACACCGCTCAAACCTCTGGTGAAGACCCAGCCGCAGCACCGAAAGGACCTCCGCCGGCCGCCCTTCCAACATGGCTTGAGCCAGCTCCGAGGGCGCCAGCAATCCGTCCAGCTCATAGCGGGAATCGGGGGCGGCCGCCATCGCCTGCAACGCCCGCAAATACATCGCGAAGATCCGTTCGCTGCGCTCATCTTCGATTCGCGCACCGTCGATCTGCAGGCTGAAGGTGAGATCGAGCCCCGAACCTCCCGGCGCGCGCAGGAAGTTCGCCAGCAACTGGAAGTTCGTTTCCTCCAGGCTCTCGCCCCCTTCGAGCACGACCAGGCCATTCTCCTTGAGCGCGCTCTCCAAGACATGGAAGTGAACGTAATTGAAACAGGTTTCGACGAAGGCTTCGCCGCCGTGCTGCTTCTGGATCTCAGCCAACGGGAAACGTCGAAACGGCATCAGCTCGGCTTCCAATCGGAACAGCGCCCGAACCAAATCCTCCCACGTGCCGCCGCCCAGGTCCGTGCGCAACGGCACGGTGTTAAGAAACAGGCCGCGGATTCGTTCGCCATCCAGCTCTTCGGCGCGGCCGTTCGTCACCAGCCCCGTGAGCACGTCGGTCTGGCCGCTCATCAGGCCCATCAGCCGCACATGCGCCGCGAGCAGAACGCTCTTCAAGGGGACGGCGGCGGCACGCGCAAGCTGAACCAGGCCGACAACGTCGACGCCAACGATTCGTGCGGTGCGAACGCGAATCCGTTTCCCATCGTCGCCGGACACACCGGTTCGCCGCGGCAAGCTCGCGGCGCTCGCGCCTTCGAGCTTCCGTTCCCAAAAAGAGCGGCAGGCGGCCGAGCTCAAAGCCTCGCGCTCAAGGCGGATGAACTCGCGGAAAGTGCTGGCGAAAACCGGCTCCGGAAGGAGCTTGCCCGAAAGGCGCGCCCGGTACTCGGAAAAAATTTCGGCCAGCGTCGACTGAAGGCTCCAGCCGTCGAGGATCGCGTGGTTCTCGACCAGGGTGAACTGGAAAGTATCTTCATTGCGGCGGTGGATCAGGAACCTGAGCAGCGGCGGAGACGAGAGATCGAACGGCCGAAGTTTCTCGCGCGCCGCGACCTCTTCCAAGGCGACCGCCTGCTCATCCGGTTTCAAAGAGCGCAGGTCCGCAAACGTTATCGACAGCCGGGCGCTTCGATGCACCCTCTGGAGAGGCTCTGGTTTGCACTCCATGTCGAACGAAGTGCGCAAAACCGGATGGCGCGCTACCACCCGCTGAACGGCGGCGTCGAAAGCCTCCTCGTCCCAGGGCGCTTGGATCCGAAAACTGTTGACGTTGTGGTACAGCGGATAGTCCGGCGTAAGCGCCATGTGAAAAAGCATTCCGGCCTGGAGGCTGCTCAGCGGATAGGCGTCTTCGATGTCCGCCGGCAACAGCGCCCGATCGCTCTCCGCGATGAGCGAGAACGGCCCGCGCCGCGCGGCTTCCCTCCCGGCCGGCGGCTCAGATTCGCCATGTTCGATCGCAGAGGAGAGATCGGCAACCGTCTGGTGCGCGAACAACTGCGCCAGGGTCACCCGCAGACCGCGCTCCTCGGCCAACGCCGCAACTCTTACGGCGAGGATCGAATCTCCGCCGAGGGCAAAAAAGTTATCGTGGACTCCGATCTCGGCCAACCCCAGAGCCCGCGACCACATCGCCGCCAGCGCTTCCTCCATCGGCGACCTGGGACCGACAAAGCTCGCGGCAAGGTCCGGCCGCTCGTCGAGAGGAAGCGGCAATTCGTTCACGGCGAGCTTGCCGTTCGCCGTAAGCGGAAAGGCATCGAGCCTCACGAAAGCAGCCGGCACCATGTAGTCGGGCAGGCGCGAGCGCAGACGAGCGCGCAATTCTTCAACCGCCGGAAGCTCGTCGCAGACGAGATAGGCGACGAGATGTTTGTCTCTTTCCGGCGTGTCGCGCGCCAGGACCTTTGCCTCGCGCATTCCCGGAAGCAGGCGCAGAGCGGCCTCGATCTCACCCAGCTCGATGCGAAAGCCACGGATTTTCACCTGATGATCGACGCGGCCGAGATATTCGAATTGTCCGCCCGGGAGGCGCCGAGAAAGATCTCCCGACCGGTAGAGCCTTGCTCCGGGCGAACGGCCGAAAGGATCGGGCACGAACCGGGTGGCGGTGAGATCCGGTCGGCCCAGGTAGCCGCTGGCGAGCCCGTCCCCTCCGACCAGCATCTCCCCGGGCACCAGGAAAGGAACCTCCTCGCCGAACGGCCCCAACAGATCGGCCGTCAGATCGGGGATTGGAACGCCGATCGCGCTGCCCACGGTGGGCGCCAGGTCATCGATCCGAATCGGTCGGTACGTGACATGCACGGTGGTCTCGGTGATCCCGTACATGTTCACCAAGAGCGGTCGGCGATCTCCATGGCGCTCGAACCAAGGGCGGAGACTCGACACGTCGAGCGCCTCGCCTCCGAAGACCACCGTTCGCAGAGACCATGCACCCTCGCGCGGGGCACCGAGATCCACGTCCTGCAGCTGGCGGAACGCCGAAGGCGTCGAGCTGAGCATCGTCACCTGCTCTCTTAGCAGCAGCTGGCGAAACTCCGTCGGCGAGCGGCTGACCGACTGCGGCACGACGACCAGACGGCCGCCGTACAGCAGCGCCCCCCAGATCTCCCAGACCGAGAAGTCGAAGGAGTAAGAGTGAAAGAGCGTCCAGGTGTCTCCGGGAGCGAAGCCGAACCACGCCTCGGTGGCTTCGAAAAGCCGGCCGACATTTTCATGCGGGATCGCGACACCCTTGGGCGTCCCCGTGGAGCCCGAGGTGTAGATGACGTAGGCGGTCGCGGCCGGCGGCACGGAAGGCGCAACCCAGACCGTGGCCTCCGGTGAAACGAAGGCCTCTTCGACTGCGACCCTGGGCAAGGAACCGGCGGCCGGTTCCTCCGCCGTCGTCCGATCGACGACCAGCGCGCGAACGTCGCCGTCGGCGAGCAGGAACTGGCGTCGCTCATCGGGTATCGAAGGCTCGATCGGCAGATAGGCGGCACCGGAAAGAAGGGTTCCCAAGATCGCGATCGGCATTTCGAGGGAACGCTCGAGGCAAAGGGCAACGCGATCTCCAGGCCGCACTCCAAGTTTCGCCAGGCGGGAGGCCAGACCGGTCGCTCGACGGAGAAGCTCGCCGTAGCTCAGTACGCTTCCCGAGGCGACCACCGCGATCGCGTCGGGAGCCAGCGCGGCTCGCCGCGAGAACAGCTCGGGCAGGCTCGCGGCGCCACCGACGGCGCGCTGCGCCGGGCGGCCGATCTCCAGCCGCTCGGCCGAACTGAGCATGTTCAGCTCGCCGATCGGCACGTCGGGGGCCTCGACGCCGCTCGCCAAAAGGTTTCGCAAATGACCCGCCAATCGCTCGACGGTCGCGGCATCGAACAGATCGCACCGGTATTCGAAGGTGCCGAGCGGTTGCCCCGAGGTTTCGTCGACGCTCCAGCTGAGATCGAATTTTGCGGTGTCGAGCTCGACCCAGCGAGGAACTACGGCCATCGGACCGCCAGCACCATCCGGCAGCGGTGCATTTTGAAAGGCGAACACGACGTCGAACAGCGGCGTGCGAAGAGGGTCCCGATCGATGTGCAGGGCATCGACCAAGCGATCGAACGGCACGTCCTCGTTGCCATAGGCGGCCAAGGCCGCGCGACGGGTTCGACGCAGTATCTCGCGCAGGCTCGGAGCACTCGACAGATCCTGTCGAAGGACCAGATTGTTGGCGAAGAATCCGACCAGAGGCTCGAGCTCGAGGCGAGTGCGTCCCGCCCGTGGCGTACCGATTGAAAAGTCCTCTTGATGCGTCGAACGCGCGAGCAGGGCGGCGTAGATCGCCAAGAGTCCCATGAACGACGTCGCCCCCTCCTGCTCCGACAATGCGACCAATTTGCGGAAGGCGGCCACCGGCAACGGTGCGTCGACCAGGCCACCGCGC
This sequence comes from Thermoanaerobaculia bacterium, assembly GCA_038248205.1. Taxonomy (GTDB): domain Bacteria; phylum Acidobacteriota; class Thermoanaerobaculia; order Multivoradales; family UBA5704; genus DASYKS01. Next base: position 22,735 of record JBBRUC010000034.1, read on the forward strand.
AACGAACGAGGCCGACAAGGCCGATCCACCGGCAGGTTCAGCGGCCGCACGCCGGCCAGCTGGCTGCGCCAAAACTCGATCTGGGGCCCGAGCGCTCCCGCCAGAATTTGTTCCCGCTGCCAGATTGCGAAATCGCCATACTGAATCGGCGGCTCCGGCAAAGGCGATGGGCGTCCGGTGACAGCGGCACCGTAGAGCGTTTGAATCTCGCCGACCAAGAGCATCTGCGACCAGCCGTCCGAAATCGTGTGGTGGACCAGCAGAAGCACCGTGTCGCCGGCCACCCGGCGCACCACCAAGGTTCGAAACAACGGCCCCCGCTCAAGGTCGAACGGCTTGGCCGCCGATTCGAAGGCAACGCGTTTGGCCTCTCGCTCGGAGGTCGCGAGGTCGAGCACCGCGAGGTCGAGCATTGCGAGCGCCGCGCGGCCCGCCGCTCCCACGATTTGGATCGGCGCTCCGTCCTCGACCCTGAAGGTCGTTCGCAGGACCTCATGACGTCGCACCAATTCGGCCAGCGCGCCCGCAAGCGCGGGCAACGCCACGAAACCGGCCACCGAAACGACCGACGCCAGGTTGTAGGTGACTCCCTGCGACTCGAGGCGCTCGAGAAACCACAACCGTTGCTGGGCGTACGAGAGGGGCACGACGGCCCCTTTGGCGCGACGTGGAATCGGCGTTTCGCGCGAGGACTCGACACCCTCCTCGGCCAAGAGAAGATCGAGCAACTCCCGGTCGTCGGCTGAAAGGTCCGACAGGCTCCCGAGCTCCGCGCTCATGCCGGCTGCTCCTGCCGTTGGCTTGCGGCACGCCGTGCCGCGAGCAACTTTTCGCGCTCGGCCGACGGCATGTCTCGGAGGCGCTTGAGGGCGCGCGCGGTCTTCTCGATCTCGCCCGGTTGGGCCTCGTGCGCCACGAGGCTTCGCGCCAGTTTTTCGATCGTTGAAGAATCGAACAGAACCCGCATCGGCACCCGCGAGGAGAACATCCGACGCAGGCGCGCCACCAGCTGAGCACCCAGCAGCGAGTCACCGCCGAGATCGAAGAAATCGTCCTCGACGCCGATTGGGGCACGCTTGAGCAACTCGGTCCAGGTGGCGGCCAATATCTCTTCGATCACGTTGCGGGGCGCCACGAAAGCGCCGGCCGCGCCGAGGGCTTTGCCTTCGACTTCAGGCAGGGCACGGCGGTCGATCTTGCCATTGGCGTTGCGCGGCATGGCGGGCAAAGGCACGAACGCGTTCGGAACGAACGCGTCGGGCAGGCGGGCCTTGAGGAAATCCCGCAGTTCGACGGCCTTCGGCGCGGCTCCTTCCCGAGGCACGAAGTAGGCAGCCAAAGTGCGTTGTTCGGGCGTACCGCCGACAACTCCGGCGGCCGCGGCAAGGATGTCTGGATGGTCCGACAGCGCCGCCTCGACCTCGCCGAGCTCGATTCGGAAACCGCGAATCTTGACCTGCTGGTCGGCGCGCCCCAACAGCTCGATCTCACCGTCGGCCCGGAGGCGGGCGATGTCGCCGGTGCGGTAGAGCCTGCCGCTATCGGCGCCGAAGGGATTCGGCACGAACCGCTCGGCGGTCAGCTCCGGGCGATCGAAATAGCCGCGCGCCAGGCCTCGGCCGCCCAGGAATAGCTCGCCCGGCACTCCCAGAGGGCAAAGATCGCCCCAGCGATCGACGAGATAGGCGACCGAGCCGGGCAGTGGCCTGCCGATCGACGGAGCGCTCTCTGAGCCGCGCTCTACCTGCGACCAGGTGGAATACGTGGTGTCTTCCGAAGGCCCATAGAGATTCAGGACCCGCCGCGCGGCCGAGCGCTCGTAGACCCGGCTTGTCAAGGGCCGCAGCAAAGCTTCTCCGGCAAGGTTCACCGTCCGAATCGAGGCGGGCAGATCCCCCTGCTCGAGCAGGGTCGCCATCGCCGACGGCACGGTGTTGATCAGCGTCACCTCGGCCGCCGCCGGAGCGTTCGGCAGATCGAGCGCCCGATCGACCAGGACCGCCGCCCCGCCGCTCGCGAGCGGAGCGAAGATCTCGAACACCGAGAGGTCGAAGTTGATCGAGGTCGAGGCCAAGGTCCGCGCGAGCTCGTCCGCCTCGAAGGCGAAGAGCGCCCACTCGATCCGTCCGACCGCGCTGCGATGCTCGATCGCCACCCCTTTCGGTCGCCCGGTGGAGCCCGAGGTGAAGATCAAGTAGGCGAGATTGCTCGGCAAAATCCGCCTGGCGGCGAAAGTGGATTCCGCCCGATCACCAAGGCTTGTCGCCGCCAATTCGAGACATGAGACCGGCAACGAGGCCAGGCGCTCGCCAAGCCCCGCACCGACCAGCGCGATCGTCACCCCCGAGTCCCTCAGCATCTGATCGAGCCTGCTCGTCGGGTAGTCCGGATCGAGCGGGAGATAGGCGCCGCCGGCCCGCAGAATTCCGAGCATTCCGGCGATCATCCAAGGCGTACGCCGGCTGCACAGCCCGACGATTTGCTCCGCGCCGACTCCCCTGCCGACGAGTTGCTCCGCGATGTGCGCGCTGGCCTGTTCGAGGTCGGCGTAGGTCCACCGCTCGGTCCCGCAGACGAGCGCCAGAGCCGCGGGGGTGGCGCGCGCCTGGCGCTCGAAGAGACTCGCTAAGGTGTCGTCCACGTGTTCGATCGGCGGGCAGGTGGCAAAATCCACGAGCAACTGGTGACGCTCGCGCATCGACAGAAGCGAAACCTCGCCCAGACGCCGCGCCGGTCCCTCCTGGATCGCCTGCAGGATCGTTTCGAGGTGGCCGAGCAGGCGCTCGGCGCCGTCCCGCTCGACGCGCTGAGTTTGGAAAATCAGTCGCACCGCCAAATGGGGTCCCGGCGCGAACATCGCCGACAGCGGGTAGCTGGTGCGTTCCTCGAATCGAACGTCGCTGACCCCGATTCGCGATTGGGACTGCTCTTCGACCAGCTCCTTGACCGGATAGTTCTCGAAGACGACCAGGCTTTCGAAAAGCGGCATCCCTCGTCGGATCTCGCTCCAGCCTTGGACCTGCGACAGCGGGCTGTCCTCGAACTGCCGGGCTTCGACCTGATCTTCTTGCAGGTGCTTCAGAAATTCGACCACCTCGCGCGCGGCGCCAAGCCCGATTCGCACCGGCAGCGTGTTGATGAAAAGACCCACCATGCTGGAGACCCCGGGCAGGTCCGTCGGCCTGCCGGCCGTCACCGTGCCGAAGAGAACGTCGTCCTCGCCGGAATAGCGCCAGAGCAAAAGCGCCCAGGCGGCCAGCGTCAGGGTGTTCAAGGTGACCTGGTGACTCTGAGCGAAGTGGCGGAGCCCGTCGGTGCCGTCCACGCTCAACCGCGAGCCGATCTCGTCGAAGGTGGGCACCGCGGTCAGGTCCTTCAGCGGGCGATCGATCCCGAGCGGCGTCGCCGTGGCGAATCCCCGCAGTCGGTTGCGCCAGTAGCTCTCCGCAGCCGACGGATCGCGGCGCATCAGCCATTCCAGAAACTCCCGGTAAGGCCGGGGCCGGTCGAGCGCCGGCTCCTCGCCGCGGACGGCAGCCTCGTAGCAGGCGAAGACGTCGCGCAACAGGATCGGCACGGACCAGCCGTCGAGAATCAGATGGTGGTGGCTCCAAACCAGCAGGTGCCGCTCTTCGCCGGTGCGCAGGAGATGCGCTCGCATGAGGGGAGGCCGAGCGATGTCGAAGCCTTTGAGGCGTTCGCGTCGGAGCAGGCCGGCCAATCGCTCATTCGGATCGACCGAATGGCCGCGCCAAACTTCGCGGATGATCTCGAACGGCGCCTTTCGGCGGACGATTTGCAGCGGCTCGTCGAGATTTTCCCAAGCGAAACCCGTGCGCAAGGTCGGATAGCGTTCGACCACGCTCTGCCACGCATAGGCAAATGCGTCGGGATCGAGCGCGCCGGTCAGCACGCACGACAACTGCTGGAAGTAGACGCCCGCGTCGGCGTCCTGGACGGCGTGGTAGAGCAGGCCTCGCTGGAGCGGCGACAACGGATAGACGTCTTCGACGTCTCGGTCGGCTCCGACGAGCAGGTCGAGGCGATCGTCGTCGAGCCGCGCGAGCGGGAAATCCGATGGCGTGTATCCGAACGCTTCGTCCGAACCGCAAAACGCGATCAGTTGCTTGAGCTCATCCAGGTAGGCGAGCGCCACGTTCTCGATCGTCTCTCGGCGATGCAGCGCCTCGCTGTAGCTCCATGACATCTGGAAGCGACCTTCCGCGATACCGCAGTTGACCTCCAGCGCGTAGCCGCGACGCCCGGCGCGAGCGCGACTGGCTGCGACCGACTCCGACGCGGGTTCGAAATAGCGGAGTCCCCCGAGCAATTGATCGAATTGCCCGAAGTAATTGAAGCCGATTTCCGGCGCGGCGAGACCCGCGAGCGGTCGCTCGCCGAGCCAACGCAGGAGCCCGAAACCCAGGCCTCGCCCCGGGATCGCGCGAAGCTGTTCCTTTACGCTCTTGAGCAACGCGCCGGGATCCGATCCGGTCTCGGGGCGGCGGAGACGGATCGGATAGAGCGAGGTAAACCAGCCGACGGTGCGCGAAAGGTCCACGTCGTCGAACAAGTCCTCGCGGCCGTGTCCTTCGAGATCGAGAAAAATCTCCGCCATTCCGGCCCACCGCCCCACCGCCACGAGCAACGCGGCGAGCACGACTTCCTGCAACTGCATGCGAAAAGCCCTCGCCGGATCGCGCAACAGTGAGAGCGTCTCTTCCTCGCCCAGGTCTACCCGCAAAGTCCGAGCCGAAGCCTCGACGTTCGCTTCGGCCGGCGCGAGGAAGTCGACGGGCAGGCGAAACGGCGATTCCGCGACCGTCGTCCAGAGTTGCGCCTCGGCCTGGGTTTGAGGCGCGCGCGCGAGGGCGCCGAGCCGCTCCGCCCAATCGCGAAACGACGTCGTTTTCGGCGGCAAGGCCTCGCCTTCGATCGCGGCTTCCAAATCGCCCAGCAGGATGCGCCAGGAAACCCCGTCGACGGCGGAGTGATGGATCACGACCAAGAGCAGATCGGCCTGCCCGCCGCCGCGAAGGAAGCGGACGAAACGGACCGGCACGCCCTGTTCGAGATCGAGCGAGGCCTGCACCGCCTCGGCGAGAGCGGGCAATGTCGCGGCGCGCACGCTCGGCGGCAACGCGCCGAGGTCGACCCGGTGAAATGGCGGTCGATCGCCGACGGCGGCAACCTCCAAGCCTTGCGGGGAAAGGCGCAGCCGCAAAACGTCATGATGCTCGAGCAGCTGGGCCACGGCCCGAAAGAGGCGGCGGTCTTCAAGCTCGCCGAGCACGGTGAGCATGGCCGCCTGATTCCAATGATTCCGATCGACCAAGCCGAGGTCGAAGAAGCGCGCCAGGATCGGAGTCTCCTCAACCGAGCCGAACGCCGGCTGATGACCCGCGGCGGCGATCGGCCCGGAATCCGCAACCGCCGCCAGCTCAGCGACGGTCTGATGTTGAAACATCTGCTTCGCCGAGAGCCGCAGCCCCTGGCGGGCGGCCCGGCTCAGGATCTGCAAGCTCAGGATCGAATCGCCGCCGACCTGGAAGAAGTTGTCATTGACGCCGATCCGGTCGTTCCCGAGAACGTCGCACCAGATCTCCACCAGAAGAATTTCGGTCGGCGTCCGCGGCGCCAGGAACGGCACGCCGACGGCGGCGCGCGAGAACTCCGGCGTCGGCAGGGCGCGCTTGTCCACCTTGCCGTTCGCCGCGAGCGGAAGCGCCGCGAGGACGACACAGGCCGCGGGCACCATCGCGTCCGGCAGGCCCGTGCGCGCCCAATCCAGGATTTCGCCGATCGCAGGCGCCTGGTCACGCGCCGGCACGAGATAGGCCACCAGGCGCGCCTCTCCGCCATGATCCCGCCGTGCCACGACCACCGCTTCCTGTACGGCGGGATGACCGCGAAGGACGGTCTCGATCTCGCCGAGCTCCACCCGCACGCCTCGGATCTTGACCTGTTCGTCATGGCGGCCCAGAAACTCGATCGCTCCGTCCGGCCGCCAGCGACCGTGATCGCCGGTGCGGTAGTTCCGCTCGCCCGGCTTGCCGAAGGGGCCGGGCACGAAGCGCTCGGCGGTCAGGTCGGGCCGTCCCAGATAACCGCGCGCAAGGCCGGTCCCCGAGAGGAATATCTCACCGGGCAGTCCCACGGCCACCGGCTCCAAGTGGTCGTCGAGAATGCGAACGCCCACGTTGTCGATCGGTCTGCCGATCGGAACGCCGGACTCGCCGGCCAGATCCCGGCAGGGCCAGTGGGTGGCGTCGATCGAGGATTCGGTCGGGCCGTAAAGGTTATGCAGTTCGGCGTCGAGAGTGGACTTGAACTGGCGCGCCAGATCGACGGGCAGCGTCTCGCCGCCGCAGAACATCCGGCGCAGCCCCTTGCACCGGTCGACGCCGGGTTCGTCGAGGAAGGGACGAAGGAGGCTCGGCACGAGCTGCAGGATCGACACGCCTTGATCGCCGACGATCCGCGCGAGATAGGCCGTGTCTTGGTGTCCTCCGGGCTCGGCGAGCACGAGCCGCGCGCCGACGAAAAGCGGAACGAAGACCTCCCAGATCGAGGCGTCGAAACTGATCGGCGTCTTTTGGAGAACCGCATCGTCCGATCCGATCGGCAGTTCCGTCTGCATCCACAACAGCCGATTGAGAATCGCCCGATGGGACACCATCACGCCCTTCGGACGCCCCGTCGATCCCGAGGTGTAGATCGCGTAGGCCAGGTTGTCGGGGGAGGACGTCCGGCCGAGCCGGGTATTCGGCAAGGCGGCGATCGCCTCGGACTGAGCCTCCAGAACCAGGACCTCGGCACCTCCTCGGGTCATCCAAGGTGCCGGATGTTCGCTGGTCACCACCACCGCGCAGCGGGAATCGGCCAGCATAAAGGCTATCCGTTCGCGCGGGTACGACGTATCCAACGGCACGAAGGCGCCGCCGGCCTTGAGAATGCCGAGCAGTGCCGCGACCATTTCCGGCGACCGCTCGATCGACAGGCCGACCCGGGTTTCCGGGCCGACGCCGAGGCCCGCCAAACGATGGGCGATCCGATTCGCCTCGCCCTCGAGGCGGCCGTAGGTCCAGGTCTCGCCCTCGGTGACGAGCGCGACTCGTTCCGGATCGGCATCGACGCGCTGTTCGAAAAGCTGCTGCAGGCAACGATCGCCGTCGAGATCGACTTCGCGCCGAGACCAATCGTCGAGCACCCGCGAGCGCCAGGATGAATCGAGAAGCGTCAGATCGGCAAGCGGTTGATTCGGGTCGGAAAGAGCCGAGTCGAGCAGTGCAACGTACTGGTCGAGAAGGCAGGCGGCGCCGACGGAGGTGATGCGCGATCGGTCGTGCCAGAGGTCGAGATCGAGACCTTCCGGACCGGTGGTCGCCACCAGGCGGAGCTTGAACGGCTCGATGACGGCGTCGCCGTCGCGCCGGCCGACGGAAAACTCGGCGCCCTCAAAGAGCGGCCACGCCGAGCGCGCCTCGAAGGCGGCATCCAACGACCGGCTAGCCGAGCGTCCCGCGGCCAGTCCCTCCCAACTGAAGATCTCCTGCCACGGCTCGACCGCCGCTCGCGCCTTGGCAAGCTGCCGCACCAACCCGGAGAACCCGATCGCGGCGGCGTCCGCCAGGAGCGGCAGGTAGCGTGCGAAGAGCCCGGGAACCGTGCTGATCTCGTCGAAGCGCCGAACCGCGAAAGCGGTTCCGATCGCCACTTTCGAAAGGCCGCTCGAACGCAATAGCAGCGCGGCCCAGGCGGAGAGCAAAAGCGTTTCGACGGACTCGCCGAGTTGACCGGCGCAACGCTCGACGCGCACCACGACGGACGGCGGCAGATGGAACGAGCGGCGTTCCGGTCGAAACGCGGATTCTCCGGCGTCGCGGTCGAAAGGCAAGGCGAAGGCCAGTGCCGCGCGCGCGGGGTGCGCGAGCCAGAAGCGCCGCCCTTCCGCTGCGTCTTCGGAGTCGATGAGCTCGTTCAGCCATTCGGCGACATCGGCGTAGTGCGTCGGCTCGGCCGCCGGCTCGCCGGCGTACCCACCGAAGATGGCTGCCGCGAGATGTTGGAGCGAGGTTTCGTCGGCGCACAGTGCCGGGAGATCGATGCGCAGGAGCGAGGCGAGGGCGCCCAACCGAACGAAGGCGATCCGCAGAGCCGGTCCTTTTTCGCAGTCGACCGCCACCTCCCCCACGCGTGCGACAACTCGATCCGTCTCTCGGGGCGGCAACGGTTCGACCAAGGCCGAAAGGTCGATTTCGAGCCACCGGAACTTCGCATTCCGGTCCACCGTCTGGATGGGAATCTGCACCGACGGCAAGCGCTCGAATCGGGTGCGAAGGATCTCCTCCCGCTTCGTCAGTTCGCCGAGGACCCGGCGAAGGCGAGGCACCTCGATTGCGCCGGAGATTTCGAGCGCGCACCAGGCACGGTAGGGAAGATCCGACGCCGTGCGCTGCAACGTCCAGAGGCGACGCTGCGGCGGCGAGAGCCTGAACCCTTCGACGGGTTTTGCATTCATGGCAGGTTCATCTCCCCAAACTAAGGACCGGTTTCCGATCCGTTGCCAATTGACTGCCGCTGGCGGCGGCGAAACTTTGAAAGACTCGCCTCACCCAAACGCCGCGCTGCAACCTCTCGCCGTTCGGCGACGTTTGCGGCGATGAGACCGCGCAACTCGGAAAGGCGGACCTCGGAGCCGTTCTCGACCAAATGGCGCAGAATCGCCACGTAGTCGGCCAGAAAGCCCGAAATGGTGCCGGCATCGAACAGCTCGGCGCTGTACTGAAGCGATCCGGAAAAGCCGTCAGCGGTTTCGCCGACTGTCAGGTTCAGGTCGAACTGAGTCGACTCGTTGCCCAGCTTCCACCGATCGAGAGCCAACGCGACCGGCGCGAAAGATCGCCGGTCGCCGACAGCAAATGTGAAGCCGATCTGGAAGAGCGGGTTGTAACCCAGCGATCGTTCGATGCGCAGGAGGCTCACCAGTTTGTTGAAAGGGAGGTCCTGGTGCGCAAAAGCCGAGATCACCGTCGAGCGCAAGCGGGCCGCCAGCTCTCCGAACGTCGGCTCGCCGCCCAGTTGAGTCCGCAAAACGAGCGTGTTGACGAAAAATCCTTGTGCCCGTTCGATCTCTCGCCAATTCCGATAGCTGATCGGCGTGCCGATCAGCAGGTCGTCGCCGCCGCCATGGGCATGAATGAGCAATTTGTAGGCTGCCAGAAGCGCCATGAACGGCGTAATCCGAAGCGCTCGCGACAGCTCGGCGAGCTTGACCGCGATCTCTCGAGGCACCGCGAGGGGCTGGTCCGCTCCGCGGGATGTCTGTCGATTCGCGCGCGGACGGTCGGTGGGCAGCGGCGTCAGCAGCGGGGCCAAAGCGAGCTGTGCCTCCCAGTAGCTCTCCTGCTCCTTAAGCACTTCACCGGAGAGCCAACCGCGTTGCCAGGTCGCGAAATCGGCGTATTGAACCGCCGGAGGCGGCAGCTCGTGAGGCCGACCTCTGAGAGCTGAGGAGTAGAGGGCGGCCAGTTCCTCCGTCAAGAGGTCGAGCGACGCGCCGTCCGAAACGATATGGTGGGTGGCGATAGCCAAGCCGTGTTCCTCGTCGTTCAGGCGCAACCAGACCACGCGCAGCAATGGCGCGCGCCTCAGATCGAAGGACAGCCCGGTGGCGGCGAGCGCCGCTCGCAACGCCTCCGCCGTTCGAGCCTCTCCCGGCAGGCGTTCAAGATCCACCCTCCGCGCCACCAGCGAAGCGCTCGGGAGAATCAATTGAACCGCCGCGCCGTCGATTTCGTCGAACGCGGTGAGCAAGGTTTCGTGCCGCTCGGAGAGAACGGCGAGCGCGGCGGCCAGTGCGCCGCCGTCGAAGGCGCCGCGAATCCGCAGGGCGACCACCAGGTTGTAGGCGGCGCTCCCCGATTCCAACCGATCGAGGAACCACATTCGTTCCTGGGAAAACGACACGGGGGCGACTCCCCCGTGAGCGGCGCGTGGCAACGAGCTCGGCCGTCTGGCGCCACCTGCGACTTGCCGCTCCAGGCGTTCGGCCAGGCGGCTCACCGTCGAGCTCTCGAACAGGTCCTGCAGGCCCAGGTCGGCTCCCAAGGCCGAGCGGAGTCTGGCGACCACCTGCGTCGCCAACAGCGAATGGCCTCCGCGCTCGAAGAAATCCTCGTCGCGGCCGATCGAAGTCAGTCCGAGCACTTCGCCGAAGATCGCCGCCACAACTTCCTCGAGCGGACCCCGCGCACCTTCGACGACCTCCAGCGCCTGACGCTCCGGTGGCGGCAGGCGGTAGCGATCGACCTTGCCGTTGGGCGTCAAGGGCAACCGTTCGAGAATCACGAAATCGGTCGGGACCATGGGCTCCGGCAGGGCGCTGCGAAGCCACTCTCGGAGAGCCGGCTCGGCGACCCCGGAACCGCGCGGCACGGCGTAGCCGACGAGCCGGACGTCGCCGTGGGGGCCGTTCCAAATCCCGACCGCGGCGGCAGCGACGTCCGGGTGAGCGGCCAGCACGGACTCGACCTCGCCGAGCTCGATTCGATACCCTCGGATCTTGACTTGAAAATCGGCCCGCCCCAGACATTCGATTCGGCCGTCGGCGAGCCATCGCGCCAGATCGCCAGTTCGGTAGAGCCGGCCTCCGAGCTCGCCGTAGCCATCTGGAACGAAGCGGTCCGCAGTCAGGTCCGCGCGCCGCAGGTAACCGCGAACGACGCCCTCGCCACCGATCGCGAGCTCGCCCACGACCCCAATGGGAGCCACCCCTCCCCACCGATCGACGACGACCACGTGGGTGTTGTCGATCGGCCTGCCGATCGTGATCGACTCGACTACCTGTTCACCGGTCGACCAGATCGTCGTCTCCGTCGGCCCGTAGAGGTTCCAAAGCCGGCGAACCCGAGGCCGCAATGCCTCCGAAAGCGAAGGAGGCAGAGCTTCCCCGCCACAAATCGCGCTCAGCGAAGAGCTTCCCTGCCAACCGGCGTCCAGCAAGAGGCGCCACGTGGCAGGCGTCGCCTGGATCAGCGAGACGCCCCAACGACGAATCAGCTCGGCCAAACGATCGCCATCGACCACCTCGTCTCGACGGGCGACGACTATCCGACCTCCTTGTAGAAGAGGCATGAAGATCTCGATCGCCGCGATGTCGAAGGAGAGCGACGTCACCGCGAGGCTGGTCTCTCCCGGGCCGAAGCCGAATGAGCCGCCAACCGCGGCGACGACATTGCTCAACCCTCGATGGGGCACCTGAACACCCTTGGGTCGCCCGGTCGAGCCGGAGGTGTAAATGACATAGGCCAGACCGTCCGGGCTCGCGCCCTCATCCTGCGGCAGGGGCGCGCCGCTCAACCCAAGCTCCTCGACGCTTTCGACCTCGATCACCCGGCCGTCGAATGCAAAAGCCAAGGGCGCGCCGGAGGATTTCAACAACGCCGCCAGACCCGAATCTTCCGCCATGTACGCCAAGCGGTCGGTCGGATAGGAGGGGTCCAAAGGTACGTAGGCGGCGCCCGCCTTGAGCACTCCCAAGACCGCAACCACCAAACCGAGGCTTCGCTCGACCGCCACCCCCACCCTGGACTCGGCGCCGACGCCCACCGAGGCCAGGCGTCGCGCGAGCAGATTCGATCGGCGATCGAGCTCGCCATAGGTCAGCGTCTCGTCGCCGCAAACCGCGGCCGGAGCATCGAGCATGCTTGCAGCCCGCGCCGCGAACTCTCGATGGACCAGCGATGGCTCGCGCTCGACCCGGGTGTCGTTCCACTCGTTGAGCAAGGTTGCGCGTTCGCCGGTGCCAAGCAGCGGCAGTTCCGACAGGCGCGCGCCAGGATCGTCGACAGCCCCTTTGAGAAGGGTTTCGAAACGACGCGCGAACCGCTCGACCGTCGCGTGATCGAAGAGGTCGGTGGCGTACTCCCAAGCCAGGTCGATTCCGTCCTCACGCTCCTGGGCGTAGAGCTGGAGATCGAACATCGCCGTACCGCCGTCGGGGGGCCGGGGCGAGAGAGTCGCCGCGCCGAGCTGCAAGGCGCCCGAGCTTGCCGGGAGCAGGTTGACCATTACCTGGAACAGCGGGTTGCGCGACAGATCGCGGCGCGGATGAAGCGCTTCGACCAGCAGCTCGAACGGCAGGTCTTGATGAGCGTATGCCGCGAACGCAACCTCGCGAACCCGACCGATGAGAGTAGAGACGTCCGGATCCCCGCCGAGGTCGGTGCGCAAGACCAGGGTGTTGACGAAACAGCCGATCAAACCTTCGACTTCGCGGCGGGTCCGGTTCGCGATCGGAGTCCCGACGAGCAGATCCTCGCCACCGCTCGACCGGGCCAGGAAGACCTGAAAAGTCGAAAGCCAAACCATGTAGAGCGACGCGGCTTCGCGTCGCGCCAGCGAGCGCAACGCCACCGCCAGCTCGCCATCGAGAGCGTAGCGACGGGTCGCGCCGCGATAGCTTTGCACCGGCGGCCTCGGCCGATCGGCCGGCAGCTCGAAAACCGGAGCACCCTCGAGGTTCCGGCGCCAATAGCCGAGCTGGCGCTCCAGCACGCCGCCAGCCAGCCAATCGCGTTGCCAAGAGGCGAAATCGGCGTACTGAATCGGCAGATCCGGAAGGACCGCCGGACGGCCGCTGAGACGCGATTGGTAAAGCGCGCGCAGCTCGAACAACAACACGGAAATCGACCAGCCGTCGGCGATCAGGTGGTGAAGGCCGATGAGAATCGCGCGCTCGGTTCCTCCCAGCCACAGCAAGGTCGCACGAAATAGCGGCGCCCGTTCGAGATCGAACGGCCTCCTCGCTTCCGCGCGCCCTACCCGCACCCTCTCCGCCCCCAGGCGCCCTTCATGCAGGGCGGAAAGGTCGACTCGCACCAAGGGAAAGCCGCGCGGCACCGGATCGATCTTCTGCTCCGGGCGACCCTCGACGCCGACGAATGAAGTGCGCAGGCTCTCGTGCCGCGCGACGATGGCGGCCAGAGCCGATTCGAGCCCGGCCTCGTCCAAGGCGCCGACCACGGAGAGGTCCGCCGCCAGGTTATAGAAAGGGTTATCGGGCGCCAGCTGGCAGAGCAACCAGAGGCGCTGTTGCGCATACGACAGCGGAAGATCTCGATCGTGCGCGCGCCGGACCAGCGGCGGCGGCGATTCCCCGGACTTTTCCTCCAGCGCGGATTCGATGCGACGAGCGAGCCCGGCGACCGTCGGCGCGACGAAAAACTCTCGCAGCGGCAGGTCGATTCCGAAACGATCGCGCAGACGCGCGGCAGCTTGGGTCGCGAGCAACGAATGACCGCCGACGTCGAAGAAGCTGTCGTCCAGCCCGAACCGGTTCTCGCCGAGCACCTCTTGCCAGACCGCGAGAATCTCTTCTTCGATCAGCGATCCCGCGGCGCTCCGCCCTTTCCGCGCACCGCCGACCAACTCTCCGGCCTCCGGCAGCGCTCGGCGGTCCAACTTGCCGTTGGCGGTACGAGGCAAGGCTGCAAGCGGCACGAAGGCCGCGGGAATCATGTACTCCGGCAATCGCTCCCGCAGATGCTCGCGAAGCGCGCCGACCTCCGGAGCTACTTCGCCGACGACATAGGCGACCAGACCCGGTTCCCGGCCGACGATTCTGACCGCGACCGCCGCTTCGCGCACACCCGGGTGCGTGGCGAGCGCTGCCTCGATCTCGCCGATCTCGATCCGAAAGCCTCGCAGCTTGATCTGCTGATCGCGACGCCCGAGATAACCGAGCCGGTCGGAGGCGCCGTGGCGCGCAAGGTCTCCGGTTCGGTACATTCGAGCGCCCGGACCGGCGAAGGGATCCGGAAGAAAACGCTCGGCCGTGAGTTCGGGGCGCGCTAGATATCCGCGCGCCAGGTTCTCGCCTCCGAGGAAGAGCTCGCCGACAGCTCCTAGCGGTGCCGGTCGAAGGCCGCGACCGAGCAGATACGCCCGGGTATTGTCGATCGGGCGACCGATCGACGGAGCCTCCGGCGCGCCCTGCTCGACCCGGGTGCCGGTCGAATAGGTCGTGTCTTCGGTCGGTCCGTACAGATTGAACACGTCTCCCACGCCCAGACCGTAGAGGGCTTCCACAAGCTCGCGCGGCAGCGCCTCCCCCGCCAGATTGACGGTCCGCACGCTGGCCGGCAGCGCGCCGGAGCGGACCAATTCCGCCGCGGCGGAAGGCACGGTATTGAGCAGCCGGGGATTCCAGGAGGCGGGCAACGTCGCAACCGCGAGAGCGTCTTCGATCAGCAGGACGGTCCCACCTGAAGCGAGCGGCACGAAGATTTCGAAAACCGACAGGTCGAACGTCACCGAAGTCGTAGCGAGCACCGCGGCGAGGTCCTCCGGAGCGAAGGTCCGGCGCGCCCAAAAGACGAGGCCGACGGCGCTCCGGTGTTCGATCGCGACCCCCTTGGGTCGACCGGTCGATCCGGAAGTGAAAATCACGTAGGCGAGCGACGAGGAAAGCACGGGAAGCGACAGCCGACCCCGCGAAGGAGCAGCCGGCTCATCTCCTTCGATGTCGATCGCGAGCGTAGGCCATCCGGC
>JBBRUC010000035.1:0-36429 GCA_038248205.1 Thermoanaerobaculia bacterium
CGGCGCGCCCGGGGCGCGCCGCCTCGCTCCGGCCCATTCCGTTGCCGGTCGTGAGAAGATCAGGCCGCCGGTCTTCCGGCCCCTCCGCCATGTTCCAGGTCGCCTCCCAGATCTTCCGCTTCCGGTCGCTCCTTTGGACGCTCACCACCCGCGAGCTTAAGGCGCGCTACCGCGGCTCCGCCTTAGGCTACCTCTGGTCGCTCGCCAACCCCCTCCTGCTGCTCGGCGTCTACACCTTCGTTTTCAGCGTCGTCTTCCGGCCACGGGTGGCCGGCGCCGACCCGTACGCCCTGTTCGTCGTCAGCGGCTTGTTTCCTTGGGTTTGGCTTTCGACCTCCCTGCTCGAAGGGACGGTTTCGCTCACCGCGAACTCCGGATTGCTTCGCAAGGCGGTCTTTCCGGTCGAACTCCTGCCTTCGGTCGCGGTGCTGTCGAACCTCTTCCACTTGCTGTTCGCGACCCCGATCCTTGCCGGAGCGATTCTCATCGGCCGACTCTACGGCCATCCGGTAGGCGGCTGGGGAACCCTTCTCGCGCCGGTGGTCGTCCTCCTGCAACTGCCGCTGATCGCCGGTCTGGCCCTCGGCCTTGCGGCCCTGAACGTCCACTTCAAGGACGTTCGCGACCTGCTCACGAACCTGCTCGCCCTGGCCTTCTTCCTCACCCCGATTCTGTACAGGATCGACGCGCTCGCCGGATTGCCGCGAGTTCAGATGGCGATTCGCGCCAATCCGTTCGCGCCGTTCGCGGTCGCCTATCAGCGAACGATCTTCGAGGGGCGGGTTCCGGAGCTGTCGCTCTGGCTGCACATGGCGTTGGTCTCCGTCCTCGCGTGGATCGCCGGAGCGTGGCTGTTCGATCGCCTGCGCGAAACCCTGGTGGAGGCCGCATGAGCGCCGGTACCTCCGGGAGCGAACCGGCGATCCGGGTAAAAGAGCTGGTCAAGCTCTATCGGCGGACGGTCCCGCGCGATCAGTTTCGCACCCTGAAAAGCGCCCTGGTCGAGCGTAGTCTGACCCGGAATCTCAGCCGAGACGAGGCGATCGTCGCCCTCGACGGAATCGATTTCGAAGTCGCCCGCGGGGAGGCGTTCGGCGTCGTTGGCGGCAATGGTTCGGGCAAATCGACCCTGCTCAAGCTGATCGCCGGAATGATCCGCCCGAGCTCAGGCGACATCCAGGTAGCCGGCCGGGTTGCGGCACTGATCGAGCTGGGAGCGGGCTTCCACCCGGAGATCTCGGGCCGCGAGAACGTCTACATCAACGGTGCCGTCCTCGGTCTTTCTCGGCGGGAAATCGATCGACGGTACGACCAGATCGTCGAGTTTTCAGGCCTCGCGGAATTCATGGAGGAGCCGGTCAAGAACTACTCCTCCGGCATGTACGTGCGGCTCGGCTTCGCCGTCGCGATCCATACCGATCCCGACATTCTGCTGGTCGATGAAGTTTTGGCGGTGGGCGACGAGCAGTTTTCGCACCGCTGCTTGCGCCGCATCGAGGAGCTTCTCGTTCAGGGGAAGACCGTGCTGTTCGTTTCCCACTCGCTCGACCTGGTCGCCGGGCTGTGCAACCGGGCGCTCTGGCTGGAAGGGGGGCGGCAGCGCCTGGTCGGCAACCCGCGTCGGGCGATCGACGCGTACCGCCAAGAGGTCGCGGAGCGCGAGGGTGAGGCGCACCGCGCGGACAGCGAGCGGTCGGAGGGACCGGGAGGCGCAGAGGAAGGCGCCGACGGCGAGCCTCTGCGCTGGGGCTCGCGCGAAGCGGAGATCACGGCGGTACGCCTGCTCGTCGGAGCGGGGGCGGACGCTGAGGAGGGCTACCTGCTCGAATCCGGCGCCGCGGTAACGTTCGAGATGGAGGTTCTTGCCAAGCGTCCGCTCGACGACTTCGTCTTCGGCATCGCGATTTCCACGCCCCGAGGCATCGACTGCTGGGGCACCAATACGGACCTCGCCGGCTGGCGGCCGGAACGGCTCGCAGGCGAGGGTAGGGTACGCATTCATTGCCCGTCCCTCCGCCTCGCACCGGGCGAATATCAGGTCGATTTCGCCGTTCACGCTCGGGACGGGGCGCCGTATGACTACCGCCGGAAGGTGCTGGGGTTCACCGTCACCTCGCGCGAGCGGGGTGTCGGCGTTTACCTTCCCGAGCACCGGTTCGCGTTCGACGGCGGAATCTCCTGGCGGCGCGAAACTTCCGAGGAGACCGCCGAGAGGCCGACGGACGGTTCCGCCGCCGAACCAGGACGCCACCGGGTATAGACTCTGCGCCGAGCCAGAGCGACAGATCCGGGGGTGTCCGACACCCCGAGCGGCCTACCTCCAACCGCCGTTTCGTGGATCGCCGTCCCGGCTCGTACCTTGAAGGAGGCCTTTTCCCGTGCCGCCGACCGACGAACCGTTCAACATCAAGATCGAGGACGAGGAACTCAAAGGTCGTTACTCGAACCTCTTGCGCATCCTCCACACGCAGGAGGAATTCATCCTCGATTTCGTCAACCTGGTGCCGCCGCAGGGAATCGTCGCCGCGCGCGTGATCACCAGCCCCGGTCATTTAAAGCGAATCGTCCGCGCTCTCGCGACCAACCTCGAGCGGTACGAACAGACCTTTGGTCCGATTGCCGAAGCCCCGGGTCCGGAGGGGGACGACAACGTCCACTGAGGCGCCACGGCGTGACCAATTTGCCCGGCGGGCGAGTTGGAGCTTCCCGCTTATCGTTTGGTTCTGTGCCCTCCTTCATGCCTGTGCCGCCGGACGCGGCCCGGCCGAAGCGGCGCGGACCTGGGCGGACGGCCCGGCGCGCTGGCTGCTATTACCCGATGAGCTTAGGGAAATCCGCCACTTGCGCGACGATCGCTCGGTGCTCGCCGCAATCGACCGATTCTGGCAGCGGCGCGATCCCGACCCGACGGTCCCGGGCAACCCCGCGCACAAGTCCTTCGAGGAGCGCGTCGCGGCGGCGGACAGCCTGTACGCGGACGGCGAGAAGCGCGGCAGCATGACGCCTCGGGGCCGCAGCCTCGTGCTGTTAGGATCTCCCTCCGCTCTGCGCTACAGCCAGAAGCCGGTCCGAACGTTGCAGCCGCGCCGGGTGGCGGGCGAGGCGGTGTCCAAAATTCGGATCGCTTCGTTCGAGGAGTGGATTTACGGCCCCGACGAGCTGACTCCAGCGCTCCGCAACCTTCTCACCGCGGCCGGCCGCGAGCCGTCGGTCGCCCTGCTGTTCGAGGATCTTGGCAATGACCAGGCACCCTTGATCGAGGGCCAGGATCTGCTCGGTCTGGCGGCAAAATCCTGGCTTCGACAGGTTCGCGAGGACGATTGAGGTGCGGCCCCAAGCAGTTGTGCCATCCTTTCAGGGGAAGAAACGCAGGCCAAGGGAGATTCCATGATCACATTCCGCTCGACCCTGATGACGTTCCGCCGCGCCCTGGCGTTCGGCGCGCCGGCCTCGGCCCTGGCCGCCCTTCTCGTGCTCGGAGGCTGCTCGCGCCCCCCCGCTCCCT
Source organism: Thermoanaerobaculia bacterium (assembly GCA_038248205.1). Taxonomy (GTDB): domain Bacteria; phylum Acidobacteriota; class Thermoanaerobaculia; order Multivoradales; family UBA5704; genus DASYKS01. The sequence continues at coordinate 3,506 of JBBRUC010000035.1, forward strand.
CGGCCGAGAGCGCGGCGAGCCCCAAACTCTCGGAGAATGATGTGATTGCCGATATCGATCAACGGCTCGCGAAATACGCCCCTGTACCCTTGGAGCCCGACCTGTCGGCGCTGTCCGACCGCGACCGCCAGGCCCTGGCGAAGCTCGACCAGGTCGCCCCGCTGATCAACGAGATCTTCTGGCGCCAGGCGTGGGCCGGAGGACCTGCCCTGCGCCAGGAATTGACCTCGTGGCAGGGTCCGAAGGCGGAGGCGGCGCGCGACTTCCTGGCGGTAAATTTCGGCCCCTGGGACCGACTCGACGAGCGCAAAGCGTTCCTCGGCGAGACGCCCCGGCCGAAAGGCGCCGGCTTCTACCCCGAGGATCTGACGCAGGCGGATTTCGAGGCCTGGATCGCGAACCACCCGGAGGACAAGGAGGCCTTCACCTCGGAAGTCACGGTGATCCGGCGCGACGGCGACCGGCTGGTGGCGATTCCCTACTCCCAGGAGTACAAGGAGTGGTTGGAGCCCGCCGCGAAGCTGCTGAACGAGGCCGCCGACCTGACCGACAACGCCTCTCTGGCGAAGTACCTCCGCTCGCGCGCGGCGGCGTTTTTGTCCGACGATTATTTCCAGAGCGACGTCGACTGGATGGATCTCGACGCGCCGGTCGAGGTGACGATCGGCCCCTACGAGACCTACGAGGACGATCTGTTCGGCTACAAGGCGGCGTTTGAGTCGTACGTCACGGTGAACCTGCCGGCCGAGGCCGCCCAGCTCTCACGCTTCAAGGAGCGCCTGCCCTGGTTGGAGCGCAACCTGCCGATCCCGGACGCGATGAAGAATTTCGACCGCGGTTCGGAGAGCCCCATCCGCGTGGTGGATGTCGCCAGCGCCGCGGGCGATGCGCGCGCCGGAGTGCCGGCGATCGCCTTCAACCTGCCTAACGACGAGCGGGTGCGCGAGGCGAAGGGTTCGAAGAAGGTGCTGCTGCGCAACCTGATGCGCGCGAAATACGACCGCATCCTCACGCCGATCGCGACGCGGGTCTTGGACCCGGCCCAGGTGGCCGACGTGACCTTCGACGCCTATTTGAACGAAATCCTCCACCACGAGCTGTCGCACGGCCTCGGACCCGGGACGATCACCAAGGACGGCAAGAAGACCGAGGTGCGGTTGGAGCTCAAGGAGCTGTTTTCGACCATCGAAGAGGCGAAAGCCGACGTGATGGGCGTCTACAACATCCTCGCGCTGATCGAGCAGAAGGAAATGCCCGCAACCCTCCGCGCCGCCCTCGAACCCACCTACGTCGCCGGCCTGTTCCGCTCGGCGCGCTTCGGAGTCGACGAAGCGCACGGCCAGGGCGTCGTCGCCCAGTTCAACTATCTGATGGAAAAAGGGGCGTTGAAGGTAGACGCCGACGGCCGCTTTCAAGCGGTCTCCGACAAGTTCCCCGGGGCGATCAAAGACCTGCTACACGATCTCCTGATCCTCCAAGGCAACGGCGACTACGCGGGAACGACGGCGTTCCTCGAAAAGTACGGAAGAGCCGGCACCGAGCTGCGGGCGGCTATTGATCGCTTGGCGGAGGTTCCTACGGATATTCGGATGGTGCCGTGAGGTGGAAAATTGCCTCGGGAGATTCAGGGCTTATTCCTAAATCCGCCGCGAAGTATAGCGAGCCAGGACTTTTCCAACGTATGCTTTCGTCTGCCAGGACCGACGGAGAAGGCTGCCGGAGTCAGGTCGCCTCGCCGGGGAGCTGCTTTCGACTCTCCGACGGCTAAAGGGCAACTCTCTTTTCCCCAACTTCTGCTAAAATCCAATTCGAAGTACGCGTTCACTGCATTCCTAATGCTCAGAGAGAGCCTAGCAGTACCTGGTCATTATTCTTTGATCGTTCTTCGAGAGCACGTCCTCTCGAAAAGGGTGCCACCTTTCCCCGGAATCCATTGAATCTGAAGCGCCACGGGAACACTAGCAATGCATATCCAGCATATCGAGGTCGGGAATTTCAGGAAACTCCAAGCCGTTCGAATCGACTTCTCAGAGCGGACAACGATCTTCGTCGGCGCAAATAACAGCGGCAAGACATCAGCAATGGTGGCGCTCCGCAGGTTTCTCTTCGATGGGACGGAATTTTCAGTCAACGACATCACGCTCACGCACTGGAACAAGCTCGACGCGGTCGCGAATGCATGGGAAGCGCAGCCGCCGGACGACGAGCCCAATCCAGTTGACTGGGGTGGTCTACTACCTTTCGTCGATGTCTGGCTAAACGTGGCGGCTTCCGAGCTGCACTACGTACAAAAGCTCCTGCCCACACTCGACTGGGATGGTTCGAGCATCGGCGTGCGCCTGCGTTACGAACCCAAGAACCCGTTGGATCTCGGACGCGAATACCTGACCGCGAAGCGCGCTGCCGCAAATGTCATAGGCGCGGCGGGTGCTAGTAAGGGCGATGACCTGGAGCCGGAAAAGGCCAGAGATGCGTTCGCGCTCTGGCCACGGTCGATGATGGACTTTCTCTCGCGTGGCCTACGGGCGACCTTCAAAATCAGGTCATATCTACTCGATCCGACGAAACTCGTTGCGCCGGATAATGGCATCGCAAAGCCGCAGTCATTGCCGCCGGAGAGCGAACCAATTGACGGAGATCCGTTCCAGGGGATCATTCGCATCGACGAAATCAGTGCGCAGCGGGGTTTTGGTTTCGTCGCGCGCTCCGCGACACGTGGGGACGACTTGGCTGAGGACCAGCGCACCGGCTCAAAGCTCTCAAGCCAGCTCCGTTCCTATTACACACATCATCTCGATCCCTTTGAAGCCCCGGAAGCGAGAGACCTAGAAGCTCTTCAGGCGCTTCATGGGGCGCAAACCGCATTCGGTGAGCGCCTGGCAGCTGCCTTCTTAGCTCCATTAAAGGAACTGGAGGACGTTGGTTATCCGGGCGTCACCGATCCCAAGCTCATCTTCACGACCAGAATCAAGCCTATTGATGGACTGAACCATGCGTCGGCGGTTCAATACGAGGTGCCAACCCACCTCGCCGATCCAAGCGGCTCTCATCACCTCCCGGAGGATTCGAACGGCCTCGGGTATCAGAACCTTGTCTCCATTATCTTCGCCCTGATGAGCTTCCGCGACCAGTGGATGAGAGTAGGCAAAGCCGGCAAGACTACGGCCTTTGACGAGGCGGTGATCCCGCCGATTCATCTTGTCCTTCTTGAGGAGCCCGAGGTTCACCTGCATGCCCCGGTGCAGCAAGTCTTTATCAACCAGGCTTACGACGTGCTTAGGAACAACGATAAGCTGAAGGATTCGAAAGCACTCAGTACACAGCTGGTCGTCAGCACGCATTCCAGCCACATCGCACATGAGGTCGACTTCGCGTCGCTCCGCTACTTTAGAAGGCTCCCCGCGCCGGGTCATGCGGGATCAGTTCCCATCTCATCCGTGGTCAACCTGTCAGAAATCTTCGGCGACAAGGACGAGACTGAACGCTTTGTGAAGCGCTACCTCAAGGCTACTCACTGCGATCTATTCTTTGCAGATGGCGCTGTACTCGTTGAGGGTCCGGCCGAACGTATTCTTGTTCCCCACCTGGTGCGCGAGCGTAGCGAATATCAGTACATTAGGTGCTGCTACATAACATGGCTAGAGATCGGCGGCAGCCACGCCCATCGTCTCAAAGCGCTGCTTATTCATCTTGGGATAAATACGCTCATCATCACAGACCTTGACGCCCAGGAGGTCGGCGGAGCGGCCACGCCACCAAAGAGAGGCGCTAATCTCCAAACGCGCAACGAGACGCTGAGGAACTGGATCCCCAGGAACATTTCCCTCGATGCATTGCTTGACAAGAAGGGGGACGAGCTGTTGTCGAGCGATCCGAGTGGATATGGGATCCGAGTTGCCTATCAGCAGCCGATTAAGGTGATATTCAAGTCATCAGCCCCCGTCGAAGCTCTCGCGAACACCTTTGAAGACGCCCTGCTGTATGAGAACACCGAACTCTTTATGACGCTGAGCGGCACAGGTCTTATTGGGAAGCTTCGCGAAGCTTTGACTGAATCGCCCGACCTGGTCGCACTGGCCGGCGAAGTGCATCAGGCTCTCAAGGGCGGCGAAAAAGCGAAATTCGCTCTCGATCTTCTGTACCTCGATGACAGCGCCAAGCTGAAGGTCCCTGCGTATATCCATGAGGGTCTTTTGTGGCTGGTGCAGCAGTTGAGACTTAAGGAAGACGAGGTCGTCGGCGGCTTGGCAGTAGGTGCCAAATGACCGTTGTGAAACCCGACAAGTCAGACGATGAAATTGACGACCATGTCGATGCGGAGATTGCCGCGTGCTTGGACCTAGCATCACGACGGAGCTTCTTTCTCTTTGCTGGTGCAGGCTCCGGCAAGACCCGTTCGCTTGTCGCCGCGCTTCGGCACATTCAGAAAACGCTCAGCGAATCTCTAAAACGGAATGGACAAAGAGTGGGCGTCATCACCTTCACGAATGCGGCGAGCGATGAGATCAAGAGCCGTTTGCTCTTCGATCCGTTGATAGATGTCCGAACGATCCACAGCTTCGCCTGGTCACTCATCGAAGGATTCAACCACGACATCAGAGAGTGGCTGCGAATTCGACTTGCTGCCGAGATTGAGGAGCTGCGTGCCAGCGAGGCAAAAGGTCGAAGGGGCACGGTTGCCTCCTCGACTCGACGTCGGAAGATCGAGTCGAAGACCGACCGGCTCTTAAATCTGGACCGTTTCCGCCGATTTGTGTATAGCCCGACGGGTGACAACCGAAGCCGTGACTCCCTTGGCCACACCCACGTTATCCAGCTGGCCGCGGACTTCCTAACGCAGAAGCCAGCGATGCAGGCCATCCTTACTGGGCGGTATCCGATTCTTCTTATCGACGAGAGTCAGGACACCAACAAGGGCCTTGTCGATGCGCTCTTCGCGATACAGGCCCAGAACGGCAGATTCCTTCTTGGTCTGTTCGGCGACATGATGCAGCGAATCTACAACGAGGGCAAAGACGGCCTGGACAAGAACATCCCCTCCGACTGGGTCACGCCTGACAAGAAACTCAACTATCGATCCCCGAGGCGGATCGTAGCCCTTATTAACAAAGTGAGGAGTACGGCGGATGACCACTACCAGAAGCCTCGGTCCAACGCGATCGAAGGATTTGTTCGCTTCTTCATTGTGCCGATCGGCATTACTGACAAGGCAGCTGCAGAGAGAGCGGCGGGACTTCGAATGGCGAAGATTACTGGCGACGATGGTTGGGATAGCCCCCGGTTGATCAAGACGTTGACACTTGAGCACCGTATGGCGGCGGCGCGCATGGGCTTCCTTGAGATGTTTGTGCCACTCTATGGGGTTGAGAGCTGGCGCGCGAGCTTTCTGGAGGGGAAGCTTCCCACCTCCCGCTTCTTTACCGCGGACGTTCTGCCCCTCGTCAAGGCTGCGCGAAGCGAGGACCGTTTCGCGATTGCTCGGATAACAAAGGCGCTCTCTCCCTTACTAACCCCCGATGCACTTCGTGCGGCGGAGGATACGAAAGCACAGCTCAAGAAAGTCTCCGCGGCGATTGATCAGCTGATGTTGCTTTGGAAGAACGGGGCCGATCCAACCCTATTGGCTATTCTTCGCTGTGTCGCTCTGAGTAAGCTCCTGATTATCCCCGAGAGCCTGCAAGCCTTCGCCTGTGAGAGGCTGGACAGGCCCGACCCTCCGGCGGAAGACCCTGAGGATCGCGAGAGCGAGCGCGCTCAGGCAATCGAAGACTTCCTCAAAGCCCCGTTCTCGCAGGTTGAATCGTTCGCGATCTACTTTGCTGGCAAGGCCCACTTCGCCACTCATCAGGGCGTGAAAGGCCTCGAGTTCGACCGGGTAATGGTCATCATGGATGACGAGGAGGCAAGGGGCTTCCAATTCAAGTACGAAGACCTGTTCGGCGGAAAAACCGTTGGCGACAAGGCCGTTGAAGCGACGCGACGCCTCTTCTACGTGACGTGCAGCAGGGCGAAGCAAAGCCTCGCTCTCATCGCTTACACAAGCGCGCCGGAGCGCGTGAGACGGTTCGTCCTTCAGGAGGGATGGTTCGGCGATGACGAGATCATCACAGATATACAGGGTTGAGCGCCTGCTTTGTGCTCGATTGCCCGACGAGTGTCGGTCGAATGCGGGCGCGCGCTTAGGCCCCTGCGAAGAGCGAGGCGAGACAAGACTTGGGTTGCGGGTCGGCCGGCGCTTGATTTGCGGCGACGTGCGAAGGGCTCGCAAATCTCCAGCCTAGTCCGGCAACAGCTCTTCTAGGGCGAGCCGCGCCTTAGCGGGCAATCGCTCCGGATCGAAGTAGCGGGTGACGATTTCCAAGGCTTCTCCGACGCTGGTGATGTTCAGGTGACGCAGGAGGTAACGGACGTCGTCGAGGTCGTGGAACTCCTCGCCCAGCCGCATGGCGGCGCACTTCATAGCGAGCAGGTAGGCCGGCCGGGCCGCGAAGACCTTCAGGTGATCGAGTTCGAGGTATGGGTCGAAGTCGCCCCGCGGGCTCAGGTATCCCTTCACCGCGTCGTTGAGCCAGTCGTCCGGAACATCGGCTCGGGCAGCAACCCGGCTGGCGGCCTGTCGAACCTCTCCGGCCGGCAGAAAGTAGCCGTCCACATCGCGCGTCGCGTGCCGGGCGTCGAGGGCCAGACACATCACCGCTCCTCCCACCAGGTAGAGTTCGCCCTGCACATTCTCGGCGGCCAGCTCCGCGTTCAGCAGATCGAACAGCCTGAGCATGTCCAACCGGGTCAGGCGGGGGCCGGCCATCGTTTACACGCGATCGCCGACCGACGAGTCGATGAAGATATTGCGGCGCTTGAAGGGGACCGGCGAGTTCCGCAGCAGGTGCAGCCGCAGGCCCGGAAGCGAGGTGGCGAAATGCGGGGTCGTCTCCAGAGGCTCGATATCGCGCACCCAGGCGGGGGGCGGTACGTTCCGCTGGTAGGCGGTCAACTCGACCATGGCCGCCACATAGTTCTGGAGGTAAGAGGTGAGCCCCGATACGTCCGCGTGCTCCACGGCGCTGCCGAACTCTCCAGGGGTGAGGCCGGTAAGGAGGTCGTTGAGTTCCGCCAGCGCGAACCTGGGCTGGGCGTCGTCGCGCAACGCCTCCACCAGCCGGGCGAAGCACAACTGCTTGTCAGACAGCGCTGGTCTTTCGGCCATGGGATTAGGTTCACACAAGGGCGGTTGAGCGGTCAATCCGCCGGTACGCACCGCCCGGCGGGAAGCCGCCCGCTCGGATGACGGAGAAGGACGGCGTAGCCGAGCCAGAATCGGTGATCCCGCCTTGAGGGAAGAGCGTTCCTGGCCCAAAATCGGTGATCCTTCCCGAAGGAAGAGCACTTTTGGCCCAAAATCGGTGATCCCGCCGGAGGGAAGGGCATTTCCGGCCCCGGGCGACCGAGCCCGCCATCGGGTAGTTCCGGGATTGGCCGCCCGCGCGTCTCACCAGCGCAGCAGCACCAGCTCCGAACAGAACCCCGGCCCCATCGCGGTCAATAGCCCCCAGGAACCGGGGGCCGGGCGGTGGTTTGCCATCGTCTCTTCGAGCACCAGCAGCACGGAGGTCGAGGAGAGATTGCCTACCTCGCGCAGGCTGCGCCAGGTGACGTCGAGCGCGCCTTCGGGGAGGTCGAGCGACTTCTGCATCGTTTCGAGCACCTTCGGGCCGCCCGGGTGGCAGACCCAAGACTCGATGTCGGCGCGGGTGAGCCCGTGGTCGGCGAGGAAGGAATCCACGTCTTCCCTCATGTGCTCTTCGACCATCTTCGGCACGTCGGCGGAGAGGACGATCTTGAAGCCGGTCTCTGAGATGTCCCAGCCCATCACGCGCTCGGAATCGGGGTAGAAAATCGAGCGTGTGGCGACGATCTCGGGGCCGGTCGGACCCCGGAGGTCGCGCCGCTCGCTCCCCGCCACCAGAACGGCCGCCGCGCCGTCGCCGAACAGTCCGGAGGCGATCAGGTTCGGAATCGACAGATCCTCCCCCTGGAGGGTGAGCGAGCAGAGTTCGACCGAGAGCAACAGCGCCACCTGATCGGGATAGGCGCGCACGTAATCGGCGGCCCGTGCGATCCCCGTGGCTCCCGCAAGGCAGCCGAGGCCGAACAGCGGCAGCCGCTTGATGTTCGGCGCCATGCGCAGTCGGTTGATCAACCGGGCGTCGATCGACGGGGTGGCCACCCCCGTCACCGTGGTGAAGAAGAACGCCGAAACGTCGGTGGGCTTTAAGCCCGCTCGGTCGAGAGCCTGCCGGATCGCCGCTTCGCCCACCTCTTGGGCGACCCTAATCCAGGCGTCGTTCGCCTTTCCCCAAGTGGTCAGCTCGTCGTATTCCTCGATCGGCAACGCCAGATGCCGACCACCGACCAAGACGTTCGCGTGCAGCCGCTGGAGCCGTTCGGGGTTGAACAGCCGGTCTTTCCATCGCCGTTCGAGCGCCGAGAGCAGTGTCGCCTGGTCGTAGAAATGGGGCGGCAGGGCGGTGCCGACGGCCGCGACCCTCAAGCCGGGGGCTCCCCGGGATCCAGCTTCAGCTCCTGGATCGAGGCCGGGCGGGCGAGCACGGCGAGGACCAAGCCGCAAAGGGTATAGAGCAGCCACCAGCGAAAGGTGAGGCCCCAGAACGGCTTGGGGTCGAGCCCTGCGGCGGCGACAGAGACGACCAGCAGCGGCCCGCGGAAAACCCAGGCGATCCACGCCGAGAGGAGGCCGGAGAACCAGACTGAGCTCCCTTCCCGATGAACCAGGAGAAAGAGGGCGGCGAGGCCCAGAGCTTCCAGCCCCCACGCCCCAAGCTGAACCCGGGCGGGCGGCGGGGGCGGCGCTCCGGCCGGCATCCAGCCGAACGTCATGAGGCCGAACTGAAAGAGGGCCATCATCAGAACCAGGAAGACGATCGAGAGTGCGAGGAAGCGGCTCAAAGCGTTTGGATCATAGCCGACCTAGAGCCCAGGGTCCCGTCCCTGTTCGTGTACACTGCGGCTCTTGAAGTCCGCTCGCTTCCCCGCGTCGTCATCCGGCGAGGCGATCGGAAGCGTAGATAGGTTCTATGGAGAGGAAACGCCAAGGGAGAGCGACGGCGACTCGCGCATGATGCCCGCCACTTCGATGTCCGCAGATTCGATGACGCCGACGATCGCTCCGGCGGGCGCCGCCCTCTCCCAAGCGCCGCGCGTTGAGCTTAAGGCTCTCGACACGCTCTGGTTCCAGGTCGCCGGCACGGTGTGCAATATCGCCTGCACCCACTGCTTCATCTCCTGCTCGCCCACCAACCACACGCACGAATTCATGTCGCTTGCCGAGGTCTCGCGCTACCTCGAAGAGGGAGCCGGGCTCGGGGTCAAGGAGTACTACTTCACCGGCGGCGAGCCGTTTTTGAATCCGGACATGGAGGCGATCCTCGCCGCCACCCTGCGCTACGGTCCAGCGAACGTTCTGACCAACGGCCTCCTGCTCGATCCGGCGCGTTCGGCGCGCTTGAAGGCGCTGGTCGACGACTCGGATTATTCGCTCGACCTGCGCGTTTCGCTCGACGGCTTCGACGCCGCCTCGAACGACCCGATCCGCGGGCCGGGAACGTTCGAGCGCATCCTCGCGGGCATCGCCAACCTGGTCGCCGCGGGGTTGAATCCGGTGATCACGGTCACCGAAGTCCACCGAGAATCGGGCACGGACGAGGGCAAGGCGCGCTTCTTCGAGCTGCTGCGGAGCCTGGGGATCAAGAAACCGCGTCTCAAGATCTTGCCGGTCTTCCAGATCGGCGCCGAGGCCGAGCGCGGTGGCGCCTACGAATCGTGGCAGGTCCTGCGCGAGGGCGACGCTCCCGAAGGGAGCTGGGACCACCTTCAGTGCAGCTCCTGCCGGATGGTTACCGACCAAGGGGTTTGGGTCTGCCCAATCCTGGTCAATGAGCCCACCGCCAAGATGGGCGATTCGCTCGCCGACACGCTCGGCCCATTCGCCCTCGACCACCCCGCCTGCTGGACTTGCCACATCTACGGCGTTAGCTGCAAAACCTGAGGGTCCGAGGAACGCGATGGCGAATCGGCCCCCTCAGAGCAATCTCCTCCCGGCGGAAGAAGCATTGCGCGCGTTGCATCGGGAGAAGCTCTCGGCGCACCGCGGTCTCGCCACCTGGGGGGAGAAGCTGGTGCCTCTGGGCAGCTTTCGCGCCGCTTCGGACAAGGCAGGGATCGCCCTTTCACCGGCCGAGCGAGAACTCAAGGCCCGCGAGTTTCTCGCCGCGGGCGGCGATCCGACCCCGGTCGAGGGGCCGTTTCGGCGCATCCTCGTCTTTGGTGGCATCTACAACAATTACCTGGCGCTTACCGCGCTACTCGAAGAGGCCGCGCGCCGAGGAGTTGATGCGATCTATTGCCTGGGCGACCTGGGCGGTTTCGGTCCCAACCCCGAGAAGGTTTGGCCGCTGCTCGTCCAAGGAGGCGTTCACGCGATCCAGGGCAACTACGAGGAATCGCTCGCCTCGGGTCGCGAGGACTGCAACTGCGGCTACACCGACCCGCGCGACAACCATTTCGCCGAAGTGTCGTATCGCTATACCGAAAGAAACTGCTCGGCCGATTTCAAGACCTGGATGGGCGCTCTGCCGAAGCGTCGGCGGGTCCGGGTGGGAAATCGCGAACTTCTGTTGGTCCACGGATCGCCCCGACGGATCAACGAGTTTCTATTCCGCTCGACGAGTCCCGTGCCGTTTCTCGAAGTGCTGCTCGACCAAGAGAGGGCCGATGCCCTGCTCTGTACGCACACCGGTCTTCACTGGCACCGCCGCCTTCCTTCGGGGCGGGATGCGATCAACGTCGGCGTAATCGGCCGGCCGGCCAACGATGGTGATGTCCGCGTTTGGTACGCGGTGATCGAAGGGAGCGAAGGGGCGGAAGACGGTGGTCTGGCTGTCGATCTTTCGCCGCTTCGCTACGACCACTTGGGACTCGCGGCCGAGATGCGCGCGGAGCGTTTACCGGATGAGTTCATAGAGACGGTCACCTCCGGCTGGTGGACCACCTGCTTGGAAATTCTGCCGCCGCGCGAGCGGGCGGTGTCGGGGTTCTGATGAACGGCCGCCCGACTCTTCTCGTCTTTTCCCGCGGCGCTTCGGCCGAGAGCGCCCGCCGCCGCCTGCTTCCCGGACGCATCCGCCACCTGGAGAACGAGACGCACCGCGAGCTGCTGGAAGTGGCGCTCGACGCCGGACGCGACGCCGGCTGTGCGCTCGCGCTCTCAAGCCCCAAACCCCTTGCCAACCGTCCCGAAATCGAGCACCTGCAGCAAGCAGGTGACTCGTTCGGCGCCCGGCTGGAAAACGCCGTCGGCGGTGCATTCGCTCTCGGGCCGGAAGCTCTCCTGGTGGCCGCGGCCGACGTGCCGGGTCTTCAATCCCACCATATCGAGCAGGCGATCGAGCTGCTGCGCCAAGATCCCGGGCGGGTGGTCCTCGGTCCCAGCCCCGACGGCGGCGTCTATCTGATCGCGATGGCGCGGCCGATCTTGGGATTGTCCGACGCCGCCCGGTGGTGCCGTCGAGCCACCCGACGCGATCTCGAGCGGTCGCTTCGCCGCTCGGGTCGCGAGGTAATTTGCCTTGCGCCATTGGCGGATCTAGATGGCCCGGCGGATTTCGCTCGCTGGCTAAAGAGAGGCCGAATCGGGTGGCTCGCTTCGCGCCTTTCCCGGCTGGCCGGCGCCCTTCGCCTCGCCCTCGTCGCACTTCGTCCCGGTGCTCCGCTCGAACTTGGCCATTCACTGGCCGGTTTTGCATGGCAAAGCGCCGGACGCGCACCTCCCGCCGTACCGTTTCCCTCCCACTGAATTAGAAAAGCTCGAAGGTTTTCGTGCGATACCCGCTGTTCGCGGCGGTCATCGTTCGCTTTTACTGTGCTTTTTCCGCGCGCCCCAAAAAGGCGCGCAGGAGGTTTCTTCATGGTCACTCTCGCCGTTGACGATGTCGTCAAGGATCGGTATCGACAGGGCGCTCAAGAGCGCGTGTCGGATCTCTGCTGCCCGGTCGACTACGACCCTCAATATCTGGCGATCATTCCGGATGAGGTGATCGAACGCGACTATGGCTGCGGCGACCCGAGCAAGCATCTGAAACCCGGAGAGACCGTGCTCGATCTCGGCAGCGGCACCGGCAAAATCTGTTTCATCGCCGCCCAGGTCGTGGGTGCCGAGGGCAAGGTGATCGGCATCGACATGACCGATGAAATGCTCGACGTGGCGCGGCGGAACGCCCCGCTTGTGGCGGAGAGGATCGGCTACGCGAACGTCGAGTTTCGCCGCGGCCGTATCCAGGATCTGGCGCTCGACATGGATCGATTCGACGCCGAGCTGGCGCAAGATCCCGTCCGCTCGACCGAGGGATTGCTTCAGGCGACATCGCGCGCCGAGCGCCTGCGTCGCGAGCAGCCGCTGGTGGCGAACGACTCGGTCGACGTGGTGGTCTCGAACTGCGTTCTGAACCTGGTCGAGGGATACGAAAAGCCGCGCCTGTTCCAGGAGATTTTTCGGGTCTTGAAAACCGGCGGGCGGGCGGTCATCTCCGACATCGTGTGCGATGAGGAGGTGCCGGTCGAAATGCAGAACGACCCCGAGCTGTGGAGCGGCTGCATCTCCGGTGCCCTCTCTGAGGTGGGTTTTCTCGCAGCGTTCGAGGATGCCGGTTTTTACGGCATCCGGGTTCTCGAACGGCAGCGGGAGCCCTGGAGAACGGTGCAGGGCATCGAGTTCCGGTCGCTCACCGTAGAGGCGTTCAAAGGCAAGCAGGGCGCATGCCTGGAGCGCAATCAAGCGGTCGTCTATCGCGGCCCTTTCAAGGAGGTGCTCGATGACGATGGGCACCGAATGCTGCGGGGCGAGCGCTATGCCGTTTGCGACAAGACCTACAGGCTCTACCAGCGCGAGCCCTATGCCGGAATGTTCGACACGGTCGATCCGCTGGTCGAGGTACCTCTTTCAGACGCCCTGCCGTTCGACTGCTCGCGCACCACACGCCGCCATCCGAAGGAAACCAAGGGACAGGACTACCAGGCAACCACGGAGGCCACCGCATGCTGTGCTCCCGGCTCGGACTGCTGCTGATCGCCGCGACCCTCGGAACCGCCGCTTCGGCACAACCGCTGAGGATAAACGGCTCGACCACGGTCAACCCGGTTGTCTCCGAGGCGGCGGACCTGCTTCGCGCGGAAACGAAAGCGACGATCTTCGTCGATACCCAAGGGGGCAGCTCGGGCGGTATCGCCGCGCTGGGCGAAGGGCGCGCCGAAATCGGGATGATCTCGCGCGACCTGGAGCCGGACGATTCCAAGAAGTTTCCCAAGGTTCATTTTCAGGCGACGCGGATCGGCATCGACGCTCTGGCCCTGGTCGTCTCCCGCGATGTGTGGGACGGGGGGGTTCGCGTCCTCTCTCGGCCGCAGGTTCAGGGGATCTACGAAAAGAAGCTGACCAACTGGAAAGCTGTTGGCGGGCCGGACCGCCGCATCGTCTTCTTCAACAAGGAACCCGGCCGCGGCACCTGGGAGGCGTTTGCCAAATGGCTGTACGGCGACCCGAAGAAGGCGCCCGACGTCTCACATCCGGAAGTGGGGGCGAACGAGGAGGGGCGCAACAAGGTCGCCTCGACCCGCGGATCGATCTCGCAACTCTCCGCCGCCTGGGCCGATCAAAAGACCGTGTTTGCCGTGGCGATCAAGCGCGACGACGGCAAGGTCGTGCCGCCGACCTTGAAGACGATCGCCGATGGCAGCTACCCGATCGCCCGGCCGCTCCAGGTGGTGACCGATGGGCCGCCTAAAGGACTCGCCAAACAGCTGATCGATCTGCTCCTCTCGCCTCGCGGCCAGGCTCTGGTTGAAAAGAACGGCTACCTGAAGATTCCAACGGCGGGTTCGGGAGGAAAGTGATCCCCACCTCGCGACAAGGGCGGAGCGGAGAGAGCGTTTCTCGACGGCGACCGGATGTTCTCCGGCTCGCCGCGTTCGCCTTTTCTGCGCTGGCGCTCTGCGCGTTCCTCGGCCTAATCGCGGTGTTTGCGGTCGAGGCTTGGCCGTTTGTTCGGGCGCAGGGCGTGGCCTCGCTGTTCGGAACTCACTGGTCGTTCCGGTCGGAACGTTTCGGGGTTCTCCCGATGATCTACGGCAGCCTCGCCGTTTCTTTCGTCGCCCTTGCCGTCGCAGCTCCGGTCGGGCTCTTGGCGGCGGTTTTCCTCTCCGAGGTTTTGCCGCGACGCGCGCGGATCGCCGCGAAAGTGGGGGTTGAGCTGCTCTCGGGAATCCCCTCCGTAGTCTATGGGCTACTCGGAATTCTCCTGCTGCGCGATGCCGTGGTTCGTCTGCTCCGGCATTTTGATCCGATCTCGGGCGACACGCTCGCGACCGGCGGCCTGCTGCTTGCCGTGATGATCCTACCGACGGTCGTTTCCTTAGGCGATGACGCGCTCGCCGCGGTGCCGCACAGTCAACGTTCGGCGGCCCGCGCGCTCGGGATCGGTCGAACCGAGACGATTCTGCGCGCCGTCGTTCCGGCCGCCCTTCCCGGTCTCGCCTCGGCTCTCCTCCTCGGACTCGGCCGCGCGCTCGGCGAAACGATCGCGGTCTTCTTGGTGATCGGCCGCCAGGACAACCAGTGGCCGGAGCGGTTTCTCTCCATCGAGCCTCTTGCGCAGGCGGGGCAGGCGGTGACCTCGAAGCTGGGCGGCTCGGAGACCTTCTTGGCTTATGGCAATCCCGTGCATTGGGGCGCCCTGCTCGCACTCGGTCTTCTCCTGTTGACGGTGGTGGCAGCGCTTTCTTTCGCCGGCTCCTGGTTGACGCTCCGCAAGGTACCTCGTGCGTAGGCTGCTGGGTCGAGGTTTTCTGGTCGTCTCCGCGCTCTGCGCCGTCGCGGTATTCGGCGTTCTCGCCATCGCCTTGGGTGAGATTTTCGCCCGCGGTTTACCGGCGCTCGATCTCTCGTTCTTCACGACACCGTCGGCCGGCTCAGGCGACACCGGAGGGGTGTTGTTCGAGATTTTGGGTACGCTGATTCTGATCGGAACGGCGCTCGCCGCGAGCCTGCCGCTCGCGATTGGACTGGCGCTCGCCACGACGATCTACCTTCCTCGACCGGGTCTGCGTCGGAGCCTCCTCTCGTCTCTCTATGCCGCCAACGCCGTACCCTCGGTACTGATCGGCATCGGCGGTTTCATCGTCTTCGTTCACGGTCTCGGCTGGGGTAAGTCATGGCTCGGCGGCGGGTTGCTTTTGGGGTTGATGATCCTGCCGGCGGAAGCTGTGGCGCTGATCGAGCGGATCGAGGCCCTGCCGCGCCGATATCTCGATGCCGCGTACGGTCTTGGGCTCACCCGGGGCCAGGTGGCCCGCGCCGTGGTGCTCCGCCAAAGCCTCGGCGGGCTGTTTTCCGGCGCTCTCTTGGGGCTTGCCAGGGCGGCCGGAGAGACCGCCCCGATCCTTTTTGCCGCGGCGGTCTTTTCCGGCGCCCGGATTCCGCACGGTTTGAAGGAGAGTCCCGTTCTCGCTCTGCCGTACCACATCTTCGTCCTCGCCCAGGATTCTTTCTCCCCCGAAGGCGAGCGGCATCTCTGGGGTGCCGCCCTCGTGCTCCTCGCATTGGTCGCCGCGCTGAGCCTGCTTGCCTTACCCGCCCGGCTGCGGGCCCATGAGGAGTCGCGGCATGGTTGAAATCTTGCTCGAAGAGGCGCCCGCCGGGGAAGCTCTCTGCTGCCCGGTGCCGTGCGCGCCATCCGCAGGGCCCGAGGTGGCGGCGGTCGAAACGCGAGGGCTCGGCGTAACGCATGCCGGGCGGCCGCTTCTGCGCCACGTCGACCTGCGGGTCGAAGACCGATCGGTGCTCGCTTTGGTCGGGCCTTCCGGTGCCGGCAAGACCACGCTGCTCTCCTGCTTGAACCGAATGGTCGAGCTGGCGCCGCGGCTCCGCCGGGAAGGTGAGGTCCTCCTGTTCGGGGATTCGATCGCCCGATATTCCGCCGACTCGGTGCGGCGGCAGGTCGGAATGCTGTTTCAGCAGCCGGTGATTTTTCCGGGAACGATCGGCGAAAACGTCTTGTTCGGCCTGCGCCATGCCGCTCTGGTGCCGCGGCGGCGTTTTCCCGAGCGGCTGGAGCGCGCGCTCGGCGAAGCTGCGCTTTGGGACGAGGTGAAGGATCGCCTACGCGAGCCGGCGGCGAGGCTTTCCGTCGGTCAACAGCAGCGGCTCTGTCTCGCCCGCGCTCTCGCGATCGAGCCTCGGGTTCTGTTGCTCGACGAGCCGACGAGCGCTCTGGATCCGCGCTCGACCGAGGCGATCGAGGAGCGAATTCGCGAGATCGCCAAGAGCCGGGCGATCGTTCTGGTCACTCATTCGCTCGGTCAGGCACGCCGCGTGGCGGACTCGCTCGCCTGTATCGATCGACGCGATGGCCCGGGCGGCCCGGCGGGCGAGCTGTTCGAATGTGGCCCCTGTCGCGAGCGGCTGGAGCGGCCGCAGAGCCGGGAGCTTGCCCGCTTTCTCGAGAGCGAGAGAGCTTGAATCGGAACTGAACTCCCTAGATCCAAGAGGAGAACTTCATGTCGCAAACTGAAATCGCGATCCTCGGCGCCGGGCCAACCGGTCTTGAAGCCGCCCTTACCGCGGCCGATCGCGGCCTACCATTTACCCTGTACGAGGCGGCCCCGTACGTGGCGGGCAACGTCCGCTCGTGGGGGCACGTGAGCCTGTTTACTCCTTGGTCAATGAACGTTTCTCCACGGATGCGGGCGGCGCTGGAAGCGGCGAGCTTACCGGTTCCTGCGGGAGAGGCCTGCCCTAAAGGCGAGGAGCTGGCGGATCGCCTTCTGGAACCGATCGCCGGCTTGCCCGGCATCGCGCCGAACGTCCGACTCTCTTCTCGGGTCGTGGCGATCGGCCGCGAGGGACTGCTCAAGCAGGAAGAAATCTCTTCAGCGGCCCGCGCGGCCAGGCCGTTTCGGCTGTTGATTGCAGATGAAAATGGGCGCGAACGCATCGAACATGCAACAGT
The DNA here is from genome assembly GCA_038248205.1 of Thermoanaerobaculia bacterium. Taxonomy (GTDB): domain Bacteria; phylum Acidobacteriota; class Thermoanaerobaculia; order Multivoradales; family UBA5704; genus DASYKS01. The sequence continues at coordinate 20,581 of JBBRUC010000035.1, forward strand.
GGTGATCGACACGACAGGAACCTATTCGAATCCGAACCTGTTGGGCGACGGTGGAATCCCCGCCACCGGGGAGCTCGGCCTGGACGGCGAGATTCGTCGCCAGCTGCCGAACTTCGCGCTGGAGCCAGGTTGGGCGGGCAAGACGATTTTGCTCGTCGGCGCCGGTCATTCGGCGCAGACCGCGGTGCGCGAGCTCGCCCGGATCGCTGAGCAGGCACCCGGAACGCGGGTGGTCTGGGCTGTCCGTGGTGCGGTCCATTCCTGCGGCGCGGACGACACCGATGTCCTACCCGAGCGGGGCCGACTGTTGCGTGAGGCCGCCCAGTTGGCAAACGGTGGTTCCCCGGCGGTCGAGGTGAGGTCCGGTGTTGCGATCGAATCGGTTCGACATCGGGACGGAAGGATCGAGGTGTCCCTTCGTTCCACCCACCGAACCGAGACTGTTGCGGTCGATCGGATTCTCTCGCTCACCGGGTACGTTCCCGATGACCGACTGTATCGCCAGCTTCAGGTTCACGAATGCTATGCGTTCGCCGCTCCGATGAAACTTTCGGCCGCTCTTCTCGGCGCGGCAGGCGGCGGTGGCGACTGCCTCGCCCAGACGAGCCAAGGCGCCGAAACGCTGGTGAATCCGGAGCCGAATTTCTACATCCTGGGAATCAAATCGTACGGGCGCAACACGAACTTTCTGATGCGGGTGGGCTGGGAACAGGTCGCGGAGGTGTTCGGTCGGATTGGTTAACCGGCGGGCCGGGGCGGGGGCGTGCGCTACACTTACACCTTCGACGAACTTTGACCGTGCGGGTGCGATCGATCGCACCCGAGAGGAGGAACACCAATGAAGCGACCGAACTTGAAGGCTTTTGCCGTTGTCGCTGGTCTTGGGGCGATGACCGCAATGAGTACGATGAGCGCCAACGCCCAGCCCCCGCAGCTCTTCACTCCGCGCCCCTCACCAGGCGCGAGCGTCTCGCAGACGATCGGCTTAACGGATGTGACGATTCGCTACAGCCGACCGGGCGTCAAGGGCCGGAAGATTTGGAGCGAGCTGGTGCCTTACGGCGAAGTCTGGCGCACCGGCGCGAACGAGAATACGACGATCACGTTCTCCACCGCCGTCAAGGTCGAAGGTAAGGAGCTTCCTGCTGGAACCTACGGCTTGCAGACCATCCCCGGTGAGAAGGAGTGGACCCTGATCCTGTCGAAGGACGCGGATCTTTGGGGCGCCTTCGATTACAAACCCGAGCACGACGCGTTGCGTGCAACGATCTCCCCCAAGGCGAGCGAGCACGACAAGGAACGAATGGAGTTTTATTTTGACGATCTGACCGATACCTCGGCCACCGTCAAGCTAATCTGGGAAAAGCTCACCGTGTCGTTCAAAGTCGAGGCCGACACCGCCGCTCAAGTCGCGGCCAAACAGCGTTGGCAGCCCTTATATCAAGGGGCCACTTGGTGCCTCGACAACGGTTGCGCCGACAAGGCCGAGAAGTGGCTCGATGCCTCGGTCGCCATCGACGCCAATTTCTATAACCTGCGGTCTGAAGCGAACCTCTACGCAAAAGACGGGCGGACGAAGGACGCGATCGCCGCGGGGGAACGGGCGATTGCCGCGGCGAAGGCAGCCTCGACCCCGCCTCCCGCCGATCAGGTCGCGGCGCTGGAGAAGCTGGTGGCGGAATGGAAGGCGAAAAAGTAGCGACCTAAAAACGCAGACGGCTGCTTTTCAACCGGGCGGACCCTTTGCGGGGTTCGCCCGTCGTTTGTAAGCGTCAGTCGGCGGCGAGCCAAGCGGAAACGTCCGTCACGACCGCCAGGCAGGCGGCCGCGCCCGCGCCTTCGAGATCTTCGCGCGTGTGGGTGCCGGAAAGAATTCCGACGGCGCGCGCTCCCGCGTTCATCGCCATGCCAAGATCGTAGGTGGTGTCGCCGATCACCAACGCCTCGTCCGGATGGACGCCGAGGTCTTCCAGGATGTCGAGCAGCATCTTCGGATGGGGCTTTGAAGGGGCTTCGTCGACCGTTCGTGTCGCGTGGAAGATCCCTTCGAGGTTTGTCGTCGTGATCGCGTGGTCGAGACCGCGACGGCTCTTGCCGGTGGCAACGGCCAGAAGATAGCCCGCCTCCGCGAGGCTCCGAAGCATCGCCCCCACTCCGGGGTAAAGAATCGGCCGATCGCGAAAGGTTTCCGTCCAATGCCGACGGTAGCTCTCGCGAATGTGGTCGAGGCTCTGGGCGTCGCACTCCGGCCACAACTCTTCGATCGTTTCGCGGAGCCCCATGCCGATCACCCGCCGGACTTTCTCCGCTGGTGGCGGAGTTAGGCCGAGGTCGGTGAGAGCCGCCTGGGTGCAGGCGACGATCGTGGCGATCGAATCCATCAGCGTCCCGTCCCAATCGAAGACGAGTAGGCGAATGTCGCGGCCTTTGCGGCTGGAAGTCTGGGTGGTCATGGCGAGTGCAGGCGGGGACCGAAGGCGGCGGTCATTCTAGCGTAGCGAAATAGAGCCCGCCTCGTGGACGATCATTGCGTTCTCGATCATTGCTCCTGACGGGATTTCGACACCCGGCCCGATCACCGCCGACCGAAGCGAGCTGCCTCCGAGGATTGAGGAACCAGAAAGAATGAGCGAGTGTTCGATCCGCGCTCCGGTTTCGATGCGACAACCGGCCTCAACGATCGAGCCGGCGATCGAAGCCCCCTGGGAGATCTCTGCGGACGGCGAGATCCAGGATCCTCCCGGCAGACCGCCGACCCAAGCGAGAGCACCTTCAAGATAGCGCCGCGGCGTTCCGAGATCGTGCCAAAGGGCGCCGGTGCCAAACGATTCGACCCGTTCTCCGCCCGCAAGAAGGGGAAGATAGAGGTTCTCGACGATGTCGGCCGGCCCTTCGGCCACCTCGGCGAGGAGGTCCGGAGCGAAGACGTGCATCCCGGCAAACACAAGGCGCCGGACTACGAGTCCCTGGGTCGGTCCGTTTCTCATCTGAACGATGCGACCGGTCCGGTCCACCCCCACCCCGCCGCCAAGCTCTCTGGCATCGGGACGCTTTGCCAGGAGGAGCGTCGCCCGCGCTCGTGTTGCGCGATGGCGGGCGATCAGCGGCCCGACCGGCCATCGGCACAGGCTGTCGCCATTGACCAGAATCACCAGGTCGGCCGGTTGGAGGAATCTCCGCATTGGCTGCAGGGCGCCGAGCGTGCCAAGGATTTCTGGCTCGTCGAAGTACTCGATCGGCATGCCGCGATACTCGGCGCCGATCGCTGAACGAATTCTCTCGCCCAGATGATGGAGGTTGATCGCGACTGACCGGCACCCCCCAACGAGAAGGCGGTCGAGCGTGCGCTCAAGAATCGGGCGGCCGGCGACCGGCAGGAGCGGCTTAGGGATCTGGTGGGTGAGAGGTCGGAGCCGCAGGCCGAGACCCGCGGCGAGAATTACTCCGCGCAGGGCGGGCTTTTCTGGAGCGAGGATGTTGGGCATGCCGCCGCGGGAACGACGAGCACGGAGCGCGACCTTAACGGCTCCCTGCGGGAAAGACCATCTCAGGGGGTGCCTCGGGGTTTTCGAGGAGGTGGTCCTCGTAGAGCCGTAGGTAGGAGCGCTTTTCACCGTTCTGCGGATCAAGACCGCATCGCTTGGCGACGGTCTCGGCGCCCTCGCCTTCGAACTCGGCGAAGTCGCCAATCGGCGTATGGTCGAGCGCGATCGTTACGCCGCCGAGCTGCCACTCTTCCCGGACCTTCTGGTAACGGCTGACGACCTGATAGCCAAGTCCTTCGAGCAGCGCCCGCGCCTCTGCCGCATCATTGACGCCGAACTCGATCTCCTCGCGGACCTTTAGGTTCCCTTCGAGTTGGAGAGGTCCTTTCAAGGTCACACGCCCACCTCCGCCGTCGATTCGCAGCCGGAGAATCCTGCCGGCCTCGCGCAGCTCGCCGTCGCGGTCGAACACCCAGTTGTCCTCGAAAGCTCCCGGTGCGCGCCGCTCCGACTCGAGTTCGATCAGCCGCTGACGCAACTTGTCGAGTTCCACGCCGGGAAACTTGATTTCGCGCTCGATGCCCTTGGCCTTCATAGGGGCCGAATCTACCGCACGTCGCCAACGCGATCGAGCAACCGGGCGATCGCTCGGATGCCGTTGTAGAAGTGGCTGATGTTGAATTTCTCGTTCGGGGAGTGGAGCGCGTCGTCGTTGAGCCCGAACCCGAGCAGGAGAACCGGGACGCGCAAGACGTCGGCAAAGGTCGCGACGATCGGGATGGAGCCCCCTTCGCGCACCCTTACCGGCCGCTTGCCCCAGACGTCTTCCATCGCAGCGAGCGCCGCTTCTACGTAGGGGCCTTCGGTCGAGACACCGACCGCCTGGCCGCCGTGCAGATACTCGACCTCGACCTTCACCCCGTGGGGCGCGATCGAGAGGACATACTCTTCGAAGAGACGGGCGATCTTCTCCGGATTCTGATCGGGTACGAGACGCATCGACACCTTTGCGCCACACCAGGAGGGAAGAACTGTCTTGGCCCCCTTGGCCTGATAGCCGCCGTAGAGCCCGTGAACGTCGCAGGTCGGCCGAGCCCAAGTCCGTTCGCGTACGGAATAGCCCTCTTCGCCCCAGGTCTCGGAGATGCCGAGTTCCGCGCAATATTCCTTCTCGTCGAAGGGGAGCTTGGCGAACTCTTCCCGCTCCCAAGCTTCGAGGGGCCGCACGTCGTCGTAGAAGCCGGGAATCTGAACCTTGCCGGTTTCGCGATCCTGGAGCTGCGCGAGGATGTGTGCCAATGCATTCAAGGGGTTCGCTACGCCGCCGCCGTAGGTTCCGGAGTGTAGGTCGCGCGCAGGGCCGGTGACTTTGATCTCCATGTAGGCAAGGCCCTTCAAGCCATAGACCAACGAGGGCTGGCCCGGGCCGTACATGGAAGAGTCGGAGATCACCAGGCAATCGCAGGCGAGGTTCCTGCCGCCGTCTTCGCGAACGTACCGGTCGATGGATTCGCCGCCAGATTCCTCCTCGCCTTCGACTAGGAACTTGACGTTGACCGGGAGACTCCCGCGCTCTTTGAGCATCGCCGCGACGCCCTTCACATGAGCGAACGACTGCCCTTTGTCGTCTGTCGCACCGCGGGCGTAGAGCTTGTCGCCTTCAACCGTCGGCTCGAACGGCGGGTTGCGCCATTCGGAGAGCGGGTCGGCGGGCTGGACGTCGTAATGGCCGTAGAACAAGACCGTCGGCTTGCCCGGCGCCCCTAGCCACTCGGCGTAGACTAGCGGGTGGCCCGCGGTCGCAATCTTTTCAGCCGTAAGACCCGCCTCGTCCAGTTTACCGACGAGAAAATCCGCAGCGCGGGAAACCTCGGCCGCGTATTCCGGATCGGTCGAGATCGAGGGGATCCGTATGTAGTCCTTCAACTCCTCGAGATAGGTCTCTTTCTCGGAGTCGATTCGGGCGAGGACGTCGGTAGATTCAGGGGCCATCAGAAAACGCTCCTCATGTCGTCGAGCCGCTTTAACGGCGGGCCGGTCAGTCTATCGCTACTTTTCGTCGTCGAACGACCGGCCGGTCTTCTTCCAGTCCGCAAGGAAGCGATCGAGGCCGATGTCGGTGAGCGGGTGCTTATAGAGTTGTTCCAACACTTTGAACGGAATCGTCACGACATCCGCCCCGATCTGCGCCGCCTGCACCACGTGAATCGGGTGACGGGCGGAAGCGACGAGCACCTGCGTGTCGAACTCGTAGTTCTGGTAAATCCCGACGATCGCTTCGATCAGCTTCATCCCCTCTTCGCCGACATCGTCGAGCCGACCAACGAACGGCGAGATATAGGTCGCGCCGACCTTGGCCGCGAGCAGCGCCTGCGGCGCCGAAAAGCAGAGCGTTACGTTGGTTTTGATCCCTTCGGCCGCAAGCTCCGCAACCAGCTTCAACCCTGGCGGGTTGAGCGGTACCTTGACGACCACGTTGTCGGCGAGAGCGGCCAGACGGTGGGCCTGGTCGAGCATCTCGTCATAGTCCAGGGCGAGCACCTCGCCGGAAACCGGTCCGGGTACGAGCTTGGCGATCTCTTGGACCGTCGGGAGGTAGGGCTTGCCCTGCTTGGCGATCAGCGAGGGGTTCGTGGTGATGCCGTCGATCATTCCCCAATCGAGGGCTGTTTTGATCTCTTCTATGTCGGCTGTATCAAGGAAGAACTGCATGGTGTCTAGCCTCCGTCAAAGGTCTTCCGTGGCGCTTGGGCCAAAAGGGGCGTGGCGGCGCCGCGCCCCCCGGCTTCGAGCTCCTAGTTTACCGGTCCTTCGTTTCCGGGGCCGGATTCGCCTTCCAACAACTCGTCGAGGGCGGTGATCGCGCGAACTTCGCCGACCTCACCCTCGCCTCCGACCTCCCCGTCTCCCCCTTCGGGGTTGTCACCGGAGTCCGCGCCGTCGGCAAGCTTCGCCAAGGCGACGATCCGATCCTCGCCCTCGAGGTCCATCAGCTTGACACCCTGGGTCGAACGCCCGATGACTCGGATCCCCTCGACGTTCAAGCGGATGATTTTGCCTTCCTGCGTGATGAGCATCAGGCCATCGCCCGGAACGACCTGGCGAACGCCCGCGACCGGGCCGGTTTTGTCGCTCACCTTGAGGTTGATGATGCCGTAGCCGAGCCTTCCTTGCAGGCGGTATTCGGCCAGCGGAGTTCGCTTTCCGTATCCCTTCTCGGTGACGGTGAGGATCTCTCCTTCCGGTTCGAGAGACTCCATCGTGACGACTCGATCGCCTTCTCGCAGTCGGATGCCGTTGACGCCATAGGCGCTACGGCCCATCGAGCGAACATCCGTTTCCGGGAAGCGGATCGAGAGGCCCTTGGTGGTCGCGATCAGGATTTCGCGGCTGCCATCCGTTACCCTCACGGTGAGCAGGCGGTCGTCGTCGTCGATTTGAATCGCGATGATGCCGGCCGCGCGCTGATTGGAGTACGCCGAGAGGGGCGTCTTCTTGATCGTGCCGCGCTCGGTGGCAAACACCAGGTATCGGTCGGCGGCGAACTCGCGCACGGCAACCGTGGTGGCGACCTTCTCGTGCTTCTCCAGGTTGAGCAGGTTGACGATCGCCTTGCCCTTGGTGTTCGGCCCGGCTTCGGGAATCTCGTGAACTTTGATCCAGTACATCCGGCCACTCTCGGTAAAGACCAAGACCGAGCTGTGGGCCGAGGCGACGTAAAGGTGCTCGACGAAGTCGTCATCCTTGGTCGCCATCCCCATCCGCCCCTTGCCGCCGCGATTCTGTGCCCGATACAGGGCGAGAGGCGAGCGCTTGACGTAGCCCGTCCGCGTGACCGTGATCACCATGTCTTCGTCGGCGATCATGTCTTCGATCGAGATTTCGTTCGTAGCGGGAATGATCTCGGTCCGCCTTGCGTCGCCGTATTTGTCGCGTAACTCACGCACCTCGCGTCGAATCTCCGCCAGGACCAACGGGTCGGACGCGAGGATCGCACGTAGACGCTCTATCGTCTCGAGCAGCGAATGGTACTCGTCGAGCACCTTCTGGCGTTCGAGGCCGGTCAACCGCTGCAACCGCATCTCGAGGATCGCCTCGGCCTGCGCGAGCGAGAAATCGAACCCTGCCATCAGCCGTTCTTTCGCCTCCGCGGGCGTCTGGCTCGCGCGAATCGTCGCGATCACCTGGTCGAGGTGGTCAAGCGCCTTCAAGATGCCTTCCAGAATGTGGGCGCGCTCTTCAGCCTTGCGGAGATCAAAGCGAGTACGGCGGATGATCACCGTCTTCCTGTGGTTGAGGAAGTGGAAGAGCATCTCCTTGAGCGTCAAGACTTTTGGCTGGTTATCGACGATCGCCAGGAGAATGATGCCGAAGGTGGTCTGCATCTGCGTCAGCTTGTACAGCTGATTGAGAATGATCTCGGGCACCTCGCCGCGCTTACAGTCGACGACGACGCGAATCCCGTCGCGGTCCGACTCATCGCGCAGATCGGCGATGCCTTCGATCTTCTTCTCGCGTACCAACTCGGCGATCCGCTCGATCAGACGCGCCTTGTTGACCTGATAGGGGAGTTCGTTGACGATGATCGACTGCCGGTCGCCCTTGGCCTGGGTTTCGAAGCCGGCTTTGGCGCGCACCTGAATGATTCCGCGGCCCGTGGTGTAGGCCTGGCGAATGCCTTCGAGACCGTGAATGTAGGCGGCGGTCGGAAAGTCCGGACCGGGCAACGCGGTCATCAGCGTCTCGACCGTCACCTCTGGATCGTCCATCAGCAGTTCGAGTGCGTTGATCACCTCGGTCAAGTTGTGCGGCGGGATGTTGGTCGCCATTCCTACCGCGATGCCGGAGGTGCCGTTGATCAAGAGGTTCGGCACCTTGGCCGGCAAGACCATCGGCTCGACTTCCGAGCCGTCGTAGTTAGCCTGCCAGTCGACGGTCTCCTTGTCGATGTCGTCCTTGAGCATCTCTTCGGCGAGGCGGGTAAGACGAATCTCGGTATACCGCATCGCCGCCGGATTGTCGCCGTCGATCGAACCGAAGTTGCCCTGCCCGTCCACCAGCCGATAGCGCATGGAAAAGTCCTGCGCCATACGAACGACGGTGTCGTAGATCGCCGAATCGCCGTGGGGATGGAATTTACCCATCACGTCGCCGACGATGCGTGCCGATTTCTTGTAGGCCTTGCCGGCGGTATTGCCGCTCTCCCACATTCCATAGAGCACACGGCGGTGGACCGGCTTCAAGCCGTCACGCACGTCAGGCAGGGCACGGCCGATGATTACGCTCATCGCGTAATCGAGGTAGCTACGCTTCATCTCCTCTTCGATATCGACCGGGACGGGCCGTTCGAAGGGAAGGATCGGAGTGTCTTCGCTCATGGAATCCTTGTCAAAAGTTGCTCGTCACGGACGAGTCAAACGTCCAAGTTGCGAACGTTGAGCGCGTTGTTTTCGATGAACAGCCGACGCGGTTCGACCTGGTCGCCCATCAGCACGGTAAAGATGCCGTCGGCCTCGACGTCGTCCTCGATGCGCACCTGCAGGAGTCGTCGGCGCGTGGGATCCATGGTGGTTTCCCACAGCTGCTCGGCGTTCATCTCGCCGAGACCCTTGTAGCGCTGGAAAGAGAGGCCCTTCTTGGCCCCCGCATACATCTTTTCCATCGCGTCGTCGAGGTTCGACAAGACCTCCGTGTCGTCGCCTTTCACCAGAGTAAACTGTGACGCGCGGAGCGCGTCGAGTCCTTGATGGTTCGCCGCGAGAGCGCGATATTCGGCGCTGGTAAGAAGCGTCCAGTCGATCCGAACGAGGCGTTCGACGCCGTCCTTTCGCTGCCGGAAGGAGACCGCCCCGGTACCGTGTTCTTCGTCGCTCTCAACGCTTGGCTCCAGAAATCCTGCCTTCTCGATCGATTCGGCCACCGCGGCGAGCTTTGCTTCATCCGCCAGGCCCTGCTTGTCGACCAGCCCGCCCAACAGAGCGAGCCGTACCGCCTCTTCGGGAACGCCGCGCGAGCCAAGTTTCGCGAGATTCTCGCGAAACGCTTCAACCTTTTCAACGAAGTGGGAGAGCCGTGGCCCTGTCATCAACTCACCCTCGCCTATCGCGAGCTGCCAGAGACCTTGGATGCGCTCGATCAAGAACGCGCGATATTCGCGATCGTCCTTCAAGTAGGCATCCCGCTTCCCTTCGGCTACCTTATAAAGCGGTGGCTGGGCTATATAGAGATGGCCGCGCTTGATCAGTTCTTCCATCTGGCGATAAAAGAACGTAAGGATCAGTGTGCGGATGTGACTGCCGTCGACGTCCGCGTCGCACATGATGATCAGTTTGTGGTAGCGAAGCCGCGCGATGTCGAAGTCGTCCCGGCCGATGCCGGCACCAAGCGCTGTGATGATCGTCTTGATCTCTTCCGAAGAAAGCATCTTGTCGAAGCGTGCGCGCTCGACGTTGAGGATCTTGCCTCGGAGCGGCAGGATCGCCTGAAAGCGCCGATTCCGCCCTTGCTTGGCAGTACCTCCCGCTGAATCGCCCTCGACCAGGAACAGCTCGGCGAGCTCCGGATTGCGCTCGGAGCAGTCGGCGAGCTTGCCGGGCAGTGACGAGCTTTCGAGAGCCCCTTTTCGGCGGGTAAGGTCACGCGCCTTGCGCGCTGCTTCCCGCGCGTGAGCCGCTTCAACGCACTTCTCCACAATTTTACGGGCTTCTCGCGGGTTTTCTTCGAGATAGCTCGCGAGCTTGTCGTTCACCACCTGCTCGACCCACCCTTTGACGTCCGAAGAGACCAGTTTGTCCTTCGTCTGCGATGAGAACTTAGGGTCTTTGATCTTCACCGAGAGAACCGCGGTGAGCCCGTCCCTTATGTCTTCGCCGGTCAGATTCTCTTTGAGCGCTTTCAGCAATCCGGCCTGTGTCGCCCAGGCGTTCACGGTGCGGGTGAGCGCGCCTTTAAAGCCGATCAGGTGGGTTCCACCATCCCGGTTGTTGATCGTGTTGGTGAAACAGTAGATGAGTTCCTGGTAGCCGACGTTCCACTGCAGCGCTACTTCCACCACTTCCTCGCCTGTTCCGTCGTCACGTTTTTCGATCAGGTGAATCGGCGGGGAGTGAATGGGCGTCTTGTTGCGATTGAGGTGCTCTACGAATGAGCTGATGCCACCGGCGTAAGCGAACTCGGCCTCTTTACCGCTGCGCTCATCGACCAAGTGAATGTAGATGCCGCGATTCAAAAACGACTGTTCGCGCAGCCGCTGCGCGAGGGTTTCGTAGTGAAACTCAAGAACCGTAAAGATCGAAGGGTCAGGCCAGAAGCGAACTTTGGTCCCCGTCTTTTCGGTCTTGCCGATTGCCCGGATGGACGCTTCGGGTAGTCCTTGGTGGTAGGTCTGAAACCAGACCGCACCGTCGCGCTTAATCTCCATTTCGAGCGTCCCCGAAAGGGCGTTCACCACGGAGACGCCTACTCCATGGAGACCACCAGAGACCTTGTAGGAGTTTTTGTCGAACTTACCGCCGGAATGCAGCTCGGTCATGATGACCTCAGCCGCCGAGCGCCCCTCTCCTTTATGGAGATCCACCGGTATGCCGCGCCCGTCGTCTTCTACCGACACCGACTCATCGGTGTGAATCGTGACGTCGATGCGAGAGCAATATCCAGCCTGTGCCTCGTCGATCGCGTTGTCGACCAGCTCGAAGACCATGTGGTGGAGACCGGAGGCGTCCTCGGTATCCCCAATATACATTCCAGGGCGTTTACGGACGGCTTCGAGCCCCTTGAGGACTTTGATGTTCTCTGCGGTATAGGTGGGTTGGGGATCGGACAAACCTTGGTTCTCCATCGTCTACGCGAATTCGCTGCCCTTTTTAATCTATATGGATGGCGACGTCTGATCTTGGTATCAGAAGACCCCGAGGTCGGGGCATTGCGAGATCTTTGAAGGATAGCACATCGCGACCCTTTTTGCGAACCGTAGGCCGTTGAAAAAAAAGGGGTTAGCCTCCAGGTGAGAGGGTTTTGGCCGAGGGTTCGCTCAGAGCGCCCGAACAACTCCTTTTTCGACCTGCCAAACTCGGTCCACGGAGATGGCCAACCAGGCTTGCGGCCTGCTGGAAGTGGTTAGCAGCTGGCGCGCCGGGGAGAACGTCTTCCAAATCGCCGCCAGAGCGGCGGTGGCAAGCTCGGCATCGGCATCATCCAAGAGGATCAAGGGTTCGCGACCTCCTTCGCTCAAGACCCGCGCATGGGCCACTAGGAGCGCAAGGCCGAGAGCCTTGCGCTCCCCTGCCGAGGCGACGCTCCGGATATCTCTTCCTCCCCAGCGAATTTCAATCTCGTCGCGCTGGCAGCCTACGAGCGGCGCTCCGCGGCGGATCTCTCGCTCAGCCAGGCGTTCGAGGCTCCGAAATATCTCTTCGGCACCGTCCAGCGCCGAGGAAGGGGAGGGACGATAAGTGAGGTCGACCTCCGGAAGCGGCAGGTCTAAATCTCCCAACACCTCTTTTAACCGGGCTTTTAGGCGCAAAAAAAAGTGGTTGCGAAGCTCGGCCAACTCGCTGATCGCGCCCGCAAGGACGCCGTTCCAGGGGGGCAACTCCTCTCCGAACGCTCCGTCGCCCCGTTGCAGAATTTCTCTCTTTTGCAAGAGCGCTCGGCGGAACCGTTCCAGCGCCTCTAACGAGGTCGGTTTAAGCCCTAAAATTCCGCGATCGAGGAGCCGACGTCTGAATTGGGGGGAGCCGGTGAGGATCTCCGTGTCGCCGGTCGCCCACGAAACGACCGGTAGGACCGCGAGATGATCGATCAGACTCGTCGCCTTGTCGTTGACGAAGCGAAACTTCTTCCCTTCCGCGAAACCGGCCGTCAGCTTTTGGCGGCTCTCGCCTTCAACCTCGCCGATGATGCGAAAACCATCGGCTCCATGGCGAACGCAATCGGCGATCTGTCGGGCTCTAAAGCTGCGCGAGGTGGCCAGATAGTAGATGGCTTCAAGAACGCTGCTCTTACCCGCGCCGTTCGGCCCTAAGATGAGGTGGCTCCCGGCCCCGAGGTCAAGATCGAGGTCGGCAAGGTTGCGAAAGCCCCTGGCTTCCAGACCGGCAAGCACGGCCTAAGACCGACCTACGTCAGATCCTCATCGGCATGATCACACAAAGGTACCGGGTATCGGTGCCCTCCACGGGATAGCCGACGCACTGCGTATTCTCGTCCTTCAGGTCGAATCGAACTTTTTCGGTCTCGACCGCGGCCAAAAACTGAGCCATATAGTCCGGATTGATGCCCACCCTAATCTCGGGCCCCTCGTACTCACAGGCTAATTCCTCTACCGCCTCGCCGAGATCCTGGTTGACCGCCGAGACGGTCACCTGGCCGTCCTCCATGTCGAGGCGCACCGTCCGAGCCCGATCGCCGGTCATCAGGGCGACGCGCTTGACCGCGTCTCCCAAGGCGCGACGATCGAAGATCGCCTGCTTGTCGTTGTCGCGCGCTATGACGCGCTCATAGTCGGGAAACGTGCCTTCAAGAATCCGGCAGATCAGTTCCCGTCGGTTGAGCCCAAACGACAGGTGGTGCTCGCCGCGGGCAAAAGTGATTTGACCATCCCCCTCAAAACGCTGAAGCTCTTGGAGGGCCTTACGCGGAGCGAGAACGGAGTCTTCGCCGGCGCCCGGCACCGCCCTTTCTACCAGAGCGAGACGGTGACCGTCGGTCGCCACCATCTCGACGCTATCTCCCTTGAGCTTTATCAGGGCTCCGTTCAGCTGAAACCTCGATTCCTCCGCGGAGACCGCGAAGAACACTTTGCTGATCATCCGCTTGAGATCACCAAACGGCAACTCAACCCGCCGGGTCGGCTCGACCGTCGGGAGGGTTGGAAAATCGTCCGGCGACAAGCCGTGAATTTTAAACCTCGAACGGCCGGCGCGAACCGACAGGATCCGCGGCTCATCGAGCACCAGGGTTACCTCATCCCCGGTGAGAGAACTAACGATCTCGGTAAATTTGCGCGCTTGCACCGCGATGCCCCCGGCCTGGACCACCTCGGCGTCGCACCAGCTGGTGAGCGAGACGTCGAGGTCGGTGGCGGCGAGCGACAACCGTGCTCCCCTAGCCTGGAGAAGGAGATGCGACAAAACCGGGATCGTCGTCTTTTTCTCGGCAATCCCGAGCATTGGCGAAAGCTCGGTCAGGAACTCACTACGCGAAACGCGAATCTCCATGCTCTTCTTCTCCTACCAGATAACCAGAATCATATCTCACAGTAGCCGTACGTAGAAGGCGCTGCGGATCTGCGGATTTGGCCTGTAAGTGCGAGAAACAATAAGGTTGATGAGAGAAGGAAGCTGCGGGCCGGTTGTGGATACCCTGAGGAAGCCTGTCGACCCGGCCAAAGGCCGTTAAAGATTCCACCGCGAATCCGCAGCTTCATCCGCAGGAGATCCTCAGAGGAGAAGGCGAAGAAAAAGGGCTCAAGAGAGGCCACGTTCGAGATTTTGGAGAACGCGGTCGAGATCGGCGTCATCTTGGCGAAGTTGTTGAATCTTATCGACCGAATACATGACCGTGGAGTGGTGCTTGTCGTTGAACTGCTTACCGATCTCAGGATAGGACAGATCGGTGAGACGCTTACAAAGGTACATCGCCACCTGCCGGGGAAAAGAGATCTGCTTGGAGTTGTTCTTGCTTTTAATCTCCAACACCTTGAGCCCATAATGGCGGGCGACGCTCTTGGTTATTTCGGCCGCGGTCGGTTTACGCCCCTCGTGAGGCAGAATGTCCCGAAGCGTCTCGCGGGCGAGTTCCAGCGAGAGAGGCTTACCGGTGAGCGAAGAGAAGGCGATGACGCGGTTGAGCATGCCTTCCAACTCGCGGATGTTGGATTTGACCTGTTGGGCAACGAAATCCGCCACCTCATTGGGAAGATCGGTGTTCTCGAAGTCCGCCTTCTTCCTGAGAATCGCCACTTTGGTTTCGAGGTCGGGGGGCTGGATGTCGGCGATCAGGCCCCACTGGAAGCGGCTCCGCAGCCGCTCTTCCAAGGTAGGAATATCTTTCGGCGACGAGTCCGAGGAGAGGATTATCTGTTTTTGGCTCGTATAGAGAGTGTTGAAGGTATGGAAGAACTCTTCCTGGGTCCGTTCTTTGTTGGCGATGAACTGAACGTCGTCGATCAGCAGGGCGTCGATCGTTCGGTAACGCTCTCTAAAGGCGGGCATACGGTCGAATCGGATCGAGTTGATCAACTCGTTGACGAACTGTTCGGCCGGCAGGTAGAGGACCCGGAGGTTGGGGTGTTGGGCGAGGATCTGGTGGCCCACGGCCTGGAGGAGATGGGTCTTGCCAAGGCCGACACCGCCGTAGAGAAAGAGAGGGTTGTAGCTGGAAGAGGGTCGGTCGGCAACCGCGCGGGCGGCAGCATGAGCGAACTGATTCGAGGTGCCGACGACGAAGTTTTCGAACAGGTACTTAGGATTGAAGGCGGAAGGGACGGCGGGTATAGGTGCGCTAAAGGTAACGTCCTCTTCCGCGGAGATAGGCAGGGTGCTTTCACCGTCTTCTAAGGAGAAACGGATTTTGAGGTCGGGTTGGGCGAGGCTTGCGACCGCCTGGTCGATCGCCCGACGGTAGCTTTCTTCCAAAGAAGAGAGAAAGCGCTCGTTGGGGGCGATGAGGACGATATGGCGATCGGCGTCGGTTCGGGCTCGAAGCGGGCGAATCCAGGTCTCATACTCTTCGGGCGTAAGCTGCTGTTGGAGCTTACGTTGCAGCTGGGGCCAAGAGTTTTGAGAGGGCATGGAGCTCGCGACGAGTCAATAGGATAATCCGATATCCACAGTTTTTCCACAGGCTGAGGAAAACCAAAGGGAAATGCTACCGGGTGCGAGGCAGAGGGGCCTGCTGGTTCCGGCTCAGGGTAACAGCATCGCGAGGATGCCCGCAAGACCTTCCTACCGCATCGCCAAGGCCTCGTCAAAGTCGGTGGCCTCTCAATTCGGATCCCACCGGGCTCGGGAGTGCGCGCCGGCATCAACCGCGAGGAGCCACGGGAAATTGCCTCGCTCTGGCGCCCGAATTCGATTTTCTCGGTGGCGAGAACGAATTTCTCGGTGACTCCGGTGATTTTCTCGGTGACTTCAGCGAATTTCTCGGTGACTCCGGTGATTTTCTCGGTGACTTCAGCGAATTTCTGAGTGACTTCAGCAAATTTCTCGGTGACTTCAACCAATTTTTGGGAGACACCAGCGATCTCCTGAGGGGCTCGAACGATCTGGTCAGGAGCATCGGCAGATTCCCGGAAGGTGCGAGCGAATTCGCGAGTGGACGCGTCGCCCGCGACAGCCTGGCATGGAGAGGCGGCGAGCTGACC
>JBBRUC010000036.1:0-36149 GCA_038248205.1 Thermoanaerobaculia bacterium
GCGCGATGCGGCTTCGAATCTCGATTCCTTGGGCAGCACCAACGCCTCGTTGGTCACGGGGATTGAGCTCTCCAAAGAGCCTCCGGACCCTTTCCATCCCAAGATCGTCATTCTCCTCTCGACTCAGCAGCAGCCGGGATCGGATCACGCCGACCGAGCTGGACGCGGTTTGGAAGTCGACGATCTGTTGAATCCCTGCCATACCGAGGTGACCGACTTCGACCTCAAGGTCTACTCGATTCTCGCCCGAACCGTGCGGCCGACGGGCTGTTTGGCCGAACCGATCCCAAACCCGGTCTGCGGGTTCATCAACTTCAAAACCGCGTTCTATCGGGCCGAGGAGCCGTTGACGTATCGGGCCGACGTGTACCTTTCTTCCCTCTCCTGCGACGATGACGGCGTGTGCGTCTACAGCGACGAGGAAATCCCGATACTGTTCCGCTTTCAGGCCGATGGTCACGGGAACTTGACGGCCGGAGAGGTTTCGGCTCTACCGTTTTGCCAAGAAGCCGGGCAGACCGGGTGCATACCTACGCGCTCCCCTTGGATAGGCCTTTACGTCTTGCCCCCACTATGGCCTGGTATCGAGGTTCAAGAGGAGAACGTCTTTCTTCGGGCGGCACACCTGAATATCTTCGGTCGGTGCTGCGATGAATTCAACGTCCTTAGCTCCAGCATCAACTGGGCCGACCTGCTCAAGGACACCTCGTGGAACGGCGGCCTGCAGCCGTGAGAGGGCGACCGCGGGCCTAAGCCCTGGCGCCGGTTTTCGGTAGCGGTTCGCCTCCGTGCTCGCGGACGGGCGGGAGGTTTGGCGGAGCGGGGCGCTGCAGCTACTTCCGGGCCGCTTCCACCGCCATCGATTGCGCCACCCGCCGCACGACCTCGGCCGTCGCGCACCCGCCCGCCACGGCTTCTTTCGCCAGCAGCAGCGCGGCGTGCGCTTCGCGGCGGACGCCGATCGCCTCGAACACCTCGCGCACGTCTTCGAGCATAAGGAGCGCGCGGTCGAAGCGTTGGTGGGAAAGGTACGGCTCGGCCAGCTCCAGGCGCAGCACGGCGGATTCGGCGAACAGGTCGGCGCGTTCGAATCCGGCGATCACGTCCTGGTAGGCCCGCGCCGCCTTGAGGTATTGGCCTTGGCCCGCGAGGAGGTGCGCCTTGAGACCTTCCATCTTAAGGAGATCGATAGGGGTACCGAACCGACTAAGGAGGACTTCGGCACGCGGAAGCAACATTTTCGCGGCACCCCAGTCGCTTGCCTGCAGGTAGAGGAAGAGAATGTTGTGGACCGTAGCAGTCGCAAGGGAAGGATCGCGCGAGCCGTCGATGCGATTCAGCGCCTGGAGGTTAGCTTCTTGAGCTGCCAACGGCTGGCCCTCGACGAGAAGAGCGAGTCCCAGAGCTGTCAACTGCTCGCCCGCTTCGTGCATCATTCCCAGCGCTTCGTACCCAGCGAACGTGCGGCGCATCACTGCAACCGCTTCCGAGAACTCCCGCCGGTCGACCAAAAGGCTAGATGCGCGGCTTGCGATCTGCAAAACTACCGCTTGCGCCCCCGTCCCTCGGCGGGCTGCTTCCATTGCTTCCTGGAACAACTGCTCGGCGGCAGCGAAGTTCCGCGTCCGGCGGTGCCCGTTGCCCATTTCGGCGAGGGCGAGCGCCAGCAGGTCCGCCGCCTCGCCTTTCGGATGGTCCTGGGGGTCGATCGCCTTTGCGTAGGAGGCCGCGAGCGCCGCGAGCACCTGGTATTCCTCGGGCGCGTCCCGGCGGCTCGCCTGCGCTTCGGCGAGCCATTCTTGCGCGCGCGCCCACTGAAGGGCCGGGGTGCCTCGCGGCAACCGCCCCTGGACCAGCGGGGCCGCCCCCTCGACTTCCAGCACCGCTTGGACCAGGGCCGCTTCAATCGTCGGCCGTCGTTCTTCCGCTTCGCGCAGGGCACGGCGAAGCACGAAGTCGTAGCGGACCACCCGGCGGCCGGGGCGATTGGCCTGTTCGGCAACCTCGGCCTCCGGATCGCCTTCCCACTCCTCGTCGAGCAACGGCCTAAGCCGCTCGCCCCAGCGGGCCAGGCAGACCGCGCAATCGCTCTGCAAATGGAGCACCGCGCACAAACAGGCGAGCCCCGAAGGCAGCGCCCCCCGTTCGAGGGCGGCGAGATCCGCCTCCGTCAGCTCCGGGTGATCCTCCATGGCCCCTTCCCCCAAGATCGTTCCAATCTGCGATGACGTACCTTGTTACGGAATCGCCCTCATTTTCGCACAAGATACGGATCCGGGAATAGCAAATCGGGGCGAATTCCAGAACACCGGGCACCGGCGGGAGGCGACCTCCAACTTCCAACGGCCACCTGGGACTCACCTCTCGAATAGCCGCCTGGCCTGCGGTTCAACCGTTCGGATCGATTCCCATGCTAATCCCCGTCGGTGGCGGGGCGGGCGCCTGCGCGGGCTGGCCGGCAGGATCGATCATTACTCCAACCTCCCCCCATAGCGCGGCCGGCGACTGGGCGGGTTGGCCGGCTGGATCGATCCCCGCACCAAATTCTCCCCACACCCCGCTCCACCGCGTCCAGAATTGGGCGAACGCGCCGCGGACCGTGCCGAAGAGATCGCCGCTCAGCGAGGGGGCGGCCGAGGCGGGGGCCGCGGCGAGCAGGAGTCCGAGGGAAAAGGCGAGGGCTAAAGTTGTCGTTTTCCGCAACATGAGGGTTCTCCCGTCCGCGGGTCACGGCGGCGCCGGAACTGGCCCCGGCGCCCGCGGGGAACATACAGATCTCTGGGATTATCGCGACTTCCGAACCCTATGGTACGACTCGAACGGCCGCTCGTCGCGCCGCTTGTCGGCGGCGACGCGAGGAGCAGGTAGCCGTTCCGCGTATCTTATTACTGAAACCGCCAACCGCAACAGAACCAGCAAACCGCAAACCCAGCAGGCCCTCGCCTTGTCGAGTCTCCGTTTCGGGAGCCAAAAAGAAGATCAACACGGTAGAACGCGGAACGACTCTGCGATGTTCACAAACGAAACACTGGAGGGCGCACGCCGTCCGAAAGGGCGAGCGTTGCGTTGCGGTGGGCTTTGGTGCGGGTTACGGCACCTCGTCGCGCGGCGCAAAAGCGCGGCCGGGGGGTGAAAATTCCGGCGCCCGTGGCGCCGATGTGGGGTCGGGGGGACCGAGATACGTCCTTCCGGCCCCCGGGAGCCCGATCCGGCTTGCGATCTACCGCTTGGCGGCAGCCGGCTTCGACGCTTTGCGGGTGCGCGCCGCCGGCCCGGGCGGCGGTACCGTTGGCACGGCCGCGCGAGGCGGCGGCGGGACCGCTTCGCCGAGCGCCCGCTCCATCAGGTCGAGAACCCGGCGGTCGATCAGCTCGGTGACCCGGTCGAGTTGTCCCCAGAGCGCCCGCGCCCGCTCCTCCGAATCCGCTTCGGAATCGGCGGGCGCCTCCGCCACTCCGACTTCGTTCATCAACTCGACCAGGCCGGTGCCGATCGGCTGCTTGAAGCGCGGCTTGTCGTAGCGCGGGAACAGGACGGCGAAAAAGTCCTCGTACTTCACGTCGATCACGTCGAGGATTTCCAGCAGGTCGTTGAGCGGCAGGCTCTCCCGCTTGGAGAGCAGGTGCGCCGTGAAGCCGCGGTTCTTGTGGATCAGCCGGTCGACGTCCCGCCAGCCGAAGCCGGCGCTCCGGACCAGCCGCTCCAGCAGTTGCCGCGCCTGGGCGACTACGGCTTTCGCAGGGGACGCGTCCGGCGCCGGCTGGGGCGCCGCGGGGCCTCGCCGGCGTACCCGGCGGCCGACCGGCCGGGCCGGCGGTTCCGGCGGTTCCGGCGCTTCCGAAGCACCCTTGCCGGAGATCCTTTCGGCGGGGACGGGATCAGAGGCAGATTCAGTACGTTTCTTGCTCTGCTTCATGTTCGGTATTCTACCCTCTTCCTCGACCCAGGGGAAGTGATTCTGCGGCGTGCCGACTGGTAATGCCGCGGCTTCCAGCAGCGTTCCGGGCGAAGGGGACCGAAATCTGCCAATCGAATCGATCGGCATCGTCTTTCCCGGCCAAGTGGCAACCAAGCACATCGACTGCGCTACTATGCGCAATCATGAGAAGCCCGAGTACTGCTCTTAATTTCTTCGCCCACGTAGCCCTCCTCCTCTTGTTTTCTTTCGCGCTGCCCCCACGGCTCACCGCCCAGACCGATCCCTTCGATCTGGACGAAGACCCTTCCGAATTGATCGAGAACCCGTCCGCCCGCGAAGACCCGGGCTATGACGGCGACCCCACTCCGGCGGAAGACATCGTCACCTTCGGCCAGCCGCTCCTCGAAGGGACGCTCGACCCGGAGGTCGCCGTGGACGTGTTCGGCCTCCCGGATTCGTTCGCGCCGCTCGGCCCCTCCCAAACCGCTACCCCGACCACCTGCGAAGGATGGACCAACCCGGTCAATCCGCTCGGCATCCGCGCCTCCGACGGGCATTACTTCACCTACGGCCAGCAGCCGGTCTTGCTGGCCGGCGTCTCGGCCGACGCCGGTTGCCACCTCGACCTAGAAGACGAGAACAAATGCCGCTACGGCACACCACCGGTCGCCACAAACGTTACGTGGAAAACCTGAGGCTGCACCTCGGCTCGAAGGCCGGTATCTTCAAAGTGACCTGGCTCGATCCGACGAGTCCTTCGAGCACCCCGCTGTACGAAGAGACGATCACGTGGAATCCCGCCCTCAGCTCGTGCTGTACGGTGACCTCGCCGAAGTACCCGTATGACATTGTCCTCAAGATCGCGCAGTGAGCGGGAGCCCGGACCATGAAATCTCACTTCAAGATCATCCTGGCGCTTGGGATCGTCGCCTTCGTTTGGCCTGTGGTCGCCGAGGCACGGTCCCTCCAAGAGGTAGCGTGCGAGGAGGCGAAGCTCGGGCGGTTGGCGCACCGGATGGCCACCAACGGTTCGGCGTTCAACCTCTTCCTTTGGTCGGTCGGTGACGATCGGTATCGGGGTCTGGTCGTCCTTCCGCGCTTTGAAGTCTCACGCGACGAGCGACAAATGGGATACGACCTTGTCTTACATCGCGCCTCGGACCTCCTGAACCCGCGCCGGCCGCTGCTGCCGCAAGCGGTGTTGGCGCGCACGGATCTGTTGACGACGTTCACGACCACGCCGACCGGCGAAAATCCGCGGCTCGACCTACGGTTCGAGCTAGCCCCAGAGGTCGTCAACCCGCAGGACCCGACCCAAGGGATCGCCATCAACAACCAAGCGGATAAGCCGACCGGCTCGGCGAGCGGGGCCGGCCGCGCGCTCGCGCTGGACGACCTGTTCGAGCGCTGTCCCGGAGAGGAGAACTCGCCGTTCGATCTCGAGGTATTCGAGATCCTGTCGCGGACGCTCCGGGCGTCGGAAGCGCTGCTTCTGCCGATTCCTATAGGGCGCGGGCTCTTCAACTACCGGATCCTTCTGTTTCGCGATGTGGAACCGCTGACCTACCGGGCGAAGGTCGTCATCTACTACACCGTCGAGGGGGGATACAGCGAAGCGAGCTTTCAGCTTCGATTACACATGGCGCTCGATGCCGGTGGCAAGCTCGCTCCGGGGACGATCGAAGCGTTGCCCTGGTGTCGCGACGCAGCGCCACCCTGCACCGAATTGATCGCACCGGAAACGGCGGTACTCATCGCCCCGCCGCTGTTCGCAGGACATGAGGTCCAGACTGCCGAGCAATTTTGGAGCGGAGCGTTCCTCAACATCCCGGTGGAGGATAGCCCCGACAACGTCCTGTCCGACGACGTACCCTGGCCGGACCTGTTGCGCGGTACGGCTTGGGACCGGCCGATCGGGGTGCCGTAGAGTTGAGCGTCGAGGGGAGAGCGAATCTTGTTCCTCGCAGTGAGCGGGAGCCCGGACCATGAAATCTCACTCCAAGATCATCCTGTCGCTTGGGATCGTCGCCTTCGTTTGGCCTGTGGTCGCCGAGGCACGGTCCCTCCAAGAGGTAGCGTGCGAGGAGGCAAAGCTCGGGCGGTTGGCGCACCGTTTCAGTACGCCGGGCCAGGGCGACAACCTGTTCCTCTGGTCCTCGGGTTCGAACCGGTTCTCGGGCCTGGGGGTGTCGAACCCATTCTTAGACCTTCTGACCCTGGGCGTGCGCGACGAGCGACAGCTAGCCTTCGACGTGACGTTGAACGGGCCGGCCGGCCTGCTTAATCCCCGACGCCTTCTCCTGCCTCAGGTGAACCTGGTCCGGGTAGACCCTGCATCAAATCTCTCGGCGACCGAACGGGTGATGGGCGCCACGTTCGAGTTAGCGCCGGAGGTGATCGACCCCTCGATCCCACAACAGGGGCTCACAATCGCCGGGCGCTTGGGATCTTCCTACGGCTCGGCAAGCGGGGCCGGCCGTGCGCTCGCGCTGGACGACCTGTTCGAGCGCTGCCCGGGAGAGGAGAACTCGCCATTCGACCTCGAGGTGTTCGAGATCCTGTCGCGGACGCTCCGGGTGACGCCCGAACTCTTGCAGCCGCTACCGGGACCAGGGATAGACAACTACAGAATCCTCCTCTTCCGTGACCTTGAACCGTTGGCCTACCGAGCGAAAGTCGTCAGGTATTCAACGATCGAGGGGTTTTACAGCGAAGCGAGTTACCAGCTTCGCCTTCACATGGCGCTCGATGCCGCCGGCAAGCTCGCTCCGGGGCGGATCCAAGCGTTGCCCTGGTGTCGCAACACAGCGCCACCCTGCACCGAATTGATCGCACCGGAAACGGCGGTACTCATCGCCCCGCCGCTGTTCGCAGGACATGAGGTCCAGACTGCCGAACAATTTTGGAGCGGAGCGTTCCTTAACATCCCGGTGGAGGATAGCCCCGACAACGTCCTGTCCGACGACGTACCCTGGCCGGACCTGTTGCGCGGTACGGCTTGGGACCGGCCGGTCGGGGTGCCGTAGGGGAAAACCGATCGGCGCACCGTAGCGCCTCGTTCGGAGTCGGTCAATCCACCAGATCCCGCTCCATCTGGCCGGCGATCTCGACGATCGCTTCGACGTGCCGAAGCGTTTTCAACGCGAGCTTCGATTCCTTGGCCTCCACCCCTTCCTCCAGGATCAGCCGCCCCGCGTCGCGCAAATAGCCCACGAGAAATCGCAGGTCCGAGGCGCCGGCGGCAACGGCCAAATGCATCGTCGGCCGCTCCGCGGCCGGCCACGCAGGCGCCATCTCCAGCGCGAAGTCGTAGAGCATCGCGCCGACGCGCACCAGCGCCGCCGCGTCCCCGGGCTGGGTGAAATGCGCAAGCAGGGTGAAGCGGAGCGCGGCGTGATCCTCCCAACCGGCGGCGTCAGTCAACGGCGGGATGGAAGGGGCAATCGTGGGGGGGCTGTTTTCGTCCATCTCTCTCCTGCGTCGCGCGAGGCGACCGAGTATCGACCAAGAAAAAAGGGGCGGCCCGCGCAACGGGCGGACCGCCCCGGGGATTTACGGGGTGGCGATCGGTTTCGCCCTGGTGGCGGCCGCTGCTGCCGCCGCCGCCGCTGCGGCCAACTCCTTCTTCTTGGCCGCGGGCAGGTGTTTGCCTCGACGGGAGTTGTCCTCCGGCCGAATGCCGTAGGTGGCAAGAACCGGATTGCCGTAGCCGGCATGCGCGGCGACCAACCCCGCGAGGCGGCGGTGGACCGCGCGGCAACGGTCCGCCAGATCACGGCGGGTCTTGACGGCGACTCGCAGGCCGCCGCGCTTCTCCTCGACCGAACCGTGGGCCGGTCGCAGGTCCACCAGGAGCGTCTTGAGCTCCGAGAAGAGATCGCCGGCACCGGGGTATTTCGAAAGATCGCCTTCGAGGTTGTCGACCGTGGTCTGATAGGCGTCGATTTTGTCGGAGTACGAGCTGGTCTTCATGTTTCGTTTCTCCAAAGGAAGTCTGGGGGGCCGGGCGCGTCGTGGAACTCACCCGGGCAGTTACGACATTCCGGCTCGACCGCGGAGCGGAGCGCCGGTCCGACGGGGTATGGTGGATGCCGGAAGCGGCATGCGGGCAAGGGCATGCCGCTTCCGAGGATCACGCGGCCGGAGGACTGGTGAATCTCACCCAGGGCGAGCGGTTGATCGCGTCCGCGACCGCAAGATGCTCTTGGGTCACGCCACCCGGCCCGCCGAGGCTGACGTCGAGGCGTTGCGGCCCGACGTGCAACGCGAAGTCCACCTCCTCCTCGGCGGCGGTCTGCAGGACGAACTTGATGAAGCGAACGAGCCGGTATTCCGAGAGGACACAGAACGAACGCTCGATCTGCTGGCGAGGCGGCGGCGTCCCCCAGCCCGGCAGGCTTTTGAGGGCCAGCTGGATACGCTCGGCTTTCAGCTGGATACGCTCGGCCTTCAGCTGGATACGCTCGGCCTTCCGTTTCGGCGGCGTCGTGGCAAGCTTCGGGGGCAAAGGGGAACGGGGTTTCGTGGCCATTTCGTGACACTCCTTGAGGGTCGACGCGACGGCGGAATGCCGCCGCGCCTTCACGAACTTCAATGGGCACAGACTTCACAGC
The DNA here is from genome assembly GCA_038248205.1 of Thermoanaerobaculia bacterium. Classification (GTDB taxonomy): domain Bacteria; phylum Acidobacteriota; class Thermoanaerobaculia; order Multivoradales; family UBA5704; genus DASYKS01. Next base: position 8,533 of record JBBRUC010000036.1, read on the forward strand.
TCGATCTCCCGGAACACGAGGAACGAATTCCGCGCGAGTTGGCGAAGCGAGCGCGCGACGTGCGCGATGGCCTCCGCCAGGGCAGTCTCGTGGTCGGCCAACGGCGCGAGCCAGGCGATCGCGCGTTTCGCTTCGTCGAGCAGATCCAACTCTTCGGCGCGCGCGACGACTTCTTTCACGGCCTCGGAAGCGCGCCGGTCTCGCCCGCCTTCCGCCAGGGCGCCAGCCGCTTCCAACCGCGCGATCAGGGCGTCGAACGGCCGGCCGGAGGCCAGGTTCTCCGCCACCTCGCACAGCATCCGAAAGGCCTTTTCGTACCTCCCGAGCGCCACCATCACCCGGCCCTCCTGCCAACGCAAGGGCGTCCGAAGGCGGGCCTCCGAGATCTTTTCGACGTGCCCCGCTGCGAGGGAGAGCGCCCACCTCGCCTCGGCTTCGCGGCCCAGCAGCGCTTCGGAGGCGGCGAAGCCGAGATAGGCCGCCGCCCACAACTCATGCCGGGGACTGCCTTCGAGATGCCGCCGAGCGAATTCGAACAGGTCCGAGGCCTCTTGCGGCCCCTCCCCCTGTGCCCAGAGGCGCCCCGCGCGCAGGGCTGCACGCGCACAATCCACGCGCTGGTCGGCAGCGAGCGCCAACCGCACACTGCGCTCCCACAGCGCCAGCGCCTCGTTCCACAACCCCAGCGCCTCGAACGTTTCGGCCGCTTCCCGGCAGTACGCGGCGTGCGCCGGATCGCCGAGGCCGGATGGCAAGTGCCCGGCCGCCAATTCCCTGCCGGTCGCGGCGTCGTCCGGCAGGCCGAGCACCCGGGTCACCGCCGCGTGGGCGAGCCAGGCGCGGGCGAACAGGTCGTGCACCTGGGCGACCGGCGCACCCGCTTGGCGGCAGGCGCCGGCCACGGCGAGGGCGGCGTTGGCGAACTCTCCGGATTCGGGCGGCGAGGCTTCGAGAAGGGCTGCGGAGCGCTCGAGTAGCAAGGCCCCGAGCGCCGGGGAGGCGAATCGGGAATCGGCGGCGATCGAACCGCTCCAGTTCGGGATGGGGAGCTGGAGTAGCTCGTTGAACAGCCGCTGCGCCACGGTCTTGGCTTTGCCCTTCACGGCATCGGCTTCCGCCATGTGCCGGCCCACGCTGGCAAAGGCCTCGGTGTAGTCCGGACCGCTTTCCTCGGGACGCGCGGCCTGGGTCTTGAGGAGAACGCGCGTGGCGTTCTCCCGGCAGATGCCGCAGTGGAGCAGGTGGAAGAACGCGTTCCTGCGGATCGGCCCGTCGGTCTTGAGGAGCGAGAGCAGCAGCGCTCCGGGCAGGTGTCTCATGTGCGCCTTTCGGGCTCCGACCGGTTTCGCCAACACGATGGCGAGCACCTCGGCTACAGGAATATGTCGCGCGTTATGCGCTTTCTAGATGCATTATGCAGAATAAATCTGCTCTGTCAAGCCGCTGGATTCAGATTCTCTCAGTTGGAACAGAATCAATCTGTCAGTTCGCGGACAGAGATTGCCGTCAGGGCGCTGCCCGGCCCGAAACGGCTGAGGGAAGCGCTCCCGCGGTCCAGGAAGCGGCTTCCTGGGCTGGGAAGCGGCTTCCTGCTCTGGGAAACGGCTTCCTGGTCCGGGAAGCGGCTTTCTGGTTCGGGAAACGGCTTCCTGAGCTGGGAAACGGCTTCCTGGCCTGGGAAGCGGCTTTCTGGTTCGGGAAACGGCTTCCTGGCTTGGGAAGCGGCTTCCTGGTCTGGGAAACGGCTTCCTGGTCTGGGAAACGGCTTCCTGGCCCGGAAAGAGACTTCCTGGCCCCGCCAGGCGAATTCAAGCAGGAGAGATGGCTTTCCCGTTCGGCGCGAGGCCGGACTGTCCCTGCAACGACGTTCTCGCCGCCTCTGCTAAGCTTCTCGTTCGTGACCCGGAACTCCCCTGCCGTCAAGGCTACTGACAAAGCGGTCCGCGACTATTACTCCGCTCTGGCTCTCGGTTCGGCGGCGGGAATCGACCATGAGCTCGGGCTTCGCCACGCGTTCGAAGCACTTTTGGAGCACACCGCCCGCCGGGCGCGAGGGTGGCATCTGGCGCGCGAGCACAGCTTTCGCCGGGGCGGGCGGATGGTGCGGCCGGACGGCACGCTACTCGACGGCTTCCAGCTGCCGCGTGGCTGGTATGAGGCGAAGGGACCAGGGGTGGACCTTGACCGCGAGGTACGCGGCAAGCTGGATGGCGGGTACCCGCGGGAGAACACGCTGTTCTGGCAGCCCGGGCGGATCATCCTGGTACAGGGTGCGGAGAGCCTCTCGTACGACGCCCGGGAGCCCACCCGACTGGTCGATGCTCTGCGTCGTTTCCTGGAGCATGAGGAACCGCAGCTCGAACGGTGGGAGGAGGCGGTCCGCGAGTTCAAGGACCGGGTTCCGGAACTGGCCCATAGCCTGCTCACGCTGATTCGTCGGCAGGAACAGGCGAAAGGCAACACCCGCTTCCGCAAGGCGTTCGCCGAGTTCCTGGCCCTCTGCCGCACGGCGATCAACCCGAACCTCGCCGCCGAGGCGGTCGAGGAGATGTTGATCCAGCACCTGTTGACCGAGCGGATCTTCCGCAAGGTGTTCGACAACGCCGACTTCACCCGCCGCAACGCCATCGCCGCCGAGATCGAAACGGTGATCGACGCGCTGACTTCGCAGAGCTTTTCGCGCCATGAGTTCCTGAAGAATCTCGATCCGTTCTATGCCGCAATCGAAACGACGGCGGCCAGCCTCCAGGACTATTCGCAGAAACAGGCGTTCCTGAACACCGTCTACGAGCAGTTCTTCCAGGGCTTCTCGGTCAAGATCGCCGATACCCACGGGATCGTCTACACGCCCCAGCCGATCGTGGATTTCATGGTGCGGAGTGTCGATGAGCTGCTCCAGAGCGAGTTCGGCCGCCGTCTGGCCGACCCCGGCGTTCCTCTGCTCGATCCGTTCGTCGGCACGGGCAACTTCGTGGTTCGTGTGCTGCGCCAGATCGCCGAAACGAAGAAGAGCGCCCTGCCGGCCAAGTACGCGACGGAGCTGCATGCCAACGAGGTGATGCTGCTGCCCTACTACGTGGCGAGCATGAACATCGAGCATGCCTATTTCGAGCTGGCCGGTCGGTACGACCCGTTCGAGGGGATCTGTCTGGTCGATACGTTTGAGTTGGCTGAGGATCGTCAGCGGAGCCTGTACACGGTTGCGAACACCGAGCGGGTGGAGCGCCAGAAGGCCGCGCCGATCCGCGTGGTGATCGGCAATCCGCCGTACAACGTCGGGCAGCTGAACGAGAACGACAACAACAAGAACCGTAAGTATCCGGCGATCGACCAACGGGTCCGGGACACCTACACGAAGGACTCGAAAGCCTCGTCAAAGTCGAAGCTGGACGACCCGTACATCAAGGCGATCCGCTGGGCGAGCGACCGAATCGGCGAGGAAGGGATCGTCGCCCTGGTCTGCAACAGCGGCTTCCTCGACGGCATCGCGAGCGATGGCATGAGGAAGCACCTGGCGCAGGATTTCGACGCGATCTACGTGCTGGACCTCGGCGGCAACGTGCGCAAGAACCCGAAGATCTCGGGCACCACGCACAACGTGTTCGGTATTCAGGTGGGAGTGAGCGTGAACTTCTTCGTTCGCCGGAAAGAGCGCACCGAGCGGGCGGAGATCCGCTACTTCCGCGTCGAGGACGGCCTGCGGCGCGAAGTGAAGCTCGGGATCTTGGAAGACAAGGAGACGGCGGCCGGAATCGCCTGGCAGGTGCTGGCGCCCGACGCGAAGAATAACTGGCTCACCGAGGGGATGCGGGACGAGTTTGAAGGGTTCCTACCGCTCGGATCGAAGGAAGCATCGGCGGGGAAGAAGGCTGAGGGAGTGATCTTCGAGCTGTATACCCTCGGAGTGACTACAAATCGGGATGCCTGGGCGTACAACTTCGATCGAGAAGAGCTCGCTGCGAACATCAGCAGGATGATCGATACCTACAACGACCATGTGTCCCGCTGGCCGTCGGCCGAACGACAAGGGAAAAAGCTAGATGACTGGGTCGAGAGCGACGAAAAGAAGATCGCTTGGAGTCGGGACTTGAAAGCTGACGTAGGGCGGGGAAAGACCAGCGTCTTTGATGTCAACGCGATTCGCCCATCTCTCCGTCGCCCTTTTTGTTCAGCGTTCCTCTACCTCGACTCAATCATCAACGAAGAGCCTCGCAATTATCAGCGAGTCTTCCCTGCCACAATTGGATTTCTTGAAAACCGTGTTCTTGTCACCAGCGACCGAGGGCACCGGGCAAGCTTCGCGAGCCTCATGGCTGGTTCAGTTCCTGAGTGCCACCTTTGCGCTGCGAGCGATGCGTTCCAAGGCTTCCCTTTCTACGCCTACGACACCGACGGCACGAACCGCCGCGAAAACGTCACCGACTGGGCGCTCGCCGCATTCCGCGAACAGTACGGCGACGAGGCGATCGGCAAGTGGGACATCTTCCACTACGTCTACGCCGTCCTCCACCACTCGGCCTATCGCGAGCGCTACGCCGCGAACCTGAAGCGCGCGCTGCCGCGGGTGCCGTTCGCCCCTGGGTTCTGGGAACTCGCGAGGGCCGGAAAGCGGCTGGCGGAGCTGCATGCCGAGTACGAGCAGCAGCCCGAGTTCCCCCTCGAAGAGCGCTGGAAGCCGGGCGCGATGCTCGACCTGCGCGTAGAGAAAATGAAGTTCGACGCGACCGCCGGGACGATCGTCTACAACCCGTACCTCACCCTCACCGGCGTGCCGAGGGAAGTCGAGCGCTACCGCCTCGGCCACAAGAGCGCGCTCGGCTGGGTGATCGATCAATATCGCGTCACGACCGACAGCCGGAGCGGCATCGTCAACGACCCGAACCGCGAAGACGACCCGCGCGCCATCCTCCGCCTGCTCGGCCAGGTGATCTATGTGAGCGTCGAAACCGTGAAGATCGTCGAGGGCTTGCCGGACCTTGGGCTGCCGGAGGAATGAGGAGCGCCCTGATCCCCAACGAATGCTTTTTAGGAGAAATCAATGTTGAAACATGCATCGCTCGCCTGCCTTCAATTGCTCATCAGTTCCCTTGCCGTCGCACAAGTCACTGGCAGCCAGCCGACCCAGGATGAGGTGCGCGCCACGCAGGGCAAGGCCCCGGCACCTAACGAACTTTGCCCCCTCCAGCTGGACATCGATCTCGCCAAGACTCCAACCCGCCGATCTCTCGCCGAGCTTCCGGTCCGCAGCGGGTGGAATGCAAAGGGCGTCGGCGATTTCGTGTGCGACAAGGCCCATTTCGTATCGTTCTCCATCGCCAAGGAGAAGGAGAAACGAAATAAGGTCTTCGTCGTCGCTACCACCCGCCTCGCCACCGGGTGGTTTCGGCAGGACGTCAACCTCACCGTACAGATCCTGGTAAACGGCGAGGTGAAGCTAACCAAGCAGTGGGAAGATTTGACGATCGGTTCCGATGACAATGCGGCCGCCCGCATGGGCGCTCTGTGGGCGTCTTCGTCGAAATCTCCTCGAGCCGAGTGGTGGGTATCGTCCGAAGAGTTCGCCTCGTGGTTTGCTGAAGGCTCAAAGCCGATGATGCGGCTCCTTCTGCAGATCTCTGATAGCGAAGAAGAGGACGATTAGGTCAGCCCTGCGCGAATGGGTCTCAAAGGAGAGCGGACCCCAAGCGGCTCAGTCGTCGCTCCGGTACGCTGTCCCCTCTGGCTGGAGTCCGATTTCGTCCTGGGGAATGGGCGGGAGGTCTGGCGAAGCGGGAGCTGAGACTTCGAAGAGGCGCCTCTTCGGATTCGGCACGGCCCCCTTCGGCTTCCGGCTCGCTCGTCTCCTGGTCGCGGGCCTTCGACGTTCGAACTCGTTTTCACTACGGGCTGCTAAGGGTGTAAGCTCACGCCGTGAGTAAGTCGGCTCTAATCCTCGACTTCCGTAACGACGAGACACTACGCGGCCTTGAACGGGCAGCGGAAGCACTCGGAGTTTCGAAGAATGAGTTCGCCGAAACGGTCATCGAACGTGCGCTTGCAACCATCGACATCGACTTCGAAGGCAGGCTGGTCCGGACTCTGGAGCGACTGAAGTCCTATGAGGCCAGCGACCTGGAGCGCGACATCTGGGATTTCGCGCGTAGCGAGGTGGAGTACCAGGATCCCCTTCAGGCCCGCTATGTCGAGACAAAAGACACCTATGGCATAGGAGCGCGAACTGGTGTGCCGTCCGGTACAGCCTGCCCCCGTTTGTCAGATTAAAGCCAAGACCTGAGGGTGGCTCCTATGGCGTGGCCTCTGCTCTATCAATGAGAGGCGACCATCTTCAAATGGTCGAGGTTTTCGCTAGCATGCTCGACCACCGACTGGGCTTTCCCTGGTAGATCGTAAATCCTTCAGAGAATCCTTCGTCCATCTCGTCTCTTGGTCGCAGGTGTTCGAAAACGCCGAGACGGGCCGGCGTCTGGAGAAGATCGTCGTCCCGGCCAACGAGCAGAACCTGGATCGCTTGACCGCCGAGGTACGGCGAGTGACACAAGACTGACCTCGCCGACCCTCAACGATCCCCGCCAGCGGCGGGTTTGCGCTACCGCCCGGCCGGTAGATCCTTCAGGTGCTCCTTCTTCCACTTCATCGCCATCAGGATGCGGCTCCGGCCGCTCGGATGGTCGAAGAAAATCCACTCTTCGAGCGGCGGCGGTTCGAGCTTGCGGTATTCGCCGAGCAGCAGGGCGACTTCGGCGAAGCCGTCGGGTTGGCGGCTGGCGTTCAGGCCGAAGATGTCGGCTTCCGCTTCGTTCGTCCGGATGGCGGTATTGACGACCGGCGTGAGGACGAAAAAGTAGACCAACAAGATGGCGACCAGGAGGGGTAGACCGGCCGGATCGGAGATTCCGCGAATGCCCCAACGGGAGCCGTAGCGCTTGAGAACGCGGTCGAAACTCCAGCGTAAGAAGCCGAATCCGATCAGGATGATGAGGGCGAAGGTCGGGATGAATTCGTAGACGTGGTTGAGCACGTAGTGTCCCATCTCGTGCCCCATCACCGCTTGAATGCCGTCGGGCTTGACCCGCGCGAGCAGGTTGTCGTTGAGCGTGATGCGGAGCGTCGAACCGAGGCCGCTGACGTTGGCGCTTACCCGCTTCGACTGCTTGCTGGCATCCACCTCATACACGTTGTCGGCGGGGATGCCGTTGGCCCTCGCGAGCGACAGGATGTCGACTTTGATCGGCCCCTCAAAGAGCGGCTGGTACTTGTTGAACAGAGGCGAAAGGAAGACCGGCCCGATCAACACCAAAAACAGGAGACCCGCCATGGAGACCCCGGTCCCCCATATCCACCAGGTGCGCGGCGCTTTCCTGAAGACCCCGTAGAGCAGCACGATGAACAGGCCGCCGAGTAGCACCGAAACCCCCAGGTCGACCAGGTAATCGCGCAGCCAACCGCTGAAGGTCATGTTCGAGAGGCCGTAGGCGTGTTCCCGGAAATATCCCGAGTAAATCGTGAGCGGCAGCGAGAGCAGCGCCACGGCGACGGAGTACCCCGCGGCATAAAGAAACGTCTGGACGGGACGAAAACGCGTGACCCGCTCCGCCGCGTCGCGCAACCGTACCGAGATCCCCTTGGAGAGCAGAATCCAGGCGACGACCATGCCATACAGGAACTCCCAGAGCTGAAGCCAGTAGCCCCCTTCGAAATACGAGTCGGAGCGCGCCTTCTCGGCCGCTGGCATGCGCGACAGATAGGCCCGGGTGGCTGCCTCGACGTCGAAATCCGCGGCCGCCGGAGCGGGCGCGGCGACAACCTCCGGGGCGCCAACCTCGGAAGCGGCAGGATCGGCCACAGCGGGTTCGACGGCGTGAGCCGCACCGACAAAGAAGACCAGAACGGCGGAGACGAGAAACAGCGAACGGAGCCTACGCATCGGCCGAACCTCCTGGTTGCCCCCAGGCGCGAGAGCCTCGTTAGGCCGCGCAGGGATTGCTTCTGTGAACGAAATCGAGGCGCCAAAGGTTTCATCTCGGCGCCGCGTGCGCAAGGGCCGGGGCCTAGCCAAAATTGCCACGGCAAAGTCGATGATCTTGTAGCGAGAGATGAAACATCTTGCAAAAGAAATCTACTGGCGCTACAGTGCTCAAAATGTAACTCCCTTGGAGACCGTCGTGAAATGAACATGCTCGCCCTTCTGACAGGGCTCGCCGTCGCTCTTGGCACGGCGTCGCCGCCCGCCACCGCGACCGATCCAAAGCCGGCACCCTCGCCCACTCCCCCGGCAATCCGTGTCCTTTCCGACGTCACCCTGCCGCCGGCCTTCGAATGGGCCTCCGACGTCCGCTGGGCGAGCGACAAGTCGGTCTACCTGGGAGTCGCGGTCGAAGGTACGTTCGAGGTCAGCCTCGATCCGGCGGGACCGCCGCCCAAGGAGATGATTCCCGGCCGTTCCAAGCCGGGAGGGTTCAGGGCATCCAAGCCTATCGCTGCCTCCTCGCAATATCTGGCCGCCGCGGGTCCGGCGCTGGCAGTCACATGGCGCCGACTCGCGGATCCGGATCTCGAGGAAGAGCCGTTCGACTTCATCCAGGGCATCGACCTTCAAGAGAACCGGCTCGCGATCCTCGGTGCTCGGCGAGATGAAAAGGGAGGCTACGGTACCGACGGCGCCATCGCGTGGATCGGAACACTCGACAAGAAGCTGACGGACCTTCGGCCGATCCTTTACGACATCGCGGGGCCGGGTACCCCCAACATGGGCCGATGCGGCAGTCTTCCAGCTGGAGCCGCGCGCTTCCTGCCGGAGGGTTCGCTTCTCGTCGTGCCCGGAGTCCAGCCCGGTATCAGCCTGTTTGACGGCGGCGGCAAACTGATCCGCACCTGGGATACCGCGTCTCTCGGAATCGATTCGACCTGCGGCGGCATGACTGACGATGTTCAGGCGCAAAAGATCATGGTCTCCGACTCTCGCTTCGCATGGCTCAACCAGTGGCGCACGGTAGATACCGTGCTCCCTTTGCCGGGCGGGCCCGGGCTGCTGGTGAGGAGTGTTGAGAACGGCCACACCCGCTGGGACCTGAAGATTCTGAAGCTGGACGGTACGGCACGAACCTTTGCCTTGCCTTTTGAAGGTGGCAGTGAATTCTTTCACCTCAAGGGCGACGTGCGCGCCGGGAAGATCGTCTTCGTATTGTACGAGACCGTGTTCGACGGGGGCGAAAAGAATCGGCCGACTCCTCCGCGCTTGATCGTTGCTGAACGTGCGTGGCCTGACGAGCTGCCGGCTATGCAAGTGCTCCGATTGCCAACCATCGAGCCGAGGCCAGAGTCGTCTTCGTTGAGAGTCGCGCCCGCCGTCGCGCCGTCGCCGCCGGCAACCAAGCCCGTTTCCAGGCCGCCGATCCCGGCCACCCCGGCCGCGATCGGCGTCGTCTCCGACATCGACCTGCCGCCGGCCTTCGAATGGGCCTCCGACGTTCGCTGGGCGAGTGACAACTCGGTGTACCTGGGGGTCTCGGTCGTGGGCGCGTTCGAGATCAGCCTCGATCCGGCGGGACCACCGCCCAAGGAGATGATCCCCGGCCGCTCCAAGCCGGGGGGATTCTGGGCGTCTCAGAAGCTCGCCGCGTCTTCCAGCTACCTGGTTGCGGCAGGTCCGGCACTGGTACTGACCTGGCGCCGGCTCGAGGATCCAACTCGGGAAGAAGAGCCGTTCGACAATATCCAAGCCATCGACCTCCAGGGAAGCCGTTTTGCCATCGTCGGAGGACAGCGAGACAAGGACGGGAAGGGCGGCTATGGTTCGGATGGCGCGATCGCCTGGATCGGGACGCTCGATAAGAAACTCGCCGATTTGCGACCGATCCTGTACGACGTCAAAGGGCCGGGCGTGCCCACGATGAACCGCTGCGGGAGCGCCCCGCTCGGTGCCGTTCGATTCCTGCCGGATGGTTCTCTCGTCGTGATTCCAGGGGTCCAGCCGGGAGTGAATCTCTATGACGCCAGCGGCAAGCTCGTTCGTACCTGGGATACGCCAACTCTCGGGGTCGACACGGACTGTCTCGGCCTCACCGAGGAGCAGTGGCGCTACTTTTGGGGCCATCCCCAAGAACGCCAAGTCTGGCTCAACCAGCACCGGATGGTGGATACGGTGTTGCCGTTCCAGGAAGGTCCTGGGCTTGTAGTCCGAAGGGTTGAAGAGGGTCGCACTCGTTGGGAACTCAAACTTCTGCGGCTCGGCGGTACGGTCGAAACTTACGGCATTCCGATCGAGGGAAGCAACGAATTCTTCAACCTCGAAGGAGATCTGCGCGCGGGAAAGATCGTTTTCATACTGCACGAGGCCTTGTTCTACGGCGGTGGCAAGGATCACCCCACGCCACCACGATTAATCGTCGCCAGCCCGCCGATGGGTTTGGCGAATTGAACTGCGAAGGAGCAACGGATGCGAAGCACGGCGAAATCACTACTGGCTACCGTGATACTCGTGATTGCTAGTGCCATAGGCGCCGACGCGCAATGCACGGGATATGGCAATTCTCATGCCGATCCGGGCACCCCGCCCTACGGGGCTGTCTGCATCGGCACAGGATCCGGTTGTACCGAGTGCATCACCGAGTGGTGGGGCCCGGGGGGCGGGACATTTTACAGTGTCTGCTATTACGACTTTGGCGGCCTCTACTGTTATACCTGGGGCAGCGAAAACCAGGGCCTATGATCCCATGCACTTACTTCCCCTTCTGCTCCTCTGGTTTCACGCCGCGCTCGCGCAGGACCAATGGCGACTTGTTCACCGCGACGGATCGGTCGAGTCCGTTTGGGCGGCACCTCGGCTCACCGCGGAGCAGAAGGCGAACCTAAACACGGCGTGGGTTTGGAGCGGCTATCGGGCGCCCCGTCGAGTCGTTCCGGCGCAGATCGGCCAAGAGCAGTTCTCTGACGACGCCGGCCGGCTCGCCGTACGTGTTGCGCGGCGGGCCGGAGGACGTGCCCCGGATGACCTGCGGCTGATCGCCGCGCCGGTCGAGATGTGGATGGAAGTCTCGGAGGCGTCGCTACCGGCTTGGCCCGTGCCGAAGAGCGGCGCTCTCTCGATTCCTCTCGATCCCGGGCGCCCCTGGCGGCTTCGCGTGGCCGGACGAGGAGAGGGGAGCTGGTGGGTGAGCGTACCGCCGGGGCAGAAAGCGGCGGTTCTCACGTCGGCTCCGGCCGCCGGAATCGAAGTGGCGGTTCTCGACCCCGAAGGCAAAACCGTGCGAAACCTCAACGGGTCGCTTCAAGAGCCCTCGGGTCGCGGCGGAAGGTTTGGCAGCTGGGCAACGCAGCACGGCGAATCGGGGACTCTGGCCGTTCCCGGCCTGCCGGATGAAGGAGAGGTGTCCCTTACCCTGATGACCGGCGGCGCCGCGCCGCTCGTTCTTCGAGGCCGTCCGAGCGCCCTGCCTCACCAGGTGAGGCTGACGGCGGGCGCGGAGCTCGTCGGCCGTTTTGTCAACGCCCAAGGAGCACCGGTCGCCGACGTGCCGGTCGAGGCGGAAGCCTGGTCTTCGGATGAGCTGCCGCAGGTGATGACCGCGAAGGGCCGGAGCGGGCCGGACGGGGGGTGGCAACTGCGCGGCCTTCCCGCCGGTCAAATCGCCTGGAGCGCCCGCGCCCGCGGTTACGTGCCGTTCACGGAGAAAGTCGAAGCCAAGGATGGCGAGCGGAAAGACCTCGGGGCTCGAACGCTCGAGCCGGGGACGACGCTCGCGGTCCTCGTGGCGGACGACTCTGAAAAACCTATCCCCGGCGCCCGGCTTCACATCGACGTAGGGCGCTTCCTGGCGACCGCGGACGAAGACGGTATCGCCCGGTTCGAAGGTCTTCCCGCGGCGCCGGTGGAGGTCAAAGGATCGGCCGACGGCTACCTCGGCGGCAGCGCCCGGTTCAACGTGCCGTTCCCTGCCAAAGGCCGGCTCGTGCTCCGCCCCGCCTTCGTGGTCAAGGGTCGGCTGGTGAGTGCCTCCGGCTCGCCCATTCTGCGCGGCTCAGCGCGGCTCGACTCGGCGTCCTGTCAAAACGAGATGGCGCTCCGCGAAAGCGGACAGTTCCAGTTCGACCTACTGCCACTCACCGACGCGGCAGAGCTGGTCCTGCGCTCGCCGTCGACCCAGGAGCTGCGATTGCACCTCGCTCCCGGAGAGGCGGGGGAGACGCGCGATCTCGGCGACCTGGTGGCGGCGAGCGGACTCGCCGTATCTGGAAGGGTCGTCCGCGCCGACGACGGTAGCCCGGTCGCCGGCGCCCGAGTCTGGGCTCCGCGGCAGGGATCAGCCGGCCCGGCGGTCGCCTGGGCGACTCGCGACGTACTCGACGCGGTGGCGGGAGAGGACGGACGGTTTCAGCTCTCGGGGCTCCTGCCGGCTCCGGCGCTCCTCAACTTCGAGGCGGCGGGTCTCGCGCGGACTCAAATTTCGGTGCCGCTCAATCAAGGGCCCGACGCGACCGAATCCGGGGTCGTCGATCTCGGAACGATCGCTCTCGCCGAAGGGACGACGCTTCTCGTTCGCGTGACCGCCCGCGACCAGGACTCGCAAGGTGCAGTGGCCCGAGCGGACCTGGGCAACCATTGGTCGGAATCCGACATGTTGACCGCCCAGGTCTGGAACGGTGAAGCGCTGATCCCCGGCATCCCGCCGGGAAGGGTTACGGTCTCCGTCCTGGCCGGCCGACGACTGCTCTGTGAGCAATCGGTGGACGTGCTGGAAGGCGGCAACCAGCAAGTGGACTGCCGGCCCAACAACTTCCGCGTCTCTGGTGTCGTGCAGGTCGGCGCAATCCCCGCCGGCACCGGCACTCTCTCTTGGAGCGCGCCCGATCTCGCGATGCCGAGCCGCATCGATACGGCGGTCTCTCCGGCCGGTCTCAAGCAATTCCAGGTCGTCGGAGCCGGCCGGCCCGGGGTGAACGTGGCGATCGCTTCCGACGGCGGTTTCGAGACTGAGGATCTGAGCCCCGGTCGCTGGCGTGTGGTGTGGCACTCGCAGGGTTCGGTCTCGGGCGAACAGATCGTCGACATCCCCGCCGGAGACCACTTCGAGACCGTCCTCTCTTTCCCGGGTCTCGCGGTCGCGGGAACGGTCACGGATCGAGAAGGCAAGCCGGTGGATCGGGTGCGGGTCCGCGAACTGACGGGCGGCGGCATCGCCTTTTCCAGCGCAGATGGAAAGTTCTCTCTCGTCGGCCTGAAGCCCGGAAAATCGGTGTTCCAGGCTCAGCTTCAGGAGCAGACGAGCCCGCTCGCCGAAATGGAGCTGAAGATCGGCGAGACGCCTCCCCCGCTGCACTTGGTCCTCGGGGAACGGAAAGCGCCCTCGCTGGCGGTGCGGGTTGTCGATTCCGGAGGCGCACCGATCCCCGGAGCCTTCGTCTTCCTCGATGAAGAGGGAAAGGGCCAACGGCTGCTCGTCGCCGATGCCGGGGGAAAGGTCGACGTGCGCGTCGAGCCGCCCCTGCCGCCGCGGGTGCGTGCTGCGGCGTTCTCGGCAGGTGCTTGGGGCTTCGGGGATTGGCTGGATCGGACGGCGGCGGACGGCGGCGGACTCCTGGTCGAGGTCACCGGTGCGGATTCTTTCATCGTGACCAGCGCCAAGCGCCAGGGCTCGCCGCGCATTCTCACGCAAAGCGGCTGGGATGTCTCCTGGCTCCTCAGGCTGCTCGGCGCACCGCCGATGCTGTCACCCGACCGGCCGCTTCAAATGAGCGGTCTCGTGGCCGGTCAATACAGCATCTCCCTCGACGGCGCGAGCGTCACGGTGGCCGTCGAAGGACGGCATCCAGCCGAGGGCCAACTTCAGTAGACGCCGGGGGGAAGAGTCAAAGCACCGCAACCTCGGCCGCCCTGGCGGATTCTGGCGGTCTTGGCTCGGCCGAGCCTCCAAACATTCACGACAGAGGCCGGCTCGCGGCGTTCGGGGGGTCTATTCGTCCGTTAAGCAGGAAGAGCCAGAACCAGCCGCCCTTCGAGGGCGGGCACCTTTTCGGCGAGATAGAGCGGTAGAGAAAGGAGCCGGTATTCGAGATCCCCTTCCGGCATCCGGACCTCCAGCCGCTCGTCGGCCGGCGGACCGGTGTGCAGACGGATGCCGGTCGACAGGCCCGCTCGGCGGAGAAATTGGTGCATCGACTTGAGCGAACCCGCCGCCACCGACTTGACCTCTACCGGAACCGGCCGGCCGCCGATCGGGACCAGGTAGTCCACCTCCGCGTTGCTGTTCGACGATTCGCTCACCCAAAAGAACAGCTCGCCGGGAAAGCCGCGCGCGGCGGCGAGCAGCTGTTGGCTGGCGAAGATCTCGGCCACGCGGCCGTCCAGGATTTGAGCGAGCGGCAGAACCCGGGAGGTCTCGAACCCCGAGCCCAGGGTATAGAGGGCGAGCCCCACGTCGAGCGGCAGCAGCTTCGCCGCCGAGCGAGACCTTTCGCGCAGGGGAAGCGCCAGGGAACTGGTCGGTAGAGCGCGATGGATGAGAAGAGCCGCCTCGAGCTTGGCCAGGGCGTTCTTCATCAACTGACTTTTGTAGCCCGGAGCGAAATTCTCGTAGCGAAAGCGGAGCCCCACATGGTGGCGGAGATTGTCGAAGGCCGCTTCGAGATAGCCCACCTCGCGCAGGTTGCCGAAGCGTTGAAGATCCTCGGCGAGCGCCTGGATCAGATCGCGGTGAACGCCGCGAACGACGACCGAATTCTTCCCCGAAACCCAAGCCGCGACCGCTTCGGGCATGCCGCCGACCAGCAGATAATCGCGCAGCAGCAGTAGCGCCTGCTCATGGAGCGGCGCGGGAATCGGCCCGCCTTCACTCACCGCGGCTTCCAGGCGGCCCGCGAGCACGTCGCGCCCGTTCGCGCGGAGAAACTCGAAATAGGTAAACGGCCGCAACACCCGAAACGTCACTCGGCCGACCGGGAACGAGAACCCCTTTTCCTGAAGGCGGACCTCGAGCAGCGAGCCGGCCGCGACGACGAAAAGATCCGGGTAATCCTCGCGCAGGAAGCGCAGCCAGCCGACCGCCCCGTGGCTGTCCTGGATCTCGTCGAGAAAAAGAAGTGTGCGCGGCGGAAAGCGCTCCACGTTGTGGCGCGCCGCGAGGGCCGTCAGCAGTTCGGCGGCCGAGCGGCACGAGCGGACCAGCGAAAGGTCCTCGAAACGCTCCAGGTTCAGCTCCAGAAACAGGTCGAAATGCTCGGCGAGCCGGCGAACCGCCGCGGCCTTTCCCGTCTGCCGCGCTCCGCGCAGGACGAGAGGCTTACGCTCTTCCTCCACCGCCCAGGCGAGGAGCGTCGCGTCGATGTGGCGGGGCAAATACACCCAAAAATCATAAACACCCTACCGTTTCGCGTCAAACGATTGTGAAACAGTAGGGTGTTTCGTGCAGATCCCTACTGAAACAGTGGGGTGTTTTCATTCCACGAGGCGTTCGACCATCGCCTCCAGATCCGCAGGCAACGGCGCTTCGAGGTCCATCGCCATCCGCGTCGCGGGATGAACGAAGCGCAGGCGCCGGGAGTGGAGTGCCTGGCGCGGGAGATCCCGGCAGAGAGCGGCCAGCACCGGATCGTCCAAACCGTCCCAGCGCGGTTCGCCATAGAGCGGATCGCCGACGATCGGCACCTGGAGCGCCGCCAAGTGTACGCGGATCTGGTGCGTCCGTCCGGTGCGTAGGATGCAGCGGAGGATGGAAAGTCCTCCCCCGGAAACGATCGTCTCGAACAGCGTGAGGCTCTCCTGACCGACCGCGCCGTCGGCGGGATGGGCGACGCGCAGACCGCGGAGGGTCGGATGGCGATCGATCCGCAGGTTGACCTTCCCCCTCGGGCGCGGCGGCCGGCCGTAGCAGATTGCGAGATACTCCTTCTCCGCCCGCTCGGCGCGTAGCGCCTTGGCGAGCGCCGCGTGCATCGCCGGGCGTTTGGCGACCAGCATCAATCCGGAGGTGCCGCGGTCGAGCCGCTGCACGAGGTGCGGGTTGCCGGGCTCCCCCGCGGCTCGGAAGTGCCAGATCAGGGCGTTGAGCAACGTCCCCTTCTCTTGGCCGCGGGCGGGATGGACGACGAGCCCCGGCGGTTTGTTCAGCGCCAGCAAATGCTCGTCCTCATAGAGCACGTCGAGCGCCCTCTCCTCCCCCTCCGGCACGCGGCGCGGCGCGAGAGGCGGCAGGAGCACCGCGACTTCCACCCCGGCGGGAACGCGATCGGACGGCTTGCCCGCAAGGGCACCGTCGATCGTCACCCGGCCGGCCTCGATCCAGTGCTGCATCTGGTTGCGCGAGATCTCCGGCCGGTCGGCCAAGTGGCGCACCAAGACGAGATCGAGCCGAGCCCCGGCATCGCCGCGGTCGGCACGAAATCTACGGACTTCAAGCGGTTGCGCGATCGGCACGAGACGCCCGCGCCCTACCGCTGGAACGCGTACGAGACTTTGAAGAATGCCTGGCGGGCGACCGGGGCGAGATCGCCACGGTCGTCGAGGGTGCGAGCGTCGCCGAAACCGACGAAGAGCACCGTCTGCCAGTTCAGCTTGTAGCCGAGCAGGGCCGAGCCGGTGAGGTCTTTGGAGCGTTCCGTGCCGGTTCCCGGCTCCGGCCGGCGGGAGTTCTCGACCGTGGTGCGAATCTCTTCGCCGATCAGGCGCAGAAAGGTTCGCGAGTTGAAGTTGTAATTGGCGCGAATGCGGGCGAGATCGGCGGTCAAGAACCGGCCGGAATCGACATCCAACCAACGGCGCGTGGCCGAGAGTTGGAGATCCAGATGCTGCCCGGGTCGGAGGACCGAGGTGAGCTTGACCGTGCCTCCCGTGCCGAGCCTTGAGTTGGCGAAATCGACGTCGTCGCCGACAAAACCGGAGAGGCTGATCTGACCCAAGCTGCGGGAGGGGCTGATCTCGGAGTAGTACTCGACATAGCGGCGGTCGAAGATCTTCTCGCCCGAGCGGATCCGCTCGACCTTGTAGCTGATCTCGCCATAGCTGTTGTGTGCGCCGTCGAAGGAGAGCTTCGGCACCACCCGCGAGCGCAGGAGCCGGCCGGAGGAGTCCTCGGAATAGCGCATCGCAAACCCCGGCCGCACCGAGCGGAGCGGTCCCTTCTTGGGGTAGAAATTCCGCGTATATTGCGACAGTCCCTCGCGATAACCGACCTGCGGCAGAAAGCCGACGTCGGCGCGGAATTCGTCGCCGATGTCCGTGTACGAGGTATACAGGTCGTATCCCTTGCGGCTGCGGTTGTGCTCCAGATAGGCGCCGTGGGAGCTAAGCTTTCGCCCGTCCCATTCGACGATACCGCTCTGGGGGGCGTTCGGGGTCCGGGTGTCGTTCAATAGGAACTGCCCGGTGACCGTATCCCCCCCTCGGCGCCATTGGAAATCGGGACCGAACACGCGGCTGTGGGCGTCGCCATCGCTCTCCCGCAGAGTGGTAAGGAAGCTGACGAAGGAGGGGCCGCTGAAGTCGTGACGAACGCGGGCAATTCCGACCTTCGACGACACGTCCTGGTTGGCGAACTGGGAGCCTTGCGATCCGGGGATGATCACGCTGCCGCCTCCCCGGTCGTCCGCGACCAGGGCGGTATAGGCGGTAGAGCCGAAATGGCCGGTCGCCCGCGCGCCCCAGCGGGGCGAAGTGATGGTTCGTGTGTACACCACTTGCAGCGGGCTCGCCAGCAGGTCGAGCCCTTCCAAGAAGAACGGTCGCTTCTCGGAGAAAAACAGAGCGAAGCGCTCGTTCGCGGTCACCTGCGAGGCATCGGACTCGACCTGCGAAAAATCCGGGTTGATCGTGGCGTCGATCGCGTGGTTGGCGTTGGGCAGCCACTTGAAATCCGCTCCCACGTCCGAATCGAAATCGCCCCGTTCCAGGCGGCTGCCCGCTCCGTTCGGCGCCGCCCAGGGCTGGTTCGCCGCGGCGTAGGGCGCTACAACGTAGTGCGCACCCGAGGGCAAGCCGGAGAGCCCTGCCAAGGTGTTTTCGTTGCAAACGAAACAACCCCGGCCGCGCGGCATAGGCGCGCTGAAAATCTGATAGCGGAAGTCGCGCGGGTAGTTGCGATAGAGCATGGCGCCCCACGTCTGCGGGTCGCCTTTGCCATAGCGCAGGGACGAGAACGGAATGCGCATCTCCAGCACCCAGCCGTCTGGCGTTTCCTTGGCCGCCGAGTCCCAGAAGAGATCGACCGAGGAATCCTCGCCCGTGACGTCGGAGTTGATCGCGTCGTATTGGACGTTCTTCGGATTGACCAGGAACAGAATCCCGGTCTTGCCGTCGTGCGCCGAGTCGATCAGGATGCCCGCGTAGTCCGTATCCGACGGCACCGAATCGCGATCGGCGTAAAACGCCCGAATGCTCTTCGGGTCGGGATCGGTCATCTGAAGCGCGACATAGAAATAGCGCTCGTCGTAGGCGAGGAAACCGACCATCGCCACCGGCGGCTCGCCGTTCTCGTTACGCCGGGTCTCCCAGAATCGCTCGATCCGCGCCGCCTCCTGCCAACCCGCGTCGGAGAGATCGCCATCGATCTCGATCTTCCCGCTCACCCGGACGATGCGCAGCTCAGGCGTTTCGATCTTGGCGGCAGCGGCCTCCTGGGCCGGGTACGCGGTGGCGGAAACGAGGACGAACAGGCAGAGGCCCAAGGCGGCGAAACGCATGTCGGGGATCTACGCGGGAAAGCGGGGAAGGTTGCGCCCGAAGCCGGGCCTCATAGAATGCAATTCGCCCTGGAGGATTGCCCGATGCCCCAGCTCAAAGCTCTCGCGCTCGCCCTGCTGCTCGCCGCTCTCGCCGGTCCGGTTCGCGCCGAATCTCCGGCCGCGGGTACCGTTGCTCCGACCTACGACACGATCCTTCGCGGCGGCACGATCTACGACGGCGGCGGCGGCAAGCCCTACGTCGGCGACGTGGCGATCGCGGGCGACCGGATCGCCATGGTGGGAGATCTGGGAACGGCGACGGCCAAGAACGTGATCGACGCCAAAGGCCTCGCGGTCGCTCCCGGCTTCGTCAACATGCTCTCCTGGGCGACCGATTCGCTGCTGGTCGACGGCCGGGCGCAGAGCGATATTCGCCAGGGGGTGACGCTCGAAGTGTTCGGCGAGGGGTGGTCGATGGGGCCGATCACCCCGGCGATGCGCAAAGAGATGCTCGACGACCAGGGGGATTTGAAGTTCGACATCCCCTGGACCACCCTCGGCGAGTATCTGGAGCACCTGGAGAGGAAAGGGATCGCGCCGAATGTCGCCTCGTTCGTCGGCGCCACCACCGTACGCATTCACGAGATCGGCTACGCCGACCGGCCGCCCACCGCGGAAGAGCTGGAGCGGATGAAAGCCCTCGTCCGCCAGGGAATGGAAGAGGGCGCCCTGGGCCTCGGCTCGTCGCTCATCTACGCACCGGCGTTTTACGCCAAGACGGACGAACTGGTGGCGCTCGCCGAGGTCGCGGGCGCTTACGGCGGGCGCTACATCTCCCACCTGCGGAGCGAAGGCAATCGCCTGCTCGAAGCGGTCGATGAGCTGATGGAGATCTCCCGCCGGGCGAAGCTCCCCGCCGAGATCTACCATCTCAAAGCCGCGGGTAAAAGCAACTGGCCCAAGATGGACCTGCTGATTCAAAAGATCGAATCGGCGCAAAGGACGGGGCTCGACATCAGCGCCGACATGTACACCTACACCGCGGGGGCGACCGGCCTCGACGCCTCGATGCCACCGTGGGTGCAGGAGGGAGGGTACGAGGCGTGGAAGAAGCGGCTTGAAGATCCGGAGATTCGCGCCCGTGTCCTCCGCGAAATGACCACGCCGTCGGACGAGTGGGAAAACCTCTTCCTTGGCGCCGGGCCGGACGGCATGCTGCTCGCCGGCTTCAAGAACGAGGCGCTCAAACCGCTCACCGGCAAAACCCTTGCTCAGGTGGCTAAAGAGCGCGGCAAGAGCCCGGAAGAGACCGCGATTGAACTGGTGATCGAAGACGGCAGCCGCGTCGGCACGATCTACTTCTTGATGTCGGAGGAGAACGTCAAAAAGCAGACCGCCCTGCCCTGGGTCGCATTCGGCTCGGACGCAGGCGCCCCTTCGGCCGAAGGGGTGTTTTTGAAATCCAACGACCATCCGCGCGCCTACGGCAACGTCGCCCGCCTATTGGGCAAGTACGTCCGCGAAGAAAAGGCGCTGCCGCTCGAAGAGGCGATTCGCAAGCTCTCGTCGCTCCCCGCCGAACGGCTGAAGATTCGCGACCGGGGTCGATTGAAAGAAGGCTGGTACGCCGACCTGGCGGTGTTCGATCCAGCGACCGTAGGCGACGTAGCAACCTACGACAAACCCCACCAATACGCGACCGGCATGAAGCAGGTTTTCGTCAACGGCATCCAAGTCTTGAAAAACGGCGAGCCCACCGGCGCCGTCGCGGGTCGAGTCGTCCGCGGACCAGGTTGGACGGGGTGGAAGGCGCCAAACAAACAGGCGGACCCGGGGGATCGACCGACACCGGCCGAAGTCGGGAGGGAATGAGCCTCAGGTGAATTCCTGCGTTTCCGAACCTGGCGCTTGTTCCTGGCCCAAGCTCTTGGGAGAAAACAGTACGGCCAGTGCGTAGAGCCCGAGCGCCAAGAGAAAGAGCACCCGCAGGCCGACCACGTTCGAGAGCTGTTCGAGGCAGGCGCCGAACACGACGCCCAGGAGGTTCGCCCCCAAGGCCGAGGCCGGACGTGGCGTCTTCGCGAATGCCGCCGAGAAGAGAAACGAAGCCCAAAGAATCGGCAGCCCGATGAACAGGGCTCCCGCGACGAGCCGGATCGGTCGATCCAGGGCCAAGAACGGCTCCAACGGCAAGAGGTACGAGACGATCAGGGAGGCGACCAGGAGGCCGAAGGCGACGTGCCTGCCGGGCGCTCGGCCCCGGAGGACCGCTTCGTTGCCGAGCCAAAGCAAGGCGAGGATCCCGCCGATGACGATCGCATTGACGAGCCACGTCGTTCCGAACAGAAGCGCCGCCGCGGTGAGGCCGCGCGTTTCGAGCAGCATGAAGGCGGCGCCCAAGAGAAAGAAGTGGAGGTCTCCCGGGCCTTTTCGGTAACCGCAGCCGTAGGCCGCGGCACCGCTCAGCAAGAAGAGTCCGAAGATCGCGAACAGCTGAAGGGTCGGAATGCGCCGGTTTTCCAGATAGAGAAACGGCCAGTCATCGGTCGCGGGTCGCTCCGACCTCATGGCTGGGCTCGGGGCGAATTCGAAGATCCCCAGGGATTCGAGCCTGGTGCTCGGCACCCTCGACCCGTCTTTCGTCGAAACGTAGGCAATGGAGGCGAACGGACTCCCCTTCGTCATCAAAAGCTGCGGCTCTTGGCCAAACGCCAGGGAGAGGCTTCGAAAGGTCCGGTTGGCCATCCAGGGACGCTGGGCCGAAAGGTTCAAGCAAAAGGCGCCGCCTGGGGCGAGAAGATCCTTGATCCGGCGAAAGGACTCCACCGTGTAGACGAAACTCTCAAGCCTCAAGTTCAGCCCCGAGACGTGCTTGTGCGAATCGAGGGCCGACATCACGACGAGATCATACGGTTTTTCCGTGCGGTATAGAAAAGCGCGGGCGTCGTCGACCGAGACTCGAACCGATGCCCGCGAGTAGGGTCGTTTCGGATGGATTTGCCGCCCTAGATCGGCAAGGACCGGATCGATCTCCACCGCTTCGATCTCCGTGGCTCCTTGCTGCGCGGCAATGAAGGCTTCGTTTCCGGAGCCGGCTCCTAGAATCAGAACTCGTCGTGGATGGAAGACTCGAAAGGGCAGTTCGTAGTAATCCTTCCAAGGGGCAAGGCGGGTTCTCTCAAGCTCCGGCCCGAAGTTGAGAGCGTCTTGGATGCGCTGGCCGTTGACCCGAATCTTGAAGCCCAGATCGCGAAATTCCGGATGCGTGTACGCCTCCATCTCGACCTTGTAGTAGGGCGACCAGCGCACCTCTTTGCCGTCACCGCTTGCCACGAGAAGGACCGCCGCAACCGACGCGAGGAGATTCCAGACGAGGCCGTCTCGGCCGAGAAGCAACAGAAGGACACCCAACCCGCCGGCGCACCAAATCCAGGGCGGAGTTCCGAAGCCGGAAAGAGCGGCATAGGAAACGGTTCCGGCGAGACTGCCGGCGAGGTCGAAGGAGTAGCCACGGCCGGGAGTCCTGGATGCGCGCAACAGCCGCGCGAGCTCTTGGCCAAGCAGGACGAAAAAGAGGGTGTTTAAAAAGAACGCGGCGAAGGCCGAAAGGGGAAGGGTGAGAGCGATCCCTTCGGGCAGGTAGCGAGCCCCTTGAGCGAAAATGACGTCGTCGTCGACCGTGAGCGAGATGCCGTGCCGGGAAAGTGTGCTCGTTCCCCAGGCCAGGAGCAGAAAAGCCGGGCCGAAATAGCGAACGAGCCGCCAAGGCTTCTTTTCGAGCAGGCATCCGAGGCCGAGGCCGAGGAAACAAGAGATGAGGATCAGATTCGAAAAATACGAGAGAATTTGGACGGAGGCGTTGAGCCACCGAATGCTGGCCATTTCGAACGAGAGAATGGCGAACGCGAGGACGAAGATTCGCCGTCCGACCGAATTACCGGGCGTGAGCAATCAAAATCCCTCGACGGAGAGCGACGGTCTTCTCGATTCCTGGCATGGCGACTCCCAACTATGATTTCGGCTGAACTTTAGAAGAGTCGTCGGATCGGGAGCGTGAGTGTACCTGAACTCCGCAGGCGCTCCGCCGGCACCAATCACCCTACCGGGCCGACACGATTCAACGTCTTCCAGTCCTCGCGGTACCGGGATCTGCGCCGCGGAGATCGCTCGACCACCGGTCGTACAGCTCGCGCAATGCGGTCCGAAGGTTGCCTTCGTGGCGGCGATGAATCTCGGCGAGCGGCAGGGTTTCGGTCGCCGATCCACCGATCAGATCCTGCACCAGCTCCTCGAACAGCTCGGCGCTGGGCGCGAGCGTGAGCAGGGTCGGGAGCGTGCGCAGGGGAACGTGGCTGGTCGCGAGCAATCCGGCGCCGAGGCGGGTGATTCGGCGCGGTATGACGAGGCGGACGAGAAGCGGCAGGTGATCGAAACCGTCGAGCAGCAGCAGGTCGTCCGGCCCTAAGGCCTTCAGCACCGCGTGGAGGCGCCGGATCGCCGGTTCGTCCGGCCGTGCCGCGAACGAGACCACCTGCAGGCCGTTCACCGCGAATCGGGGCGCAAGCCGGGACGCGAGACGCTCGATCAGGGTGGTCTTGCCGCTCCCTTCCGGTCCGACCACGACGGCCGAACGGCCCGTTTCCTCGAACCGGCCGAAGAGCGCGTCCGCCCCTCCGGCGGGGAACCGGAAATCGAGCGCGTGGATCCTCTCGACCCGGAACGGGTTCTCACGGGCGCGCGTCGGCGCCTCCCGCATCCGCCATCCCTTGGGCTTCGCCATAGAGCTGCAGCTCGTGCCCGGTCGGCGAGACGACCAACTCGATCCTGCCCGCCCGCTCCCCCGGTTCGGCCACCAGCTCGATCGCCCACAGGAGGGAGATCAGCTTGCCGGAAAAACTTGACGGCACAATGTCAGGCAGGCGCAACCGGCAGGTACGGTGCCCCGAGGGGGTCGGCTCGATCGATTCGCTGGCGACGATCTCCGAATCGCGGCCGCCCTTGCCTTCGGTGTACCAGAACAGACGAAGCTCTAAAGAGGTCGGCATCTCGTCCAACTGCCAGACCGCCGCCGCCTCGATCTCGTCGCCGGCCGTACACGCGGTCCGTCCCTCGGGAATCGTCACCTCCAGCCAATCCATCAGACCCTCCTCCGCGCCGCTTCGGGCAGTACCACCAGGTCGAATTCTTCGCTCACGTCCGGCCAGCGCGGGATCTCGCCCGCGATCGACAGTTTCCAGACGATCTTGTTGTTTGAGCCGGCAAACGAATGCATCGAGCCGGAAGGGATCGTGATCGAGACGTTCCCCGAGGCGATCGATGCGGGCTGGTCGCTGTCGAGCAGAACCAGAGTGGCAAACGTGCTGCGGTCGGTGTGCGTCGTGGTGCCGCGCCGATAGGTCGCCTCCTCGCGTCCTTCGAGCGTGATCTTCAACCGCCGTATGCGTCCGGCCGCGCCTTGAAAGCTCCAAGAGAGTCGCGTGCTCTCGCCCGACTGGAGCCGGCTCCGGTCGAGGTGCAGGCGCGGCCGCGGGTTCCAGAGCGCCAGGAACTGGTACGGCACACCGAGCAGCAGTGCGACGCCGATCAGGACGAAAGGCACCAGGAAGGTGGTGAGACAGCCATCCGGATGGCCGGCGCTCCAGCCTCTGACGACCTCGTGGAGGAACACGCCGACGATGCCGTTCCAGAACAGCGCGATGGCGGTGATGATCAGGAATTTGCCGATCGGGCCCGCAGACGGTTCGAGATCGATTCCGCCGCCCGCCTGCGCGATGGCGAACCGGCTCCCTGCCTCCCCGGGTGGCTCCGGTAGCCAACCCGGGGTCTGATAGAGGAAGGGCTCCGCGCCGCCGACGGAGGACATGCCAGGGCCACCCGGGACCGGGCTGAAGCCCGACGAGGGGAGGCCGAATTTACTCCGCAATCCCGCGAAGGCGCCCCAAACACCTACGGCGATGAACCCGAGCGGAATCAGCGAGAGGAGAGTCCAGGCACCCAGGCTGCGATCGAGGACCGCCCGGCTCGGATCACGCGGATCGACGTAACAGACCGATCGGCTGCCGGAGGGCAGGCGGGCTACCACCGCCGCCTTCCCTTCGTAGCCCGAAGACGAGCCGGTCATGAAGCGGTAGCGGTTCGACCGGTAGAGGCGGCCGTCGACTTCGTACTCGTACGCGACCTTGACGCTGTAGGTCGTACCATCGTTTTCGTGGCTAAGGACAGAGCTTTCGAGGATCGTGCAAGGCACCTCGGGCCACGAGCGCGCCTTGATCGCCTGCACGACGGGCCAACCGAGGAGCGGCAGCAAAGCGAGCCCCGCCAACAGGAAGATGACGATAAACAGGGCGAAGCATCCGCCCCCCTCACTTTTTCGGCTCGACGAAATCGCTTTCAAACCACCCGACCGGCCTATCGAGGAATCGACCATGTTCTGTATCCGGACTTCGATCTCTTCGATGCCGAGGCTTCGTTGCCTCGGCCGCACCTTTTCGGCGTCCCGGCGCGCCGAATCGTGACACACTGGGGTTGCACTCACCAGTGAACGGGAAGAAGATTAGGCATCTGGATAGGCAGCGGCCAGCAATTCCGCCACGGGATCCGAAGTGCTTCGGGACCTTTGCCAGGAGGGCAGGCATGACCGATCGATTGAAAATTCTCGCCGTCTCGTTCCTTCTCGCCAGCCTCGCTATTCCCGTCGCAGCGCGCGAGAAGCGTAGCCATTTCCGCGGTTCGTTTGAGGGTCAGCAGATGTTGCGGTTGACGCTGATTCGCGACGGTGATCGCATTCGCGGCGTCTATCTCTACGAGGCGGTGGGCGAACCGATTCGCATCGAGGGGACCGCCCAGGGCAACGACGTGCGCCTGTCGCAGGTGGCCGAGGGCGGACAACGGACCGGGGTGTTCCAGGGGACTTGGAAAGGGAGAATTTTCTCGGGCAATTGGACGCAGCCGGACGACCCGGAAGCACCGCCGCTCGCCTTCTCCTTCAACTCCAATTCCTCGCCGGACGACGGCACCTCCGGATCGTACGAGCTGTTCACCGGCCGGCTCACCAACACCCTGCACATCCTTCTCTTGCCTGGACAGCGCGTCCTGTTTCGCCTCTCGGCCTACTGGGTGCCGGAGGGGACCGATCCGTCGTTCGCCAATACCGGCGTGCTTTCCGGCTCGATGCGGTTGGACGACGATAAGGCGGTCTACGAAGAGGGCGATTGTCAGGTGACTTTCGACTTCAGCGGGCGCAACGTCCGCGTCGAACAGTCCGCCCCCGGCCCCGCCTGTGGCATGGGCCAGAACGTCAGCGGCTCGGGCACCTACCGCCAGACCGACTCCGAGCCGGACTTGGCGGGGCTTGAAGGGTTCTAGCGTCGGATGACCGAACCGGCCGTTCCCGAAGCACCGCGCCCTCCCGGGCGTTGGCTCGCCCAAGGGGTCGGCCTGCTGCTGTTCCTGTTCATCCCGCTGGTGCTGTTCCTGTTCGTCCGCCATCCGAAGCCGATCGGCGCCTCGCTGGTCGTAGGGATCGCGCTGATCGCCTCTCACCGAAGCGTCGCCCGCCCCTGGGCCACGCGGGTGCGAAGTGCCAAGTGCCTCTGGTGCAATCGCCTGCTCTCCCCCACCGACCCCTCCGAACCGATCGAACTACGGGCCGGACGAGAGTCCTTCACCGCCCGATGCTGCCCGGAGCACCGCGCTCCTACCGCCCGTTTCTTCTCCTGGATCGACCGCGCCAAGATCCCCTTGCGCCTCGGCATCTTCCCGCCGCTTCTCGCCCTCCTCGCCGCCCTCGCCGCCACCGCGCTCGGCTACGATCAAGAACTGCCGCTCGCCACGGCGCTTTTCCAGCTCGTCGTAGGGCTCGCCGTCAACCTCGGCGCCTGGGGCTACCTCGCTCAGACCGAGCGCTCCCCCCTGCAGATTCCCTTCCCCGCGCACAACTTCTTCCTGCTCGGCATCCGCAACCTACTCTGGGTCTTCCGCCTCGTCGGCCTCTGGTGGATCTGGACGGGGGCCCGAGGGCTGATGACGGGGTGATTGCGGAAGGTTGGCTTCGACTTCGCTCAGCCAACGGCGGGCGGTTTCTTGCTGCCAACGGCACAAGCCGTTTCGTTCGCCCAGCGCGCCCATGGTCCCGTTCCCTGAGCGTAGCCGAAGGGAACCCGGCAACCCCGCCCGCCCCAGGCGTTGGCTTCGACTTCGCTCAGCCAACGGCGGGCGGTTTCTTGCTGCCCACGGCACAAGCCCTGTCGTTCGCCCAACGCACCCACGGTCCCGTTCCCTGAGCGTAGCCGAAGGGAACCTGGCAACCCCGCTCGACTCAGGCGTTGGCTTCGACTTCGCTCAGCCAACGGCGGGCGCTTTCTTGCTGCCAACGGCACAAGCCGTTTCGTTCGCCCAGCGCGCCCATGGTCCCGTTCCCTGAGCGTAGTCGAAGGGAACCCGAGATAGATTAGACTTCACGCAGCGAACGGGACTTCTGCTCACCGAGCGGACACAGAAGCGACTGCCGAGGAGATTCCGGCGATGCCCTATTTGTACATCCTGGAGTGCGCAGACGGGAGCTACTACACCGGTAGCACTTGGGATCTCGACCGACGCCTTTGGGAACATCAAAACGGCCTCGGTGCCCGCCATACCGCCAAGCGGCTGCCGGTTCGCCTCGTCTTCTGCGAACTTTTTGAGCGCATCGAAGATGCCTACCTCCGGGAAAAGCAGGTGCAGGGTTGGAGCCGAAAGAAGAAGGAGGCTCTGATGTCCAGCGAAGCGAATCAACTCTTTCGGTTGTCGGAATGTCGCAACGACAGCCATTGGCTCGTAGGTCTTGAGTCCTCAAGCTTCGAGCCCTCGGCCCAGCGCACCAACGATCCCGTTCCCTGAGCGTAGTCGAAGGGAACCCGGCAACCCCGTTCGCCCCAGGCGTCGGCTTCGACTTCGCTCAGCCAACGGCGGGCGGTTTCTTGCTGCCC